>JBMOHW010000551.1:0-1502 GCA_049317665.1 Terrimicrobiaceae bacterium | reverse complement strand
CCGCCTCCTCCCACGGGCGATCTTCGTAGGCATCGATCCCGTGTATGAGCCCGAAGAAAGCCCGATCCCCAACGAACATGGACGGGGCACCCTGGAAGAGGTCGCGTCGGATACCGTGTATGGCGACTTCACTTGGAGTTGGAACGTGCATTTTAAAACTTTTATTGGTCATGGTTTACTCCGACTATTTCCAGTCGGTTTCAGAATTCCGAGCCGATCGCGATTAGAATAGCTGCCCGCCGAAGGGCCGACTAAGCCGGCACACGAGTAGGAGTGCGTCACGCTTACTTTCCTAAATCCATCCTTAAGGACTCGAGCTTTAGCGTTCCCACACCCCCAGCGTCAGCCAGGATGATAAAAAACTCACTTTCTCCGGGAGGAACTTCAAGTTCGATCTGTTCCGGATACCTGCCAAAAGCTGATGATGTTTCTGGGATGTGGGCTGTGTTCTTAGCAGTCGGGTTGATCAAACCCAAGGAAGGATCCAGATATGTGCAAGGAGTGACCGCGAGATAGCAGCCAGATGCTTGCTGCGATGGCGTCCCGATGAACACTGTGTTTGCTATGATGCGACAAGGCCGTGCAACACCGTTCTCAAAGCGGAACTTCCAGACTGCATAACCCTGGAAGTGATTTGTTGCAGAACCCACCACCAGTCCTAAGAGATCTGTGCTGACATCGGCTTTGCTTCGGTCAATTTCTGCGCCATAATATCCAAGAACCGCAAACAACTGTTTTCCAAGAGAGACTGAATCAAGAGCCACTTTGAGACTTTTTGTGTCCTTTGGAATAAGAATTCCTGCTGTTTCATGGACGAATGTTTGCGTGGGGGCCTCTGCAATTGTGGGGGCCTCGGACGAGAAGACTTTCGCCACGATCATGAGGGAGAGCCCCAGAACAAGTCGAGCCGGGTGATTTGCGTGTTTCATGGAATATCTGGATCCGTGGATTATCACTACTTTCCGGGGCCAAGAACCAAGGCAATTGCCTCCCCTGACTTGTCGGGGTCGGGACGGAACATTGCTACATGGCCATCGGCATAAAGAATATTACAGCCTCCACTATGAGTTCTGGCAAGATAAGGTTCAACATTATCTGCCGTGAAACAGGACCTGATAAGTCCTTCTTTGGCGCAGGCATAAAGCATTCTCGACGACGGTTGTTCTATTGCTCCGACAGTCGTTGCGACATTCACCCTGTTGCTAGGCCATTCGGTGAGCGGTCCATGCATGTTACCGTCCTGATCATAAGCGCCTCCGATTAAGGCATTCGGGATATACGACAAAGCGCTGTATTCTTTCTGATGAAAGGGAATCCCTTTATCCAAGGGGCAAAATGCCACCGTATTCACGAGCGCATCGCGGTGCCCCTCAGGGGCCGACGAAAAGCCCAGATAGGGGTAAAGACTTTTTGTCCAATAATCCTGATACCAAGGACCTTTTCCGGTAGAGGCGGGAGGGAGTCGCCCGTCGTTATCGGCAATGTAGGAGGACCAGGCACTA
>JBMOHW010000550.1:0-1502 GCA_049317665.1 Terrimicrobiaceae bacterium | reverse complement strand
CGCCTCCAAGAATGCAGTATCAATCATCTTGCGCGATAGATACTCGCGGGTTAATAGAGCGAGGGGTGTCTTGGAAATCTCCTCAAAGCTGACGGACTTGTACTTTGAAAATTCATGTCTCTTCGAGACGATCAGACACAGGCGTTCCTTGAAGAGCTCCTCCCATATAACCTGATCGGTCGACGAAGGGCCGTAAGCAAACCCGAAAGCCAAATCACCCGCGCTTACTTGCCGACCTAACTCCCCGGTGGGAAGCTCGAGGACCTTCAAGTTAATTCCAGGGTACTCAGACTGAAATCTTGAGATGACAGACGGCATGATGTTATTGATGAAAGCAGACACCACACCCATCGCGAGGCTACCCACTCTCAAGCCCCGAAATTCCTGGATTGCAGCATTCCCGTTTTCAACCTCCTTTACCGATCGTCTAGCAAAATTGGAGAATATCTCGCCAGCATTGGTGAGGCGAACATTGCGGGACGTTCTATCGAGTAGCTCACACCCTAGCTCTTCCTCAAGCTGACGAATCTGATGAGAGAGGGTGGGTTGAGTTACCGAGAGCTCCTCTGCAGCCCTAGTGAAACTACTTAGTTTCACGATACTCAGAAAATACCGCAAATGCCTTAATTCCATGGCGCCCCAGGGGTGTACATATAGACAGAATTTATGGAATTTATGAAAAAATTCACATTGATCTATTCCATTGTAGCGAGTACCGTCACTTTAGGGGAAAAGTTTCTTTGAAAGGTTCGGAGTTGGCTGAGCGAATTGAACTAAAAAACGTTTTTTATACCTACCACTCGGCGGAACGAGAGGTATTAGCGGTAAGTGATGTGTCTTTCTCCGTAGAGGCGGGACAATTCGTATGTTTGGTCGGCCCAAGCGGATGCGGCAAAACCACTATCCTAAATATGTTGGCTGGATTTCTTCATGAAACAGCCGGCGAGATTATTGTTGGTGGCCAATCTGTTGGCGGAGCTCCTGCGCATCGCGCGGTTGTCTTTCAGGATTTTGCGCAATTATTTCCTTGGCGAACGGTTAGAGAAAATGTTGAATTTGGGCTGGAAATGCAAAAAATGCCGGCAAAAAAGCGTGCCGAGACAGCAATGGAGTTTCTTGCGCTCGTCAAGCTTGAAAAATTTTCAGAATCTTTCCCACACCAACTCTCCGGTGGAATGCAACAACGTGTTGCAATTGCACGATCCTTAGCATACAACCCTTCGGTATTGTTGATGGATGAGCCATTTGCCGCGCTCGATGCTATGACGAGAGACGAGATGCAGAAAATGTTGACTGACATATGGAGCGCCACTCAAAAGACGGTCGTCTACATAACGCACAACGTTTCAGAGGCGGTTTATCTTGGCGATAAGGTGGTCGTGCTAAAGGCCCACCCAGGCTCCGTAAAAAAAATCATTAATATCAATCTGCCGCGTTATCGCGACCCTTTATCGGCGGATTTTGTTGGAATTCAGAGGGAAATTCTGGATGCTCTTGGGCAC
>JBMOHW010000549.1:0-1505 GCA_049317665.1 Terrimicrobiaceae bacterium | reverse complement strand
CTGTAGCCTCTGTAGTTCGACAGGTTTCAGTCTTGGAGATGCGCTCTTTGCCACTCGCTAGATCAACGCATGTGACTAACTGCGTGGCAGCGGCAGCAGTTGCTGGAGAAAGATGCGCGGCAATCAGGGAAATCGCGCAGGTAGCTATTACTACCTTAAGGACACCTGACATTCTCATTGCGGAAGGTTATCTGCTTGCTGCTAAACGGCAACACGGCAGGCTCAGCGTTTTAGCAGATCCTTACGGGGCGAGGTTAGAAAGCGCGGATTGGGCGCACAAAGTCAGAGTAGTACTTGAACGCGTCAGGGATTACGGCCCCAGATTGCATACTTTGGGAATAGGCAGCACGAGTTCCTGCATCAATATTTGTATTGTCAGTTGAGGAAAAGTATGGGGCTTCGGAGAGCCCAATCATTGATTTCTGCAGGTACATCTCGTTGAGCTCATCCTTCGATGGTAAGAACCAATCGTTGTAAACGGTCGATCCAACCGTTACTGAATATGAACGGGCAAGTGTTGCCGCACTATTTGTTGTGTTGCTGCCCGCCAACGCTGCGATGGTTACCGAATGTTTGTATCCCCATCCGATTCCCTCTTGCGAGGCAATCACGTTAGATCTCTGACCAGTTGGCGACCAAGTGCGATTTGTATCGGGGTTTCGATCATCTGTTGCACCCGCCCCCTGCCAGCCATTAGGTGCAGCCTCGAGATAACTGCATGTGGCTGCCCTTGTTGGACCACATGAAAATGGAGTACTTGCTTTGTAAAAAATAACTCCGCCACCCGGTCCCGTTTCTCCGAGTTGCACGGCTTGCCCTGATGCACTTTGGATTGTTACTTTTGATACAGAGTAAGCCTCTGCCACGGGTGTATTAAAAGTTACTGTAAAAGTTCCACTTCCTCCTGAGATTGAAAAGGCCGAACCGAGGGGTCTAGCTTCAAAACTTCCGGAATTGTTATACACAACCGCTTCGGTTGATGTCGAATTAAAGAGTGCCAGTGGAGTACTACTTGATGGGCCAAAAGCACTTAACTTAAAGTTGACACCGTAACAACTGGTGGGAATATTTGCGACGGTAATGGACCCGAGGTAATAAGTTCCTGTTCCGTTGGTAGCATTCACAAAGGAGGATCTAGGAGTCACAGTCACGTTCTGGCTTCCAGAACATGCAACTGCTTGAGAGACTCCTTGACCAAACTCAATAGATCCACCAGAACTCAGCGTGATATTTGCAGCTAGGGTGCTAGAGAGATAGAAGCCGCCGCCAGCAAGTAGGACTACAAGAGCCAATATGCTGGGAAAGACAGAGCTCCGCGGCCGTAACTGATTGATGGGATCATCGTGGTAGTCGGACACGGATAACCCCTCCTGATTAGAAAATTCCGAGAAAATTTTTACATATCTTCCGAGGAAATTCCAATGTTTAGGGCAGGGATTACAAGACGATGTTTACCAGCTTCGGTGCTCTTGCAATCACTTTCTTAGGCGTGGCTCCAGCAATCG
>JBMOHW010000548.1:0-1507 GCA_049317665.1 Terrimicrobiaceae bacterium | reverse complement strand
TTTACCCATGCAGAGCATGAGATAGAGGGACAGGATGAGGCAGAGGTGGTATGCCCTAAATGTTATAGCACCTATTACTTTGTTATTTCACAAGAGGAGAAAGAGAATGCCAATATATAGCGGAGTAATGATTAGAAAACAGTATTTTGAAATTGAAGTTGAGGCTGATGACAAAGATCAGGCAAGAGATTTAATCATAGATGCAGAGATTGAAAACGATTTTTATGAAACTGATTGGGAATTTTACGAAGGAAGTATTACAGAAGTCGTGAAAGATATTGAAAAAACTTAACAGGAGAACGCAGATGCCTAAGTATCAAGTTGTAATTGAAAGATGTGTAGTTTATGAAGTAGATGGCTATGACGAAGTAGATGCGGAAGATTTGGCATGGAGTATGTTTAATGCTGATGATTTGAATGATCCATTTGTTGCTGAAGTTTTACTTATTGAGGAGAATGAAAATGCCTAATTGGTGCAGTAATACACTAACTATTTCCCATAAAGACAAGATGATGATGAAACGGGTCGTAAGGGGATATAACAGGAACGGGTTATTGAGAGAGTTTATTCCAATCCCCAAGGAACTAACGGACACAGTATCGGGTAATGTCGGTTCTAAAGAAAGTTATGAGCAAAGACTCTTGGAGGAAAAGCAAAAACTGAACAGGGAGTTTTTTGGCTATACAGATTGGTATGACTTCTGCGTAGCAGAATGGGGGACAAAGTGGGACATAGGTCATGGAGATGGGTATGAAAAACTGACCTTAAAGGACATCAAGAATAACACCATAAAGATTGGTTTTGATTCTGCGTGGAGTCCTCCCGTAGATGCCTATATGAAACTGCATGAAATGGGATTTGAGATAAGAGCCATGTATTACGAGGGTGGTTGTTGCTTTTGCGGTATCTGGGAGAACGGCAGAGATGAATGCTATGAAATAAAAGGCAATTCAAAGTGGGTAAAGAAGAACATTCCATCAGAGATAGATGAGGAGTTTTGTATCTCATGGAACATGGCAGAGTGGGAAGACGAGGAAGAAAATGCAGAAACCGAAGAAAGTTAATGTGTCTATTAACCCTGAAACCATGGACTTACTAACCAAGTTAAGGGAAACGCTGACCGAGGAGATGGGGTTCACCCCGTCTTACTCTCAGGTTATTCAATATCTAGTAAAGGAGAGAGAGAATGCCAAAAATAGTGTTAGAGTTTGAATTACCAGAAGGTCAAGAAGTTCCATCCGTGGATGATGTCAAGAGATTGACTAGCCCTGATTGGGTCGCAGATTGGTGGCATACAGACGATATCCGTGGTGAGCATGAATGGCTGACAGAAGAACAGGCTAGAGAGTGTTTAGGATTGATCTCTAAATACCATGATCCAAATATCGGTATCAATTGGGACATGATTCGTGCAGTCGTGAACGATAACTTTGAACGGATTACATACGCATTCTTAGTAGATGATCCTAGCCATGAGGAATATCCATACGGGGTAGAACTGTCGGA
>JBMOHW010000547.1:0-1508 GCA_049317665.1 Terrimicrobiaceae bacterium | reverse complement strand
AATGAAAATATGCCTTATCCTGAGTTTGCTAAACTCTCTAAACATGCAGCTTCCAAGCTTCCAGAGGATAAACCTAAAGAAAAGTTAAAATATGATTATGAATGGGCCACAGCTTTCCTACCTAGAGATATAGATATTAGCAACAAAGAAGGTCAAGACAAAGTGTTGAGTTTAGCATTTCAAGAGGTTTTGAAAAGACTGGTGCATGATCGCAAAAATCCCCGGTTAGCAGCACGCAACATGTTCTATGATGAAGATTTTCCTATGGAAGTAGTATCTCAGTACAGCCACTATCAAAAGCATGGTTTTCCAGAAGTAGAAGATGATTTTAGAGAGCAAATGCCTGACAGCAAAGAAGAATATTCAGCCCATGATTATGCTAAAGAATTAGAAGCAAAAGGCGAGCAAGAAGAAAGAAGGCTTGACTCTAAATGTTGGAGCGGTTATCATAAGGATGGTACAAAAATGAAAGGCGGTATAAGAGTGAATAATTGCGTTAAGAATGAACAAGAAGAAGATAGAGACATGGAGGGGGATCTCATGACACATATGAAGCAAAAGGGTATGATTAGCAAGGGTGCTAGTACAGACACCGGGGGACACGGTCACCGGAGAGAAGAGGAAGAGGGCGCCTTGCCATCACTTTACCAATTTCATAAAATGCTAGAACGGCACGATTGGTCTTATGAGTATTCTGATGATAGTAGTGTGTGGCGCAAGGGTCAACAGCAAGAAAAAGCAATAATGGATGCAATTAAGAAAGGTGGTCAACCTTACCAAGATTTATATGACAAGTATGTAAACCAGGAGAAGAGTGGAGAAAAGCTTGAAGCACCACAGAAAGATAGAGCAGAACTTGAGCAGGATAGAGCCATCTTAAATGATATGCAGTCTTCTATTGAGCAAGTAAGAGATAAGATGTATAGTGATATTGATGCAAAAAGCGTGTATCACCCACAACAGCTCTGGAATATATATTATCCTGCTATTAATATTCTTAAGGTAATGAAAACTATAACAACAGAAAAAGGATATAAGACGTTGCTTAAAAGCTTAAACGGTTATAATATTTAAATGAAGTTCTGTAAGCCTACCAGGGGCGTTAAAGAAGAACAAGGAAGAACCCTAACGTTCGATTATGTTATGCTATCTGATATCAAATCACACCACGGGGAACAATTCCTAGAGCAGTGGAAAACGTTTGCAACAAAGACCCGGCCAATTTTTCTCGATGGTCAAGAGGCATATTATTATGCTGATTATAAACAGCATGCAATGACTACCCGTATGTATTTGGATTTGCCGTAATTGATTATTCCTCTAACATACAATAATGGCTAAAGTAAATAGAGTTTCAACTCAACCTCAATATCACAAAGTTTTAATTACAGTCAATGATCCTGGCTGCTCCTTTTCAATCAACTCACAAATATCATACATGAAAGTATTTAAAGCTTATTCCATAAACACAGCTGTAAGAGCCGCAGCAACTTATTGTAACAAATATA
>JBMOHW010000546.1:0-1509 GCA_049317665.1 Terrimicrobiaceae bacterium | reverse complement strand
TGAAAAGCTTTTGGGCAACATTACCCGAGACTCTGCGACTATCCAAAATGGCCGTACACAATTAGAAAGCATGGAAGCACGCGGCCAAGAGGGTTCGCAGTCTTATGAGCTGGCTAAGACCCGTCAGGCTAAGCAAGAGAAGATTCTTGGCAAACGTATTGAGCGAAATCTTAACCGCATTGAAGAGTACAGCGCCCCACTAAAGACTCGCCCAACCGAGAAGAAAGTGCAAGTCACCCGCGAAAAGATTACTGTCACCAAGCGGGGTAAATCATTAGGTAGTTTCCCTGACAACGCCAAAGCTCAAGAAGCAATCGTTGTTCAAATGTCTGATGATGAGCTGGCCAGCACTGCGTCTGATGGTCGCCTTGGTGCAATTGCTGACCGCGCAGCCAAAGAGATTGAGCGTCGCAAGCAGCCTACTGGCATCGTTGTTAAGCGTTCACCCAAGAAGCTTGAGCCAGCGCCAGCACTGAGTCCAGAATTAATTGCCAAAGCTGATGAGATTGGCAAGAAGCTCATTCCCATGCTCCAGCGCTTTGGTCTGGGTGACGTTGGTTTGAAAATCGTTGCAGCCATCAAAAACGGCGCAGAAGGTTCATACACAAACAACTTGATTCAGTTGGCAATTGATGCGGATAACCCTGTCCAAACTATGCGCCATGAGTCGTTGCATGCCTTGAAAGACTTGGGCTTCTTCACGCCTCAACAGTGGGCGACGTTGGAGAACCAAGCCAAGAAGACTTGGATAGACAAATACCTGAAGAATCAAAACGTTGAGGTTGATGGCAAGGTAATGTCCCGTTATGACGGGTATGTTTACATTAATCAAACAGAGCCAGAAGCATGGAATGAGGCCAACCCAGACAAGCCTAAACGCGAGGTTATGTCTGACGCAGAGCTGCAAGAGCTTCTAATGGAAGAAGCAATCGCTGATGCGTTTGCAGATTTTGATGCTGGCAAGTCACCCGGCGGCATGATTGCTTCTATCTTAAAACGTTTAAACGATTTCTTCCGGGCGCTAAAGAATGCGCTGATGCGTAACGGATTTGAGACTGCTGAAGACATCTTTGCCAAGGCAGAGCGTGGCGAGTTGCGTGGAACCAAAGCTGCAACTGAAGAAGAGAAGTCAAGCCTAAGAAACACCAAGAAGGGTTTGTTAAACCCAGCCATACTGCCCAAGTATGAAAAAATTATTGATGATGTAGTAAAAGAAATGGATCTGACTCCGCAAGAGTTTGCATCCACATCTTTAATCCATCAGACCGGCAAAGCTGGGACTGAACAGTTTGAGACCGACAAGGTTGGTGGGTTGCCAGAAGTCATCCAACTATTGCAAGACGAACGCAGAAGTTCTGGGTTGCCAGTATTAAGCACGGAGAAGCCAGAAGACAGAAAAATTATTGCAAAGCTTATGGCTACTGAGGCTATGGCTGCCATTCGTTCTGGCGGGGCTAACCTTGAGTGGTATGACTCTATCATCAACAAAACATTGGCAATGGCTGGGCT
>JBMOHW010000545.1:0-1512 GCA_049317665.1 Terrimicrobiaceae bacterium | reverse complement strand
TTGGATGATTGGCCTTCATGGCTGCTTGCAAGCAAGAGCGAAGTTCCATGGCATCTGCAGGGGCCAATACGCGCATACCTGGCAAAACGCGCATCAGGGCCAGATCATCCAACGAGTGGTGGGTTGCCCCAAGGGAGGCATAGGACAAGCCAGAGCCAGTTCCAACAATTACCACGGGCTGTTCATGGTAACAAACGTCCACCTTGATCTGCTCATAACACCGGGCGGTAATAAAAGGAGTGATCGTATAACAAACGGGGCGCAAACCCGTCGCTGCCATTCCGGCAGCCATGCTGATGGTATTTGCCTCGGCGACCCCTGTATTAAAAAATCTCCCTGGGCACTCTGTTTTGAACTTGTCAAAAAGCCGGTTCCCAATATCGGCGCTAAGCATCACCACGCGAGCATCCTGCACGGCGATCTTTCGGATTTCATCGGCAAAAGCGTTTCTCATGCTCTTATCCCAAGGCTGGGCGAACTGGCATTATCGTCATTCGTGGCCCGCTCATCCTTCCAATGCCAACCGAGCCATTTTGCCAAAAGAAAGCGCCCCTGTGAAAAAAGAAGCAGCACAACAGCGCAGTAAGCTACTAAGCCTTCAGACAGGCCGTGTGGTTGTGGATGCGTTATGATTATCGGAATAAACAAAAATCCTAGTATTAGTAAAAATGGGGCGATAACTTGATAAGTTCGAAATCTACCAAAAGAAATCATTCCCGCGTAAACCAAGACCAGGGGAGCCAAGAAGACCATGCTCCAAGACGGCCCCCACCCCTCAACCCAAAGACTGAAGAGAAACTGCCTGATCTTAATTCCACACAGACACAGCAAATCCCACTTACGGCTTTTACCTAAAAGCCAGAAAACAGCATTTTTGCAATGTTGTTCATATTTCAGCCAATTAAAATCTTCTGTAACTACCATTATCCCGCCAGGGGCGTAATAGGCACTTAGCTCTTGGTTTCTGTCCACATTTTTTAAAAACGCCAAAACTAGCTGGTAAGCATCCCCGTCTGTTGGTTGACGAATGATTTCCGGAGGTAATAGAGTGCCACTTCCTTCTCTCCAAACTGCCTGAATTTTGTCACTCATGCCCAAGCCTACGGCAACGGAGTGCCATTTTGTGTAAATCTGCTTCGGGTCACGAAGCTCTTTCTGGTTTGCCAAATTTGCAAGCAAAGAAGTTCCAATAAACAGCAAGCTCCACCCACAAATCTCTGCAAAGGACGGTATTTGTTTTTCTCTCAGAACCCGCAGTCCAACATTCGCAAAGGAAACCGTGAAAAGAAACACCAGGAGCCACTGCGCAGTCGGTCTCACGCAAATTGCAGGGAAGGCCAACAAAATCTGGCCTAACAATCCCAGTTGATTAGTAGTACTTGGCCGAAGTGATGCAAACCAGATGTGTAACGCTGGAATCAATGTAAGAACTGTCCACGCACGGGTATTATGAAAAGCGTAAAGCTGCTGGATATGTGGCGCCGCAAGATTGACACAGCTCATCGAAAACAG
>JBMOHW010000544.1:0-1514 GCA_049317665.1 Terrimicrobiaceae bacterium | reverse complement strand
TCGCATCAAGTGTTGATTGACCAGTTCCAAAACGGTTATCAAACATGTGCTTTGTATCAGTGTCATTCACGGCGATCATCGGGAATTTTAGTGCGCCATCTTTGGTCATTTGGCTTAAGCGAATAACGCCAGTTGTTGTCTCTTCGCAACCACCGATAATTCCTTCGATTAATTCAGTACGTGTTGTGTGAAGAGTATTTACCAAGTCGCAGCCATCATCGAATACCAAGTGTGGCTTGATATCTAGTGATGCATTGATATGTGAGTAATAACCATCGCGATCAACAGCATTGCGAGCAAAGACACTGATTCCATATTCATGAACAAGTGCTGCTGCAGTGTCATCTTGAGTTGAAAGTGGATTTGACGCACAAAGTGCAAGCTCTGCTCCGCCAGCTTTTAGGGCGCGCATCAAGTTAGCGGTCTCAGTTGTTACGTGCATACATGCAGAGATACGAATTCCCTTAAATGGTTGTTCCTTCTCAAAGCGTTCACGAATTTGTGCCAATACCGGCATATTGCGTTCTGCCCATTCAATCTTCTTCTTACCTTCGGCTGCTAGCGCCGGATTTGCAATGTCATGTTTTACTGCAGTTTGAACGTTCACGAATAACTCCTATAAAAGCTTGAATGAGAGGCTTCTCAAATTAATGTGTAGGAGCGTAGGTTATCGCTTAGCCCTGATGATTGCGAGCAGAGCATCGCGTGCCTTGATCATTTGAGCCTCGGTATCGCCTTCGACATTTAAACGTAGCAACGGCTCGGTATTAGAGGCGCGGACATTGAACCAATACTTCGGGCCGGTCACGGTAATGCCATCTAACTCATCTACTTCAAAACCCTCATACTCCGAAAGGATTGCTTGAATGGCTGCTGGGACATCTTTAACTTCCGAGTTAATTTCACCACTTGCTACATAACGATTAAATGGTTTTAGAAGATTCGATAAAGAACTTTTACCTGAGGCTAATTCAGTCAATACAAAGAGTGCGGCTAGCATTCCCGAATCCGCCCGCCAAAAATCTGCGAAGTAAAAATGGCCAGAGTGTTCGCCGCCAAAGATTGCGCCAGAATCCGCCATCATTTTTTTAATGAATGAGTGTCCAACTCTTGAGCGAAGTGGGGTTCCACCATTTTCAGTAATAATTTCTGGAACCGCTTTAGATGAAATTAAGTTATAAATAATTGTGGAGCCAGGCTTGCGCTTTAGCTCTCGCGCTGCGATTAAGCCTGTTAGCGCTGATGGATTTACCAAGGAGCCTTTTTCATCAATCAGGAAGCAACGATCGGCATCGCCATCAAAGGCAAGTCCAATATCTGCATTCTCTTTGAGAACTCGCTTCTGTAAGTCAATTAAATTCTTAGGATCGATTGGATTTGCTTCGTGGTTTGGAAAATTTCCATCCAGTTCGAAGAACATTGGAATTACTTCAACATTTAAGCGCGCCATCACCGCTGGCGCGGTGTGACCGGCCATTCCATTACCAGCATCAATAACTACTTTTAATTTTCGT
>JBMOHW010000543.1:0-1514 GCA_049317665.1 Terrimicrobiaceae bacterium | reverse complement strand
AATCAATTTAAATAAAAATAAAATAAAAGAGTATGCTCAAAAAAATATTGATATTTTTAAAACTTATGAACTTGATATAAATCAAATATATAACAAATCATACTTTAATGAAAAATTATATAATTTTTTATACCCTTATATGAAGTAATCAAAATGGCATATGATGATTGGTCAGACCTTATAACAGTAAATTATAAGGGCGGGTATGGCGGCGAATTTTTTTCTTTTCTATTGTATGAGTCATATCATGGAGAAGTAAATTATATCCAATATAAGGATAGTAAAACTCGATACGAGTTTGCTTCATTGGATCCGTTAAACGAAACGCCACTTTTTTGGTTCAACAGATTAGACCATAAAAGAGAAGTAACAGAATTATCTAATTATTGTGATCTACTAATAGAGAACAGACTTAATAAAATTAAAAGCATATGTTATAGTAAAGATAGAAAAGAATATATTTCAAATTTAAGATATTATTTTTCAGATAATTATTTTCCTAAACATCTTAAAAACAATGTGACTAAAATGCATAATACTATAAATGATGAAAATAGCATTTATATTCATGAAGTATTTCCTAAATCAAAAAATTATAACTTGATTTGCAAAAATGAATCTGAGCACTTTATTTTTAGAATTTTATTTTTTTATAAAGTTTTAGCAAAATATTGCATGTATTATGAAAACCAAAATATTATTTTTACAAGACACGGGTTTTCTAAAAAAATTACTTTAAATGATTTTTTCTATGATAATTTTCCTTTCTTTAAATCTAAAGAAAAAGGAATAGAAATAAATGTTTTTGATTTCTATATTAATAGGAAATATGAATTTGATTTGAATGAAAAGAAATTAAACACATACAGAGACAGCATTTTTGATATAATGGAAAAATTTAAGATAGACGTATTTCATACATATACTCAATCTGAAATGTATGAAATACTAGAAAAATATTTAAAGAGAAATAATGCCCCAACTTAATTATGATTTTCAAGCGATTCCTTTTGATGATATTGTAAAGTTTGGCCATCGAGATTTACTTCATAGAGATCTTTTTGTTGTAAGTTGGATCTTAGGAAGATATTGTAACTATAGCTGTTCCTATTGCTGGGTTCATGGCAGTTCAAGAAAAAAAGATCACAGGCCAACAGAAGTATATTTCAAGACAATTGATGAAATAAAACGGCAAGCACGGGGAAATGGATTTAATAGTTTCTCATTTAGCTTGAGTGGGGGAGAACCTACATTTCATCCAGGATTCCTTGATATACTAAAATACCTTGCAGACGATGTTCCTAATACAAATAGAACATCTGTTCATATGACTTCTAACTGTTCTCAAAACATGAAATGGTTTGAGAAATATGTTGCTGTTGCTACTAGATTGAGCAATGCAATGGTTACTGCAAGTTTTCATGGAGAACACTTAGACACACAAGATAAAATAAAAAACTTTGCTGATAAGCTTTTGTTTATTCAAAGCAATAAGATTTATTTGACTATCAACA
>JBMOHW010000542.1:0-1515 GCA_049317665.1 Terrimicrobiaceae bacterium | reverse complement strand
GTCGCCCTGGTGCTGTTGTTCGCGAACCCCTTCGCCGGCTGATCCGCCGCGATGTTCTGCCGGGTCAGGGAGTCCTTCAGGTCTTCCCCTGGTCCGGTGGGCTTCCGGTGGTTCTTTCCGCTGACCGTCCAGGGTTGTTGATCACGCTCAACGCGTTGACCTTTCGGTCTGACCGTCTGATTCGCCATCCTCCCCGGCGGCATCTCAGCACGCCCTTCCCCGGCGATTTCGTCCGCCCCTTCTTACGCTCTCCCGCTCCATGACCAGCTGGCTTCTGCTTGCCGAGGCAGGCGCAAAGGAGGGAGGTCTCTTCGACCTCGATGCCACCCTGCCGCTGATGGCGCTGCAGGTGGTGATCCTCACCTTCATTCTCAATGCCCTGTTCTTCCGCCCCGTTGGTCGGGCCGTGGAAGAGCGCGAGGGCTACATCGCCACCAGCCGTGCCGACGCCAAGCAGAAGCTGGCCCAGGTGGAGCGTCTTGAAGCTGACCTCAAGGAGCAGCTCCGGGAGGCTCGACTGCAGTCCCAGAAGCTGGTCGTGGAGGCCGAGCAAGACGCTGACCGCCTCTATCGGGAGGCCCTTGCCCTTGCCCAAGCCGAAGCCAATGCCAGCCGTGAGCAGGCCCGCCGGGAGATCGATACCCAGCGAGCCTCCGCCCTGGCCGCGCTTCGCGGTGACGCAGACCAGCTTGCCGGCCTGATCGTCGATCGTCTGCTTGCCGCGTCATGACCCCAACCATGCTTCCACTCCTGGCCTCGCACGGCGGCTTCGGCCTCAACCTCGACCTCTTCGAAACCAACATCATCAACCTGGCGATCGTGATCGCGGGTCTGGTCTGGTTTCTGAAGGGCTTTCTTGGCGGCATCCTCGAGCGCCGCCGCGCCGCCATCCTCACCGACCTCAATGATGCCGAGCAACGGCTGAGTGCGGCCACCACGGCTCTGGCCGCGGTGCAGAAGGATCTGGCCGATGCCCAGCTCAAGGCCGAAAAGATCCGTGCCGATGGCAAAGTCCGTGCCGAGGCGATCCGCCTCGACAGCGAGAAGCGGACAGTGGCCGAAATGGCCCGCCTCAAGCAGGATTCAGCCTCCGATCTCGCCTCAGAGGCCGCCCGGGTTTCCAACCAACTGCGCCGCCAGGCTGCCCTGATGGCCATCGACAAGGCCCTCGAAACCCTGCCGGGCAAGCTCGACGCCGAGGCCCAGACTCGGTTGATCGATCAGTCCATCCAATCGCTGGGGAACGTCTGATGCCTCTGCTCAACACGATCACCACCCCTTACGCCGAAGCCTTTCTCCAGGTGAGTGAGGCCAAGGATGAGACCGATCAGGTCATCGATCAGGCCCGCCAGATCCTGGCCCTCTGGCAGGAATCCCCCGCGCTGCGTGAGGCCATGGCCTCGCCGGTGCTCGAAGTGGAAGCCAAGAAAGCAGCCCTCGTCAAGCTTTTTGCTGACGAGGTCACCCCTTCCTTCCTCAATCTCCTCAAGCTGCTTGCCGATCGCCAGCGAATCG
>JBMOHW010000541.1:0-1517 GCA_049317665.1 Terrimicrobiaceae bacterium | reverse complement strand
ATTCATAATCTGCATACAAAGATTTGCATCCTTAACATGATCTAAAACATTTATACATAAAACAATGTCATAAGTTCTAGATGGTTCATGCTCTTCAATAGAGCTGTTAATAAGCTTTGCATTGTATTGATCTGAAATCTTCTTTACATGGTAATCAGTCGTTACAAAGTTATATAGAAGAGGCTCGAGCAGTGATATGTCTTTTATATTAGAAAACATATTAAGAAAAAACTCTGTATTCTTTGCATAAGGACCACAACCTACTTCTATATAAGAGTTGAATTTCTCGCCCTTCAAACATTCATAGTTCTTAAAGTAATGAAGCCACCAGGAATTCCAATCATCATGATGTTTGGGTGAACCCAACCATGACTTTAGCTCACACTCTTGAGCTTTTTTCCACCGTTCTTCTGAACAGCTATCTAACTCTTTAATGCTTGTCATTGAATATATTTAAAATTGTTACACACTATATCAAATAAATACTTCTATGGCCTTTAACAACCTTCTTAACAAGTATCTATTAGAGCATAACTCTAATCCTATAGAAGGTATTATATATGAACAATATAACATTATTGAAAAGAAAGGCTTTTACTATATTTTTAATTTAAAAGAGAATAAAATTTTAGGGTCTGGTAAGTCTATTAAAGAGATGAAAGAAAAAATAGATACAATTAATAGCGGGTGTTAAGAAGCTTTTTCTTCTTTTATAGAAGTTTTATCTATCTGAGGAATAGCCTGATTCTTAATTTTATCTACCAACTCAAAAACAGCTTCATAAGGTAGGCGGCCAAGTCCTGTTAGAACGGCGTTTACTTCTTGAAGAGATAATTTAAGCTTCATAAAATTATTTAGTATTTAGATCTAACTATTCCAGAGCCTGAGTCACTTTCAGCAGTAAACGGTACGCGAAGAGGATAAAAATAAGGTTTAACTTTTTCTGTAGAATATGTAAACCAGGTGCCAGGATATTCTTTCATCTTTCTAGTACAATAGATAGCTGCTCCTCTTACAGCCGCATTTAAGTTACTAGCTTTAATTATTTTATCGAATGTAATTTTTGGATTAATAGAAAATATACATGAGGGGTCATTAACGGATATTTCAACCAACCATAATTGAGGGCGTAAGCTATATTTCTTAATTTTTGCCATAAGAACAAAAAATTACTTCAGGTCTAGTAATACATGGAACCCAGTCAAAAAACTTTTTTCCATCACTATTATAGCAAACTTGGTATCCCTTATAGCTCGTAGACGGATCTAGCTTAAGTAAGTCTACTTCTATTGCTGCAATAGTCTGTTTAATTTGATAATCCTGCACGACATATTCAGGGGTATTTTTCTTTGGAGGAGCATCAAATTGCTTTAACAACTCCTCTAGATTGTTCGTGCCTGTTGTAATCTTAACAACAGGGGAACCTATAAGAGCTTTAATAACTTTGTGAAGAAATTCCATAATATATTATAACATAATCCAAGAATAAAGCCCAGAATAATTAAGGTCAAACCAAT
>JBMOHW010000540.1:0-1524 GCA_049317665.1 Terrimicrobiaceae bacterium | reverse complement strand
GTCTCTGAATGACAACGAGCGTCATTTCATCAGTCATGTGCTTGCATTCTTTGCGTCCAGTGACGGAATTGTTCTCGAGAATCTGGCGGTGAGGTTCATGAAGGATGTTCAGGTACCAGAGGCGAGGGCGTTTTACGGGTTTCAAATTATGATTGAAGGAATTCACTCGGAGATGTACGCCCTCTTGATTGAAAACTACATCAAGGACACTCAGGAAAAGATGCACTTGTTCAAGGCTATTCAGACGATTCCAATCATAGAGAAAAAGGCTGAGTGGGCTCTGAGATGGATAGGTTCAGACCGTTCGTTTTCGGAACGACTGATTGCGTTTGCGTGTATAGAGGGCATCTTCTTCTCGGGTTCGTTCTGTGCCATATTCTGGCTCAAGAAGAGAGGCATGATGCCCGGGCTGACATTTTCAAACGAACTCATAAGCAGGGACGAGGGGCTTCATAGGGATTTTGCATGTTTACTGTACAGTCACTTGAATCAAAAACTAGAGTACTCAATTGTGCTCGAAATCGTGCAGTCGGCGGTGAAACTTGAAAAGGAATTCGTCTGCGACGCGCTCCCAGTAAACCTGATTGGTATGAACAGCGACATGATGAGCCAGTACATTGAGTTTGTCGCCGACCACCTCCTTGCGAGCCTGGGTGTACCTAAATATTACAATGTGGGAAATCCATTCGACTGGATGGAGATGATTAGTCTACAGGGTAAAACAAACTTTTTTGAAAAGAGAGTGGGTGAGTACCAAAAGGCTGGTGTCATGGGTAACAACTCGCATACGTTTTCGATTGACGCAGACTTTTAAACAATTTCGTACTCGGTGTCACTCTTGCACATGACATTGCCATGCGTCTGACACAAGGGACACCCTTTCTCGACCACCGTACTCAGAGGGTGAGTGTGAACAGGCGTACACTTTTTCAGTTTTTTGCTACGACTCGTCTTGACGCCGTTTACAGTGCGATGCTCCTTGATGCTTTTCTTGAGAGCAAGCACAGAACCCGTCGCAGATAAACCAAGACTTTTACACTCGTTCACGAGGTCCGACTTTTTCATTTTAGAAAGAGTCGTTTGTTTGATGGAATAATCTTTTACAATCTTCTGGATAATACACTTGATAAAGTCATCTGTATTATCCATGATGGACTTTTACTATTAGCTAGTCTTGTACCTAAGTACTTTTGAGACACGTTTTTTTATACTGTTTATTTTTTTGTGCAATTCTTGACCGCCGCTGAGAGTTTTGCAAACTCGTGCGACAGCTCCAAGTGCCACGGGTACAGAACAGTCACCTGGAAGATGAAAGCGCAGAGGCCAATAAAAAGCGAGATACGTGGAATCCACTTGGCCAAAAGGTCAGTCACACTTGGTTTCTCATCAGTCATTTGCATGTACATTGTACATTCACTCAAGAATATTTTTTGGCGGGCTTCTTCTTGAACTTTGCATTGAGATGCTCCTGGATAGTCTTCTTCTTTGGCTTGTTGGTCTTTGCACTGGCACACTTTCCAAAGA
>JBMOHW010000539.1:0-1526 GCA_049317665.1 Terrimicrobiaceae bacterium | reverse complement strand
GAGTTTAGAGGTGGCTGCATGAGATTTGAAGGATTAAAGGAAGGCGGCTTATACAGAGTGATTGGTTCTTCTCCCCATAGAGGCACGAGAGCTACCATAGGAGAATATGGTCATGGAAAAGTCCAAATCTATTCTTTCATTCCTAACGATGCAGTTGTAATGTTTCTCAGAAGGTTAGATAACAATGAACTACTCAATCGCTTGAGTTAGATGTTTCAACAAGGTGTTTGCCTTCATGCGAAGGACTTATCTCCTCTCCACATCTGTAATCGCCGGTTCCCAGCGATAGGGAGTTTAATCCCTGTTTTAATATATTTTTAGCGGCATTCCAATCACGAATATGAACAACTCCACAACCAGAACAAGTCCATTCTCGGTCTTTAAGAGTTAATCTATCATTCTTATATCCGCATTCAGAACATACCTTGGAAGAAGGAAAAAAACGATCTATAGATACAACGGTTCTTCCATACCATTTAGCTTTGTATTCTATTTGATTAACAAAAGTGCTCCAACTACAATCTCCAATAGCTTTAGCCAGCTTATGATTTTTCATCATATTTTTTACACTTAAGTTTTCAAGACAGATGATTTGGTTTTCATCAACAATCTTTTTTGAAGTCTTATGTAAAAAATCTGTTCTTCTATTGGAAATCTTTTCATGCAGACGAGCTACTTTTAGTCTCGCTTTTTCTTTATTCTTGCTACCTTTCTTTTTTCTACTTAAATGCCTTTGAGCAATCTTAAGTTTTTTCTCAGACTTTCTAAGAGATTTGATATTTTTAATCTCTTTGCCATCTGACAAATAAGCAAAAGAAGTTATACCTAAATCAATGCCAACTGCTTTTTTATTCTCTGGAAGAGTTTGTATATCTTCCTCTGTCAATAGAGACACAAAATACTTGCCACTTGGAGTTTTAGATATAACGGTTGTTATTATCCTACCTGTCATTTCTCTATCAATGACGATTTTTATACCGCCGCCGAACTTTGGCATTTTAATCTTTTTACCAGATATCTTGACATTTTGTGGGATGGTAAACGATTGTTTACCATTTTTTTTCTTATAACTTGGAAATCCAGAAGCTTTATTGAAAAATCTCTTATAAGAGCTATCTAAATGTTTTAATGTTGCTTGTAAAGATTGGCTATAGGCTTCTGATAAGAACTTTTTATCTTCTTCTTTTTTAAGATCAGTAAGATTTTTTGCATTATCAAAATAGGAAAGATAACCTTTCATTCTATTTTGCTCTTGCTTTTCTTTATTTGCAAGGTAGTGTTGTTGATTTTTATTAAGGTAATGGTTCCAGACAAAACGAGAGCAACCAAACATTTTTGCCAACATAACTTCTTGAGTTTTGGTTGGGTATATTCTGTATTTATATGCTCTATGATGCTTTGTCATATCACTTATACATAAGTATGCTTTCTGTATAACTTTTTCCATGACGAATAGAAATAATAAGTTTATATCCCGGTTTTCTTTTGCTATAATGAAGATATGGCAAAGCGAAAGACAAAGAAGG
>JBMOHW010000538.1:0-1527 GCA_049317665.1 Terrimicrobiaceae bacterium | reverse complement strand
ACATATTTTTCGCCTGCAGGAGCCGTATTTTTCTGTGTTGGGTTACGTAGCTGAGTTCAACGCTGTCAGTCAATCCGACCCTCAAGAACAATTTCGTATCTGGGCGCGCATTCGTGAAGCACTCGGTGAGAGCTTGGTAAGCAACGTCACAGATTCTTTTCTGCGAGTTTTTCGGGTCGTAAGTGCGGATGCCTTTACCTTTTCCTTCGGAACCGACGCTAACGGTGCGTTGCAGGTCGAGCCCGTCTTGCTGACGTCCCGTTTTAATCCAGAGGACGGCTCGACGATTAAGACTCGTGCGCTCCTTGGCTCGGAGGAGCAGACGTTCGTCGATCGTTTGGATAGCCTATCGGAGGGGGCGAGCTCCTTCCCGCTTGCAAACGGTTCGTACCTCGTTGTTGATGAACGTCTTCAAAGAGCGCTTCAGGCCGTTAGGACCCTGCGAAAGGCAACTCCTGAGGAGCGCAAGCGAGCCGTCCTGCATCCAGCCGCGGTGATAGCGGAAATGCTTGGCGATGACAGCGATTCATATTCGTTGCCGCCAGTTTTTATCGAGACCGAGACGTACTCCGAACGAGTGCTAGACGTTGCCGAATGGGTTGCTCCGTTGGTCCCATGGATCAAGGTAGAGGGCCAGCAGTGGCTTCCAAGTGACACCTGCGGTTTCAGAGTCGGTAGTACCGAAATTCCCCTTACGGAGACTGACCTGGAGGCTGCCATCAGTCAGGTTAAGTCTGCGTTGGAGAAGGGGGAGAAGACCGCGGTTGTAAATGGACAAACCGTACCCGTTAATCAGGAGACGCTCAATTCTCTGACGGATCTACAGGCGGCAGTAATTTCAAGAAAGGATCCGGCAGGTGGCAGTGCAAAGGTCAAAGTGCCCAAGAATGTACTGATCATTCAAACGAATTTCGACGATCCAGATTTCGTTCATACGTCGGTTGCCGAGAGGCTCGGCTCAAGAGGACTTCCCGATTCGCTCAAGACTCAGCCAAAGCAGCATCAGGTCGACGGTCTTAATTGGCTTCAGTCGCATTGGCTCTCTGGATCAGTCGGCGCCTTGCTTGCGGATGACATGGGTCTTGGTAAGACCTTTCAAGCCTTGGCGTTTCTTGCCTGGTTAAAAGAGCAAATGGCTGCTGGTCGTACGCCTCAAAGACCTATTTTGATAGTGGCGCCGATCGGCCTACTACGAAACTGGGAAGCTGAGCACGACCTTCATCTAGTGTCCCCTGGGCTTGGTGAATTGGTTCGCGCATATGGCTCCCATATCAAATTTCTAAAGTCTGGGTCCCACAGGGGCGGGAATGCTGGGCTGGACTCGGCTCAAATCAGCTCGGCTGATTGGGTCCTGGCAAATTACGAAGCGGTTTCGGATTACCAGTTGACGCTCGGGGCTATTCGCTTTGGTTGTGTCGTTTTCGACGAGGCGCAGAAGATCAAGTCGCCCTCTACTCGAATGACCCACGCTGCAAAGGGACTGAATACTGAATTCGTTCTAGCGATGACCGGTACGCCAGTAGAGAA
>JBMOHW010000537.1:0-1528 GCA_049317665.1 Terrimicrobiaceae bacterium | reverse complement strand
CCGCAAGATATTCATATATTCCTTTGACAATTTCATGTACAAGATACGGGAATGTCTTGGCACGCGCCTTGATCGCATAAGTATCGCCTTCTGGAACTACTTCTTCGCTTCCTTGTTGGGTAGCTTCAATCATGGATAATGAAAAATTCTCAATTGGTGGTGTTACAAAATAAAACAACTGAGCTACAGTAGTCACCAAACCATAATTATAAATCAGACTCTTATCCATTTCATCCAGATGATTTTTTACAAGATTGAAAAGATACAGTTTGCTGACCGCATTTCCCTGCATTAACGTGTTGGCTAAACGCCTCCGCAATTTTGTCTCTGTATCATCAAAAAGATTTTCTGCCACAATCTGATTCAATTCTTCCAAATCAGAAAGACCTTCCACATCTGGAAGCAATTTATCCTGTGCTTCTTGTTCTGATTGAGTGACGGCATTTTTCAAATCAGGTGTTCCCAGCTTTGCGTCTATTTTTAATCTTTTGTTTTCCACCAATTTTTTAACAAATTCGAATTCAGGCAAATCCAAAACCACTTGAACCGCCAGTTTTTCTAATTTTGACTTGTTACGCTCTTCTACTTCTGCGATTTTACCAAAAGCTGCAAAAACTTTAGAAACCAATTGAGGAAAATTTTCATGGGTAACTGGAGCCTTGGTATAATGCTGAATGCGTTCCAAAAGTTTGATGTAGGCATCCGAAACAATCATTTCATAGTAGTCTTGTGCTTTTTCCGGAAGAACCCCTAGAATTTCTTCAGTACCAGCTTCCAGTTGTTTTCTTTTTTCCGGATGAATCAGATCAGGCTGTTCACCGGTTTCAATGGCTTCTTTGAAACTTTTCATGCACTTCTAATATTTTGGCGATATTTGAAAAACAAATTAACATCCGGATTTCTTTTTATTTTTTGTTTTTCTTCTTCTTCCGCTTCACCTTTTGTCACCATTCCTTTGGGGCGAGGTTGAAAACCGGGTCGCGGTTCCAATGGATTGCGGCGGGGAGGACTTTTGGGTTCGGTAGTGGGTTTTTCTGTATCCGGCTTTACATCAGGTTTTTCTTTGGGCGGAGCTTCAGGAGCGGCCGGTGATTCTTGTAAATATTTTGAAAATAAATCCTTGAAACTTTTCATTTAATATATTTAATCTTTTTTAAACATATTAAACCAACTGAATATTTTGTAATTAATTGACTTTATCGATAACTTTATCAACGATACTATCAGACGGTTTGCCTTCTTTTCGCCAACTGTTCAGAATGGCATAATATACCAAATGCTGTTGATCTATGATAAACAGCTTATTTCCTGCTTTATCGGTAAATTCGGTTATTCCGTCATTTTCCTTCAATTCTACGCCTTTATAGCTTTTAAATTTTACCTTATAAGCAGATACCAGCGTGTTGTATCGCAAAACACCAAAAGGAGTGAGAATGCCTTTTCCATCATCCATAAACCCAATAAAACCGCTATTTTGCACATCATAGCCAGTGGGTGTGCTGGCATCATAGCTGGCAATTTCATCTTT
>JBMOHW010000536.1:0-1530 GCA_049317665.1 Terrimicrobiaceae bacterium | reverse complement strand
CGGCAATCATCTTGAAATCACCTTTTGTGCTGCTGGCAAAGCTCTTGGCCATAATCATCCATGGATAGATGTAATTAGTATCATGTCCAGTAACCACGATTTTTTGCTTGTCTTTCATCAGGATACAACCGTTCTATTCTCTTTTTTAGAAAAACTAATAGCCTGGTCATAAACATCCTCAGGAACTCCTCGATGGCTGACGATAATTATTGTCATCTTTCCCTTTAACGCCGCAAGCGTGCGCCATATTTCAGATTCGGTCTCGGAATCTAAATTGGAAGTTGGCTCATCAAGAATCAGTAATGCTGGACTTTGATAAAGGGCTCTTGCAAGGCCAAGTCTTTGACGTTCTCCGGCTGAAAAAAGTTTCGCGTCTTCACCAACGTTGTAGTTAAGGCCATCTTTTAATCTGGCTATTGTCGATTCCAATCCAGAATCACGAATTGCCATTAACACTTTTTCTTCGGAAAATTCCTTCAATGTGCTTCCAGCAATATTCTGCGCAACCGTGCCGGAGATAAGTGGGACACCTTGCTGTAGATAACTAATCCCAGTTATTTGATCATCCATTTTGGTTTTAGTCGTTCCATCAAAGGTGTAAATTTCACCCTCCGTTGGTTCTAGCAATCCCACAATCAAGTGTAAAAGGGTAGATTTCCCAGCGCCGCTTGCTCCTGTGAAAATAGTTGTGCTCGAATTTTTAAACGACAAGTTCAGGTTCTCAAAAATTTTGTCATTAGAGCTTTTATACTTGAACCCAAGATTCGCAAGTTTTATATCCCCTTTAAATTGAATCTTTAATTTGCCTTTGCCAGGGTTGGTTTCTAAATCTAACTCTAAGGCCTTTAAAGTAGGCACTATCTGCCTAAGTGCTGTAAGCGTAATGAAACCTACCGACAGTCCCATTAAGTTACTGACAAATGAGCCAATTACTGGAACAACTCGGAAGGCGGCAGCGGCAAGGAGTGCAAGTACGCTCAAAAAGCTTTCTGAGCGGTTCAAGTAATAAGTAAGCGTTAATGAGGCGACCAAAGTAAATTCTAAAACATACCTCGGAATTTCACCATTTATGCTGATTTTACCCATAGTGGTTTTATACCGCGTATAAAAAAACTCCAACTCCTTTATCGTTTCATTAATTCTATTTCCCAAGAACAACTCCGTGGCCAATCTTTGACTTTCAATTTTCAGGGTGTTTGAACCCTTCTCATCACTGATCAATCTTCTTGACATGGACCTCTGCAATTTAGAATAAATTGAAAAAGTGAAAGTAGAAATTACAGTGAGAACTACGATCAAAATTAAGCTATTTTTTGCACTGTAAAAAAGCAACCCTGCAAATATTGCCAAGATCGTTGTTAAATTTGAGACAAAACCGGGAAAAGATTTAACAATCGAAAAGATTCTGATTATGTAGCTGTCATACAAAAAAAGTGATTCAACACTCTCACGATTTTTGCGCTCTTCCATTTTCTCCTCCAGTGTGGCCTTGAAGAAAGCCGCAGATATAAAGCTCTCGCGCTTTGCAAT
>JBMOHW010000535.1:0-1533 GCA_049317665.1 Terrimicrobiaceae bacterium | reverse complement strand
CGCTTGGTGGAGCGGCGATGTTGAGATGACGGTAAGCGGTTGCGTGCCGCGATGTCGGGGCGATGGGCCTGGTCCAGGAGTGACGGTGATTCGTGCGCGCGCGTCGACCGTGTCGTTTGCTGTGATGAGTTGTGAGAGCGCGGTGCTGAGTTCTGAATCAGTCGGGGCGCCTTCGATCTGGAGGCGATCGATGCCGTCTCGAAGTCGACGAAGGTGGCGCTCGAGGAAGATCGGTTTCTCGTTGCGGACGATCAGCGTGTCGAAGACGCCATCGCCCAGCAGAAAACCGTGGTCGTTCGCAAAGACCGCTGGTGACGAGTCATCAACGAGTTCACCATTGAGCCACATCGATTGAGTGGTCATGTCGGCCCACCGGAGGCGAGCGCAATGAGGCGTCCTGCTTTGAGTTCAGTTTCGGCCCATTCGTCGTCGGCGGTGGAATCCCAGGTGACCGCGCCGCCTGTTCCGAAGCACAGCTGATCTTGCTCAACCCAAAAGGTTCGGATCGCCACATTCAGTTCGCCAATGGAGCGGTCGGCATCGACCCAACCGATAGCGCCGCAGTAAATGCCGCGGTCGACGGGTTCAAGTTCTTGAATGTGTTTCATTGCAGCGATCTTTGGTGCGCCTGTGACCGAGCCTGGAGCAAACGTTGCGTCGATGAGATCGGACCAAGTGACGCCTTGGCGCAATTCGCCCTCGACCGTGCTGACGAGATGATCAAGTCCCGGGTGATGTTGCCGTTCAAGAAGGTTCGGCACGACGACAGTTCCGGGTTTACAGACGCGACCAAGATCGTTGCGGACTAAGTCGACGATCATGATGTTTTCAGCGCAGTCCTTTTCGCTGAAGTCGCCGCCGGTTGCGGTTGTCCCTTTGATCGGGGAAGACCTCACTCGTGATTGATCCCGGCTGAGAAACAGTTCGGGTGAAGCAGACGCAATGCGTATGCCAACTTCGGGAAGCTCGATCACTGCTTGAAATGGGGCGGGATTTCCGTTGGCGAGTTGTTCGCCTAACGCCAGCATCGACGCGTTGTCGGGAAGCGGCGCTGAAAGCCGACGTGTGAGGTTCACTTGGTAGACATCGCCAGCCGCAATCGACTCACGAATGAGTGCAACGCGTTGAGAGAACTCTGGTCGAGAAAGTGATGACGACCACGAATGAGGAGGAGGTCCGATCCATGGCTGTGAAGGGCGAGGCAGAGACGAGGTCGGACGGCGACGCTCGAAACGCGCGCATGTGGGGACACCTTCAAAGGGAAGCACGACGGCCCACCACCCATTTGAATCCAAGGCCGAGAGATCAGAAGTGACATCCGCAAGTTCGGACGCGACCATTCCGCCAACAACTGCGAGCGGTTCGATTCGCTGGGCTGCAAGGGTCGAAAGGTTCACGATGCTGTGAGCCTACGGCGAGAGATGTACTTCGAATGGGGCTGACGCCTTCCGTTGGAGGGCCTCCGGTAGTCTTCGCACTGTGAGTCGTCCCTCCCGCACGTGGCCCCAGCGGCTGCTGCTCTCACTCAACGTT
>JBMOHW010000534.1:0-1533 GCA_049317665.1 Terrimicrobiaceae bacterium | reverse complement strand
CACGCCGACGACTGGGAAAACTAATGTGGTATAGCCGTGTGGTAGCTGATCTTTCGGCCATTCCAGATTTTATCGCATACTACGAAACAGAACTAGCAGCAGCTCAAAATGATTGTAGGATCCGTGGTGTTTTAGAAAAGAACATCACGGCTCTTCCGGGTATTACAGAACAACGGTTCAATCAGCTGCAAGAAGTTGAGGCAGTATTAAACTATCTCAACATACAACTACGCAAGATACGTAGAAAACATTACAAGAAATATCTTGAAGGATATGCTCGTGCTCTTACCAGTAGAGATGCTGAAAAGTATGCCGAAGGTGAAGATGAAGTAATTGATTATGAAACCATAATTAACGAAGTGGCATACCTACGCAATCGCTGGCTGGGTATTCTCAAAGGCCTGGATAGTAAACAATGGCAAATGGGTCACGTGGTTAAACTTCGTACTGCGGGAATGGAAGATATCACAGTATGACTCAGACCATTACTACATTTAGTAAAGATGGATTGGAGCTTTATGGTCAGCACATGATTGATTCATGGTTACAATATTGGCCAGTTGATCATGTGTTGACAGTGTATACAGAAGGATTCACACTTCCAGCCAATGACCGAATTAGTCAAGTTGACTTGTTGTCAGCGTGTCCTGAATTAATAGAATTTAAAAAACAAAGTCAACTGTTAATGGATGCGCATGCATTGGACATCAAATATTGCCGCCGTGTACAAAAAACAGTCAAATGGTGCCACAAAGTGTATGCAATGTCCCATGCACTGAGAAACACCACACACAATCATTTGATATTTCTTGATGGTGACACATATAGCAAGAGCACTATTCCCGCATCACTTGCACATGATCTAGTGGGCAAACACCTGTTTGCTGTGCATTTTGAAAATCTAAAGCATGGGTTGCATTTTGAAACTGGTCTAATGGTATTCAACATGCTGCATCAACAGATGCCCTCATTACTTGAAAAAATCACACAAGACTACGACAATCTCACGATCTATAATCATGCCAAAACTTGGGACGGATATTGGTTTTCACACTTGTACAAAAACATGAAGCTGGATGTGTTGAACCTAAGTCAAGGTCGCGGAGTATTTAATCATACCCTGGTCCAAAGTCGTTTAGGTCATAACGCAGGAAAAGAAAAATATATCCAAGCTGGATACAACAAATATACAGCCACCAGGAAATAATTGCATACATACTTCATCGGAGACTCCAATGAAGAAAACTGCTTTTATTACAGGCATGACTGGGCAAGACGGTCCATATCTTGCCAAACTATTGATTGAAAAAGGCTACCATGTGTATGGCCTTGTAAAACGCTATTCAAACCCAAATTTAGACAATATCAAGTGGTTAGGTATAGAAAACGATATTGAGTTAGTTACTGGCGATATCACTGACGAAAACAACATGAATCATCTCATGCAAACTCTCAAACCTGCTGAGGTATATAATCTAGCAGCACAGAGTTTTGTAGGTTCAAGTTGGGATCTCAACAAACTCACAACAGAAG
>JBMOHW010000533.1:0-1537 GCA_049317665.1 Terrimicrobiaceae bacterium | reverse complement strand
ACCGCATTTCCCATCTGACGATAGCGAGCCGAATCCGCCTGGCCATCGGTCCAATTGTCGGGAAAGCCTTGCAGTCGCTCGCATTCGACGGGAGTAAGTCTCCGAACCTGGGTCAGTTCATCGCATATTCCCATTCCCTGGCCTCCCTTGCGAAGTGTTGGAGTGAGCAATTCTGAAGGCTGGCAATCAAGTCCCTGAGTATGACTAAAGGCAACTAGCACCGTAGCTCTGGCTTCTCCAGTGTTGTCCATTGCATTCAAAGTAGGGCTTACCCCCCCCCCGCTTCCATGTCTCGTCATCGGTATCGCTGGCTGCGCGCTTAGACTTCGCGTAAGGCTCATTCATCAACGATTACGAGATGACCTGACATCAGATCCTGATTCACCACGGTCCCGTGATGGTAGATCGATGCTGAGATGGTGTTCATCACGTTATCACCAGAGATTCTGTATCTGGGTCCATCCTTAGCCCCGTCCCTGTCGTTATGGTGCTTGCCACTGATTGCATACTGCTGCTGCTTGCTAGCAGCGGGGATCTCTCTCTCTCTCTCTCTCTCTCTCTCTCTAGTAGCGTCTTTAGACGATGACGAGATGCTCTCCAGGCTCTGTTCTGAAGCCGCCTGAATTGCCACCTGAATTGAGGGTTGCTGCGGTATCAAGTGGCCGGCCTGAGCAAGGTTGTCGTCGGGCCCCCCCCCTCCGAGTCCGTCGCGGGTAAGGGCGTTGACGATGCGACGGCCTGCAAAGCCGTTTCCAGCGGTTCCGGCAGGCTCCTGCCCCGCCGTCCTGCACGCCGCAGGATTCCCTGAGCTGCCTTCGGACTCAAGAAGTACTTGGACAGGCCCGGCGCTGTCGGCTGCTCCAGCACGTCGGCCAGCGACGATGAACACGCGCCGTCTCCGCTGGGGTACTCCGAAGTGCTGAGCGTCCAGCACTCGGTAGGAGACGCCATACCCGCACTCTCCCAGCGCCCCGAGGACGATTCCCATATCCCTTCCTCCTTCTGATGACAGGAGGCCAGGAACGTTCTCAAGGACGATCCAACGGGGATGGAGTTCATCCACGAGTCTGATGATGTGCCAGAAGAGTCCTGATCTCTCCCCAGCCAAGCCAGCGCGACGGCCTGCGACGGATAGGTCTTGGCAAGGGAATCCTCCGGTGATGATTCCTCTATCGGGAACAAAGCCAGCATCTCTGAGTTCATTCGAGCTCACCTTCGTAACGTCTGCGAATAGTCGAGTGTTAGGAAATTGCCTTGCTAGGACCGCGCGCGCCTTTTCGTCAATCTCAACCGCTGCGACAACGTCAATCCCATTGCGCTCCATCGCCAGATCAAATCCTCCGACTCCTGCGAAGAGGCTGACCGCTGTTAGGCTCACGACATCCCCCGGCATCCCTCATCTGACTTCATATCAAAGAATTCGCAGTAGTCCCGGCAGAACGAAACCCGCTTCTCAGGCTCAGGAGGGCTCTGTGAGGCTTGAACATCCTTAAGCCAAGCAATCCCATCTAGCGCCATGCCAACGTCGTACGGCTCG
>JBMOHW010000532.1:0-1538 GCA_049317665.1 Terrimicrobiaceae bacterium | reverse complement strand
ACAAACGGCTACATTTCACTAGATAATGGTCAAAGTACGTTTACTATATCTTCTACTGTTGATCGTGTTTTAGGTATTCTTCCAGCCGATCTCGAAATGAACTCAGTTCGTTGGGCTTCAAGTAGCACCAGATTTTATGTGTTTTGGCGTGGAAAGCGTTTCTCAGGTGGAACTGACTTCGAGATCGAGTATGAGGTTCACTTTATTGATGGGCAGGATTACGCCTTAATTAAACTAATCTCTTTTCCCACTAGCACATATTCAACCACCGCCTACTACGTTGATGGTTCGCGCACAGGCTATAGCGCAATTACATCGAGGGCTGTCGGCGGTGAGTATAGAGTTTACTTTGGTACAGACGCAGCTTTTGCTACTTCATTCACTGAGTTTGGTACATCAACAGATCCCGTGTGGCTTGCTTCAGGATCAGTTACCTCAGGGACAAATGATGATGGGTACTTTAGCATAGTTGCAAATCAAGGTGCATCATCACAGGCTCCGACATCAGTTACAGCATCTAGTATTACAAATACCACTGCCACTGTATCTTGGACAGCTCCAGCTAGAGAATCTAGAGGAATGTCAGCAATTCAAAGTTATGACTACTCTCTAAATAGTGGGTCAAGTTGGACATCAACTAGTGCAAACACCTCAGTGAATTTAACAGGTCTTACAGCAAATACTTCATATACGGTTTTAGTAAGAGCAAATAATTACTACTTTACAGGAACTAATTACGGAAGCGTTACCTTCTCTACCACTAACCTTACAGTGCCTAATGCAGTCACTGGTCTTAGTTCCACCGCAATTAGTGGTGGAGCAAGAATATCTTGGGGTGCACCGTCAAGTGATGGCGGGTCAGCAATTACTAGATATGAAGTAAAAAGAGATTCTTTTGCTTATTTTTCCGTTGGCCTAAGTACTAGTTATGACTACACGCTCTCCCCTGGTACTTATACCATTTATGTAAGAGCAGTTAATGCTATCGGAAATGGCGCAGAATCTTCAATATCAGTTACAGTAGCAGCTCCTCCAGCCTCTGTCACACTTATATTTGGATATACTGGGGGAAGAATTGCAAATAACAACTGGGCAAATCCAAAAGCTACTATGGATTATTATCTTTCTAACGTAACTTCTATGACTGCAAGAATACAAAGATCTTCAGATAATTCTACATGGACAAGTGGAGCTACAGAATCATTAAGCGTATCTGGAGGCTACGCAAGTCAATCAACTAACCAACCAGTTGGAACAACAAACGCATCTGGTAATTTTTGGTATAGAGCTCAGGTAATAAGTTTAAACGGAATAACACTATCTCCTACAATTACAAGTGCGTCTTTTCAAAATACTGCAACTGCAAAATCTGCTCAACTATACCCATAAGGAGAAAAATGACACTTACAATAGAAGAAAAAATTAAGATGGTTGAAGAAAAAATCCTTGAAGTAGAAAGGACAATAAGATATGCTCAAGATCCGTCTCAGGAGGACATCGATGCTCAAATATTGACTGAAACACGAGAACATATAATT
>JBMOHW010000531.1:0-1539 GCA_049317665.1 Terrimicrobiaceae bacterium | reverse complement strand
ACAGCACGGGCGCCAGCGCGTCGCCATCGTGGGCGCAACCGCAGCCGACGCGCGCGACGTCATGGTCGAGGGCGAGTCCGGCATCCTTGCCGTCGCACCGCCAGGCAACCGACCCGAGTACGAGCCGTCGAAGCGGCGCCTGAAGTGGCCGAACGGCGCGATGGCGACGACGTACTCGGCCGATGAGCCGGACCGGTTGCGCGGGCCGCAACACGACGCCGCATGGTGTGACGAACTTGCGGCGTGGCGCTACCCGGAGGCGTGGGACATGCTGCAACTCGGACTGCGTCTCGGCACCGACCCGCGTACCGTCGTGACGACGACGCCGAAGCCGACGCGCATCCTGCGTGACCTGATCGCCGCACCCGGCACCGTTGTCACCACGGGTTCGACGTTCGACAATGCGTCCAACCTGCCGGAGGCGTTCCTTGCGCAGATCCGACGGCAATACGAGGGCACCAGACTGGGACGTCAGGAACTGTACGCCGAACTCCTTGAGGACACACCAGGCGCGCTGTGGACGCGGGCGATGATCGACGATCACCGCGTGCGTCACGCGCCAACGTTCCGGCGCGTCGTCGTCGCCGTCGACCCGGCCGTCACGTCCGGCGAGGATGCGGACATGACGGGGATCGTCGCCTGCGGTCTCGGCGACGACGGGCACGCGTACGTGATCGGGGATTACACGCTGCGCGCGTCACCGGACGCATGGGCGCGGGAGGCGGTGCGCCGGTATCGTGACCTCGGCGCCGACCGGCTGGTCGCCGAGGCGAACAACGGTGGCGACCTTGTCGAGACCGTCATGCGCACGGTCGACGCGAATATCGCGTATCGTAGTGTCAGGGCCAGCCGGGGCAAACTGGCACGGGCCGAGCCGGTGGCGGCGTTGTACGAACAGGGGCGCGTGCATCACGTCGGCGTGTACCCTGACCTTGAGGACCAAATGGCGACGTACACCGCGGACGCTGCAAAATCCCCTGACCGGCTTGACGCGCTGGTGTGGGCGCTGACCGATCTCATGCTCGGCGGTGGCGAGTGGGTGATGGTATGAGGTGGCGCGACCGCATCGCGAAGGCATTCCGGTTGGGTCCGGCAACCGTCGACACTTTCGAGACGACCTACGGGCACGATCAGGAGCGGTACGCGCCAGCCGCGTACGGCGATTACCCGGCGACGAACGCTGCCGTCTTCGCCTGTTCCAACATTCGGGCGAAGAACCTGGCCAAACTGCACCTGAAAATCTACAAGCGCGCCACGAACGGCGAGCGCGTCGAGGTGACATCCGGGCGGTTGTACGACCTGATGCGCTCGGTCAACGGCTATTGGACATTCCGCCGGTTGATCCGCATGACCGAGATGAGCCTCTGCACCTACGGGCAGGCGTTCTGGGTCCTGGAAAACGGCGTCGAGGCCTTCCTTTTCGGCGAGCTTGCCCAGGCCTTCCATCACCCCGAGCGAGCGGTCCTCGGGTGTCGAGAGGTTCTTGTGCAGGATCACCTCGTCGCTTTTGAGAAGGGCGAAGTCGGTGAAGGTGCCGCC
>JBMOHW010000530.1:0-1542 GCA_049317665.1 Terrimicrobiaceae bacterium | reverse complement strand
GCCCGTGCTTCGGCCCATGCTTTGTGCGGATCGGTCAACATCGTGCGCCATGTCGGATCAGCCGCAAGGTCGTAGACAAGCGAATCGCCATCGGCGAACTGCACATAAGCGACATCTTCACTGCGACGGACGGTGAGCTGATGGCTCACACTTCGACGGTCCTGTGGCCACATCGCGCCGTCGCGCCCTGCGGTAAAGAATCGCCAATCAAATTCCCAATAAACCGCGTCTCGCCATTCATCGGGCGTTTCGCCTTCGAGAAATGGTCGTAACGATCGGCCATCGCATTGCCGAGGAACCGGAACCTCGATCAACTCGCACAGAGTCGGGAAGACATCGACTGCTTCAGTAAAGACCTCAACAACTCCGCCGCCAGTCTGCGCGGTTCGAGGGTCGCGAACGATGAGCGGAATATGAAAACTTTCCTCAAACCAGCCCATCTTCTGCACCATGCCGTGGTCACCAAGTTGCTCGCCGTGATCTGACGTCACGATCACGATGGTGTTGTCCCACTGCCCTGAATCACGAAGGGCGTTCCACACCCGACCAAGTTGATGGTCGACATCACTAATCATCCCGTAGTACTGCGCGCGCATCTCACGCAGACCCGCTTCATCCTCCGGAGCAGCGAAATACGAAATCGACAACAAAAATTCGTGAAGAGGATGGAGGTCTGATCCAGGAGCATTCGGTAGATCCACCGAATCGCGCTCGTAGGCCGTCGCCCACTCCCCTGCGGCTGCAAACGGCGGATGCGGACGTAGGTGGCTCAAATGAACAAACCATGGTTCGTCTTTCCCCGGAAGCCATTCAAGAAATTGATCGGTGAGAAACGCACTGATTCCCACGCTGGCAGGACGTTCCGATTCCGTCGCAAGCCCTTCTTCAGGGTCAATAGGCATGTCGTAACCCTGCGCACGCACCCAATCCGCCCATGCTTCACGTCCACGAGTGAGATCGAGCTCACATCGAAACCCGGGAAGCACACCTTCGTACGTCAACAAACGCGGATCGTCCGCCGCAACCGTTCGGGGATCGATTGCTTGATCGGTGTAGCCAAACAGAACTGGGTCGTACCCATCTCGGCGAGCGGCAAGCGCGATGTTGTCGAAGCGCGCATCGAGCGGCGAACCATTCATCACCACGCGGTTATTCATCTGATAGGTGCCGGTATAAAGCGCCGCTCGGCCGGGCGCGCATGGAGAGGCCTGTCCATAGTGTCTGGCGAAGCGCACCGACTCGGCACAGAGCGCATCAAGTGCCGGGGTTTGCACCACCGGGTGGCCGGCAGCCGAAAGACACTCGGCCCTGAATTCATCGAGCGTGATGAAAAGAATGTTCGGACGAGCAGCGGCCATGTCCGGAGCGTAGGACACAGGCCTAGCATCGCGATGTGGACGAGCCATTCTTTGACACCATCGAACCCGGTCCCGATGCCGCCGACCATTTTCAGAAGTTCGGTTGGGTGCTTACAGAGCCTCTGCAGCCCCAAGGGGTAGCCGAGCTTCGTGAGTGGATCGACGACCTCATGACATGGCCCGA
>JBMOHW010000529.1:0-1546 GCA_049317665.1 Terrimicrobiaceae bacterium | reverse complement strand
GGTAGTGTGCCCAGGAACGGATCTACAAAGGGACTTTCATATATGGCATCTAAGATAGCAGGATCGTATGTGGGCCGTCCTTCTGGGCCATAACTGATGTTATCAAAGGGATTGATGTCGTAGTTGCCCACGTCAAATCCCGTATTCTGGCTGAACAATGGTCCAGAAACCTGCACGCCCGGATAGTCAATACCAGTAATCAATTGTGCTAGATCAAGACCGGGTTCATTGACATCAGGTACATAGTAACCGGCAGTGCGATCCACTCCACTCAAGGTTCCTGCTGGCACCAGAGTCCATTCAGAAGGATCAAACGTGGCGCTGGAAGTGTCGTCGGTATTGGCTGACCACACACGATTATCATAACGCACCAACTGATTTTCCGCATACACAGTATTGGCTGACCAAGGGTCAATGTCGCTGGAATATTGGTATCTGTCGTACTTGATGGTCGTACCGATCTCTCGTACAAGACTGTTGCCCATGATGGCCACGGCCTGGGCACCAGTGCCATTGCCGCCCACCAGCGAAATCAGGGCAGTGGTAGAATAGCCTGCACCAGGATCTTGCACAGTGATTTCAATGACTTCGCCTGCGCTGTTGACACGAGCAATCATCACGGCCTGTCGCTCACATTGGCCTGTGACGACCACATCAGGAGGTATGGTGTACCCACTGCCACCATCGATCACAGTGACCGACTCAATAGACAGCAGGTAGTTCTGGAACCACTGATTGTAGGGAAATGTTTGCCATATAGCATTGGTAGATGGAAAACTAGAAGTAGTGCTCAGCGTGCCGGTATTGTCCAGCACAGGAGAAATAAAGAGATTCTGTGTTGGGTCCCAATAGGCTGGTAAATCAAAGTCATTTACTGTGCCAAGATAGGTGTCAAATCCACGGTAGATCAAGCCAAACTGGCGTATTTGTGTATGATAGGGTTTGACTTCTTGTATGTAATTCAGCACGAAATCTTGATTGTCACGACGATAAATCTGGAATGGTTCAAGATCACGAATGGTATGATCCACATCAATCAAACTGGTCTTGGTCAACCATGTGGGTGCCTGTTGCTCGCTAAGGATATAATTGAACATCAGGATCAAAAGATTGTTTCGTTCAATCAACAAGTCATCTATCAACAGTTCCTGATTGATAGCTTCAATGATTTTACGTGTTTCTATAATGGGTTGTTGATCAAAGTACTGCCCGTCAAATACTTCAACGTCGAATCCATAGCGACCGGCGCTGTAATCCCAAAGGGTGTTGGAGAATTCAATAGTGCCATTCTGCAGGCCCACCCTTATCCATGTGTTGTTGGGCTCAAGTCTGTAGATTTCCCATAGACCTTGACCATTGGTTGTCACTTTCACTGCGCTGCCGATGGGCACGTTTATGGTGTCGAGGCTGGATCTAACAGGAACTTCAATCAAAATTCGTGTTGATGGATCATAGCCCAGTTGATACCAGTCTTTCTTGAACCAGTAAAAACGTGTGTCATAATTTTGCACTCGGATCAAACTCAAGACCTTGGTCTGATTTGGAC
>JBMOHW010000528.1:0-1548 GCA_049317665.1 Terrimicrobiaceae bacterium | reverse complement strand
ACAATATCAGGGTCAATATATTCTCCAAACATAACCGGGGCGATAACAAATTTACCATCACCATCTGGTGATGTAAATTATGATTGTTCTATTGGAACAACATTTGTTCATTTTGGGGTTGATGCAACATCGGATTGGATAGTTAATTTAACAAATTTTGATTTACCTGAAGGTTGTTCGACATCTATAAAGATAATTGCGTCAAATGCTGATATATCGGGAAATACTTGGAAAATAACAGGGTTTAAAATAGATGGAGTTCCTCAAATATGGACTAAATCATGGACTAATGGTGCTAGAAATACATTGTATATTTATAAGTTTACAATTGTAAATACAGTATCGGGTATAGTTGCGTATGGGGAAAGAACAACAACAACACCAGCATAAATTAAAATAAAGAAAAACGGGAGTTGTTAACTTTATTAAGAAAATAAAATACATTTTGACTTAACTGTTTTGGTTGATTATATTTATAAGTAATGAGTAAGGTGAACTTCACAATGTTGTGAAAGCTAATAAACCACTCCTAATTTATATATGATAGACAGTCAAGAAATTGAATCCTTCTTACACGGAGGAGACCCAGAAGAATTTATTGTTGCACTCGAATATGACTACGCATCAGAGTGTATCTACAAAATCAAAGAAATCCCCGGTAAAGGTAAAGAAATAAGAAAGGACACGTTCATCCCATTCGCTTGGGTAGGTGACCTTCGTGGTATGAAGTTCTATAATGATTCCAAGGCATTACAAAAAGAAGCAATGTCTAAATACGGAATTACTATAGAAAAATTAGAGACGGGTGATAATGACAGAATGAAAAATGGTTTAACTTTTATGGTTAAATCACTTAAAGGTTATAGAGCATTATCCCAATTTTTCCGTGATGGTGGAATAGACCCGTGGAGTGAAAAAGGAAAAGAAAAAATATTAACCCTCCCCCCGATTGAGCAGTACCTAGTACAAAAAGAAAAAAGATTATTCAAAGGTTTTGAAGATTACAATGAAGTCACACGTCTTGTGTTTGACTTGGAGACAACATCATTAGAACCAAAAGATGGTAGAATATTTATGATTGGAATTAAAACCAACAAAGGTTACCATAGAGTTATTGAATGTATTGATGAGTCACAAGAGAGAGGTGCAATCATAGAATTTTTTAAAGTTATAGATGAATTAAAACCAAGTATAATTGGTGGTTACAACTCCGCAAACTTTGATTGGCATTGGATATTTGAAAGATGTAAAATCTTGGGACTTGACCCTAAAAAGATTTGTAAATCACTTAATCCAGGAAATTCTTTCACAAGAAAAGAGAGTATGTTAAAGCTTGCAAATGAGGTTGAGGAATATACTCAAACATCAATTTGGGGTTATAATGTTATTGATATTATCCACGCAGTTCGTAGAGCTCAGGCAATAAATTCAAGTATCAAATCTGCAGGTCTTAAATACATTACAAAATATATTAGAGCAGAAGCTGCTGACCGAGTTTACATTGAACACACAGATATTGGTAAGATGTATACTCAAAAGGATGAGTAT
>JBMOHW010000527.1:0-1548 GCA_049317665.1 Terrimicrobiaceae bacterium | reverse complement strand
CTGATATTACTTCAAAAGTATTTGTCGTAAAACTTGCTGATGTGTATCCAGTAGTCGTTGGTCCCGGTGTTGTAACGCTTGTAAATATAATATAATCACCGACTGCAAGTCCATGACCTGCTTTATTGATTGTAACTGTAGTTGATGCTGTTGTTGATGTATAAGTACATCCAGTTATAGCTGTACCAAGTGGAGTAATATCATAAAAAGCGCCTTCAAAATAAATAGCTAATATTTTATTAGTACCAATTGCTGCATATTTATTACCCTCTAAATCTGTCCATGTGTGCTGAGACCTTGCAACACCTGCTAATGTTTGAGGTAATATTTGTTCCCAACCGCCTATTTTCTCTGGGTATCCATAACGAAAACGAATAAAATCACCATCAATCCACTGACCTTCTGCGGCAGTTGAGGTATCTTGTTTGTTAAATCCAGCTTTTATAGGTATCTTTTTTAAAGGCATAAGGGTTCTTATACCTTATATCTATATATTTAACAATAAAGAGTTATTTACTGTAGTCTTTATAGAAATCAAAGTTGTTTAAATCTATAGAAGTTTTCATTTTATATGAGTATTTATGATATTCTTCTATTGGAACATTAGGATCATTATTATTTCTTATAACATAAAATCCATCTTTAATTTCTTTACCCCACATACCACTTTGCATATGTTTAGTTTTATATTCTTTTTTATAAGATAATGGTTCATGGTTAAAATATTTATAAGAAAGTATATAAATAGAGTGTTTATTCTGTTTTACACAATCAGACAACATTAATGGACCTGATATAAGTCTTACTAAATTATCATTTTCATCGGCTTCTTTTTTAAAAAAAGTATTTAAGTTTGGTTTTAATTTAATTGTTTTTGTTCTATGTAAAGTTAATTCATAACAATCCATCCAAAAAGGATGATTAGGAACAGAGACCATTAAAGAGTTTTGAACCAATTCATCTCCAATTGATTCTACTAAAAGAATATCTCCTTTTAATTCATCATAAAAATTATCATAACAATAGACGTCCATATCAATATAAATTCCACCGAAGTAGTGTAATAATAAATATCTTACGCAATCTAGTTGAAATATGTGACTTGAAAAATTTTTGTACTCTTCATAAATTTGAGGATATTTTTCTTTAACAAAATTATCTAAACTGTTATCATCCCAAAATTTATATTCAAAATCTTTAAAATGTTTTAAAGTAGATTGTTGACAAATTTTCCAGATTGGGTGCCATTCATCTTTGTTAGAGTAAGCTGTCTGATGAATTATTTTAGGAATCACTTTCCTTCTATTTTAGTATCTATAAATGTTTGTTTATTAGCAACATCTTCTTTAAATTTTATTTGCCAATCCATTACCATTTTAACAAGGTTATTTCCAAAATGTTTTAAATTTTCGTCTGATAAATGAAGCTTTCCTTTCCTAAAAAGAGTTATTCTTTCTTTCCAAGAAAATTCTATATCACAAGACCCATCATCGTATTGTTTAAATTTCATATTTTTTTATATTTTCAAAATTTTCCCAATCGTTTATT
>JBMOHW010000526.1:0-1548 GCA_049317665.1 Terrimicrobiaceae bacterium | reverse complement strand
TTAAAGCGGCTGCGGTACAGGGTACTGGCGCGGGGCAGTGGAGCGCTAGAAAAGCTCAGTTAATGGCTAAACGCTACAAAGCAGCAGGCGGGGGCTACAAGTGAAATGGTCAGACAAACGCAAAAAGTCGATCAACTGCGACAGCCCGAAGGGGTTCTCGGAGAAAGCCCATTGCGCCAGCAAAAAGAAAAAGATGGCGGGGGGTGGTTTAGCAAAATCACAGCAATCTTTAAAAGCTTGGGGCGACCAAGAATGGACAACCAAGTCAGGGAAGAAGTCGTCCGAAACCGGCGAAAGGTACCTGCCAAAACGCGCGATCCAGTCGTTGAGTCCATCCGAGTACGCAGCAACAACACGAGCAAAACGGGCCGGAAAAGCCCAGGGAAAACAGTTCGTGCCCCAGCCAGCAAAAATAAAGCAAAAAGTAAAACCGTTTAGGAAGATATGACTACTACAGGTACTAATACCTTTAACCTAGATATGAACGACCTCATTGAGGAGGCGTTTGAACGTTGTGGTCTTGAGGTTCGCTCTGGATATGACTTCCGTACTGCACGGCGGTCTTTAAATCTATTGACGATTGAATGGGCTAATCGTGGTATTAACTTATGGACTGTAGAGCAAGGGCAGTTTGTAATGAATACTGGGCAGGCTATTTACCCCATACCAGTAGACACAGTTGATATTTTAGATACCGTGGTGCGTACTAATAATGGCCAGGGTAACAACCAAATAGACATTAATATCAGCCGGATTAGTGAGCCAACGTACCTTACCATTCCCAATAAAAACGCTACAGGGCGCCCAATTCAAGTTTGGTTTAACAGACAGTCAGGCAACGTTGCGGCTATCCCACAGGCTGCTTTAAATGGCGCTATTGATGCAGATGACACGACCATTACCCTAGTTAACGCCGCTAGCCTTCCAACTCAAGGCTTTGTCAATATTGACAACGAAACCATCGGCTACCAGAACATCGTAGGCAACCAAATTATTAATGCTTGGCGTGGTCAGAACGGCACAACGGCAGCAAGCCACTTAACGGCTGCAGAGGTATATACCAACAACTTACCCTGCCTTAACGTCTGGCCCACCCCTAACCCACCCGGCGACCAATATACTTTGGTGTACTACAGAATGCGTAGAATTCAAGATGCAGGCGGGGGTATCAGAACCCAAGACATTCCGTTCCGCTTTATCCCTTGTATGACTGCTGGTTTGGCTTATCAGTTAAGTGGCAAAATGCCTGGAGTTGATCCAAATAGAATAATGATGCTCAAAACCGAATATGAACAGCAATGGCAATTGGCCGCGGATGAAGATAGAGAAACAGCCGCAATTCGTATAGTTCCACGTAACTCGTTTTTCTATAGATAAATGGCATGCCAAATAAGTTTGCTTCAGGTAAATATGCGATTGCGGAATGCGACAGATGTGCGCAGCGGTATAAACTTGCAGAGTTAAAGATACAGATATTAAAGACAAAGCCGTACCAAGTTAAGGTTTGCCCGTCTTGTTGGGATCCAGATCAGCCTCAGTTGTCGTTAG
>JBMOHW010000525.1:0-1550 GCA_049317665.1 Terrimicrobiaceae bacterium | reverse complement strand
ACTCTTCTGAAATTTTCAAATTCTACCGTGTATTCTCCTAGTACTGTTGGTTCAATTCCTGGATTTACCTTTGGAAATGAATATGGCACATGGTATCAGTATACGAGTGATCCCAATTTTAATTCAGAACCAGTAATCGGAAAAACACAGGGATCGAATCAACTTCTCAGCTACAACTCAATGTATTACATGGTGCCATTTAATTCGGATGGATCGAATATCACATATTGTCGTCTAACAGGAAGTGCTGTGCCCTACCCTTTGTCTCAAGTGATTAGTACTGGAACAACGTATTTTGGCCAGACAGCACTTGTACCAGATGGGATTCCTCAGCTAAATTACTGTATGCCTTCTACTATTGCGAATGCTCTTCCTTCATTTGGACCGCAAAATGGAGTTGCCTACACACAGTCTCAATATGAACAGTCTCAACCTATTACTACCACATCGCTTGGATATCGGTCAAATGCGTATTTAATTCGTACAAGAGATACACTCTATAGTTTTAGTACATGTTTTACAACGGCAACCGGTATACTTCCTAGAGAAAGAGTAGGTATAACAACACATGTTTCTGAATATAATGAGAGTCTATATTTTGTAAATTCTCTATCGAACTATTCTGGTATTTCAAATGCGCCTCTTGGATTCTTAGGAGCATCCTATGCGAGTTCAATTAGTTCTGCAATCCAAGGATTTAATGGGACAGTTAGTTCTATACACTTTTTAGTAAGTACACCCAGTACTCTACAGAATTATCCGTATCCTACTATTTCATCGTTTTTCAGTTCAATTACCTATCGGAATGACCAACCAGGAACACAGATAAGCACAACAGTTTTGTCGTATACATTTGATGTTGCCAATACTCTAAGCACAACAGTGTGGATGTGGGGAGGTGGAGGAGCCACGCAGGCCAATGCGTCGATTAGTTCCTATGGTGGTGCTGGCGCATATGTGAAAGCGAATCTTAATGTACAAACTCTCTATACTACCTATCGCGTATCAACAGTCTATATGGTTGTAGGAAAAGGTGGAAATCGCAAGAACCCTATAAATATACCAACACAGCAACGCTATGGTGGAGGTGGTGCATCAGCCTTAGGAATACGAAATCCAACAGAACCAGAAAATAGTATAAGTCTACAGGGAGGTGGATTCAGTGGAATATTTGTGGAATCAACACTTCAAACTCCGATCTTAATTGTCGGTGGTGGAGGAGCAGGAGGTGCCTCAACACTCGGCGGCCCTGGTGGATTTGGTCCTATAACAGAAAGAATTCCAATACAGTACTATAGGTTTTCTACAGTAGCCTTGACCACATCGAGTTTTTCGACTTTTGCCATTGAATCCATTGAGGATATTGATTCAAATCCCTTTTCTGCGGATACTCCTATTGCTTCAACGATTGATGGAAATCCTTTGACGTATTGGACTCCTCTGAACACTGTTAGCACTAGTATCATTTTTAACACTGTTAGCACTGTTAGCACTCTTATCACTTTTAGCACTGTTACCACTGGTACCACTGTTACAACTTTTAGCAGTTT
>JBMOHW010000524.1:0-1555 GCA_049317665.1 Terrimicrobiaceae bacterium | reverse complement strand
ACACGGTGGGGAATTTGGTGAATCAGCACGTGCGATTCATCGAACCGAACTAGAGCGATCTAGTTCAAGCCGAGATCGGGAAATTCCCGGTCTCGACTAATCGAAAGGAAACAAATGTCTACAAAGACAACTTTCAAGCGCATCGCGCTTGTAACTGTTGCGGCTTTGGGCTTTGGTGGTTTGGTTTCTGTTGCGCCTGCACAGGCAGCAGTTTCTACAACTCTAAATGCAGTTGTTGGTCCTAACGGAGCAACCTCTCTTACGGTAATCGGGTCAGATTCCGCAACCGTTGGAGCCGTAGTTCGCTTAGATGTTACAAATGATGAAACCGCCACAAATGGTTATGGTTTGCGACAGGGTGAGACAATCACAGCAACTGTAGTTGGAGTTCCAACTACGGTTACAGCAAAGACCGTTGCCATAAACGGAGGTTCAATGGTTGATACTTCAACTGTTGCTGGTGGTGGATCTGGTCGATCAGATTTCACAATCATTGAAACCACAAATAGTGCTTCAGGTGTTTTGGGTGCAACAGCAGCTGAATCAACTTCAAAGAACACAGACTGGTCATTGCTTCCAGGCACACTTGCTTCAACTACAAACGTTGACGAAAAAGCTGCAGGAGCAACCTTCTCGCCTGCTGATGCGAAGATTGATGCTGCAAACACCAAGTATGTGAATAAGGATACTTTCCACAACATCACAACAGGTGTTTACACGACTCACTACTACGCAACAATCATGGCTCGTCCAGGTTCAAATGTAATTGACCAAGGTGCATACACCTTCCAGTTCCAGTTGACAGACGCAAGTGGCATTGTTCGTTCGACTAAAACAGTTAAGATCGATTTCGTATCTTCTGCTGCTAAGTCAGATGCAGTCTTGACACTTACACCAACAGGAACTTTCATAGCGGGTGCAGTTCTTAATGGATACGATTCAGCAACAGCTAACGCGTATGCATCATTGACATTGCGCAACCGTGATGGTGGCCTAGTTCGTATGGCTAATGGTTCAGCTCCTTCACCTGTAGTGAAGACTCAAATCTCAACTACTGCTGCTCCAGGTTATGTGGATTCTCCAACGGCCGCTTACACTGTAAGTGATTCAGGTGTCGCTGGAACTGACTTCGGTACAGGGCTCGCTACATCTCCAGGTAACGGAACACTTCAGGCACAAGATGGTGTATACGGTATAAATGGAGCAATTCCTGCAGTAGCAACTGCAACTGGAACTGCATACCGTTGGTGGGCAGGATTTGGTAATGCAACATTGCTTACCCCTGCACTAACAATCTTCGCAACTTCAGGTTCAGGTACAGGTGATGCTGCTCGTACTGATTCACTTGTAACAGCTGCAGGAATGTCTGCGGCAGATAACTTGGTGAAGTCAAATTCAGCTACTCCTTCATGGACACTTCCACTTACAGCAAAGACTGCAACAGTGAAGTTCTCGATTACGACTACACTGGACACACCTACCCCAGCTGCTGACATCACTGTTACACCAACTTGGACCGGAACCCACACGTTCTCCGGAGTTAGTACCGATATTA
>JBMOHW010000523.1:0-1556 GCA_049317665.1 Terrimicrobiaceae bacterium | reverse complement strand
CACGACACCCATCCTGACGTGGACATCAATCTGTTTACAATGTACTTGAACGCGAGCGACGAACGCAGCATCGAAGTCATACGGGAGCGAATCCTCCATTTTACGCAAACGTCGTGGCCGGGCATCGACCGCAAGTTTGTGATTTTTGACGAAGTCGAAACGATGACAGAGCCCGCCCAGGCCTCCCTTCGCGCCCTGCTCGACGAGGTCGACAAAGAGGGCCACACGCACTCTCCCCTGTATCTCTTCTTGTGCAATTCACTGTACCGCATTCATCCGTCCATACGGTCGAGGTGTATCGCCCTCTTTTGCGCCCACGTGCCTCTCACGCACGTCAAGGAGACGCTGCGAACGATACAAACGGCGGAAGGCGTGAGACCGTCGCGCCTTCCCTCGGACCTGACGTTTGCGTTACAAAGGGGGGACATGCGATCCTTCGTGTCGGCCATTCAATTCAAGACCGAACTCAATCCGTGGGATGCGTGGTTCGCACGCCTCGAAGCGGCGACCGCAACGGCAGAACCCGGAAAGTCCGTCTATGTGTGGGAAGACGGACTGAAGCACGTGCCGTTTTGTATACTGATTCGACACGTATGCGTGTGGCTGGAGCAGAAAAAGGCACTGGATGCACCGGGCTTTTCGGAGTTTTTGGACGCGTGTTTGGAAGTCCAGGACGCCCCGAAAGCCACGCTGCTGGAACAAGTGCCGAGGGCGTGGGAGGCCTTCAGGGGGCTCCGCCCCCTTTGAACCCCTAGGATGGGAACCAAGGACCTTCGGTCCTTGGTTCCTAAGCCAAATGTTCCCCGTGCGTTCATTGATTGTGATTGGCTTAGGAACCAAGAATATCCCAAACGACGAAGTCGTTTGGGATATTGTTGATTCCCATCCTGGGGGTCAAAGGGGGGGAACCCCCCTCCCTAGGCCATAGGCTTTCCCAACACCAAGTCCCGCACGAACAGACGCTTCGGCTGAAGCTCCTTGGCGAGCACGGCGATTCCCGACACCTTGTTGTCCGCCCCCGGAACGCAGAGAAGGTCCTTGGCCGCCGTCAGAATCATCAGGTCGAACATCGCGTCCATCAAGGACAGCGTCTCGCCCGTCGCCGTGGGCTTCGCAAAGCACCCGTACTTTTTCACGTACTGGGCCTTCTTCGCCTCGTTGTCTGTAACGAGGAAGAGAGGGCGAGACCGCTGGGCCGCCACAAACGCCTTGACGACGCCGTCGACGTCATAGAACTCGGGAGGAGCGTTCGTGGGCGCAATGTGAATCGCCGAATGGAGGATGGGAAGAGACTTGAGGGACTCGACAAAGGATGGCTGCAGCCGAACGTAGCGAAAGATGTGGGCACTCTGGATGCCGCCGCCCGCCTTGTCGTGGACCAGGACTTGCGCGGTCGCCTTGCCCTCGGGATTGAACGGGGCCTTCTTGGCGTCCTCCGGAATCACGGAGAGATCGGTGTGGACCTTGACGGGATATTTCGCAAAGTCCAGGATTTCTTTGATGTCTCCCGAGTACCGTGGCATTTCCAACACTATCTCTCGGTTATTATTGCGAGC
>JBMOHW010000522.1:0-1558 GCA_049317665.1 Terrimicrobiaceae bacterium | reverse complement strand
GAAGTTTAGTAGTAGCATCGTCTAACTTGGCATCAAACACAGATGGTCCAGTTTTTGTTGGAGTCTGCTTTTTAGCCTTAAGGTCTTCGCCACTGCCAAACCCTAAGTCAAGCTGGTCAAGAGGATTAGTGGGTCTAACCTTTGACATTACTTACAAGCCTTACCGCCCATACGCATCTTAATCATGGTGCCTTTAGTCTTACCTTTAGCAGCAATACCGTCAGCACGCTTAGAGGCAGAGCCACCAGCAGCCATTTTCTTCATGCCGGCTTCTTTCATTTCATGTTTAATCATGGACTTGGGTGCACCTTTTTTCTTCATGAACCCAATTTCCTTTTTAACCATCATTTTTGATTCTTTCATGTTGCTAACCCTTTCTGTATAAGTTGGTCAATTTTTGCTTCAAGTTTGTTAAAGCGTTGGTCAATGTGTGCAGTAATTTTGTCAACTTCTGCTTTAGTAACGTTATCACGAGCTACCTCCAATTTAGTATTAATTAGCATCTGCTCAAGGTCTTTTAGCTTTGTGTTCTTTTCACGAGCAACAAAACCAATTACCCCAACAAACGCGGTTAGTAGGGCAGACCAGATACCTAAGCCAATGGCAAAAATGTGTTCCATTAGATCATCCGTCCTTTAGTCTTGCCACGAACTTCGCATCCACCACCACGAACTTTGCCACCTTCATTGCAGTTCCAAGCCCGTAGGGACTTGTTGATGCGGGAGTTAGGGTCATTAGCGGTTTTAGCGCTGGTTAATTTTTTCTTCATGCCACTCATACGAGCGCAGAAAGATTTTTTCCTTGGACCACCTTTTGGCTGAGGGGCTTTTAGTCCGGGCTTGCCGGGGTTAGCAGCGTTATACGAAGCTCTCCCCTTAGCATTTAAGCCACCCTCAGGGTCTTTACCCTCTTTACGCTGCCAGGCAGGAGTCTTAGCCATAAAAAATACTAGCTTTGCAGTTGCTTGCTAAAAATACACGAATTCCAACTCTAGCTAATATGCCCTCACCAGGTATAACTACGTTAGTTACAACTTGAATATCTGTGTCAATCTCAAATAACACAAAGTTGTATACAGTAACGCTACCACTAGCAGCGCCAGAATCTGCCACTGCCACGGTAAATGTATTGGCGTTAGCTACAGTTAAAACAGTATATGGACCATCGGTTAAATTCCAATCAAGGTAAACACGATCACCTACATCTAGTTCGTGATTAACTGCAGTTATAGTTGCCGTGGTTGTACTACGTGCGTATGTTCCAGCAATAGAAGTATTGTCTACAAAAGTAGAAGTTGCTTCAGCACCAGTCTGTGGCTGTATAACAGCACCTTTTAGACGAACTCTATACGGAACCATAACGCCCGACACCTCGGCATGTGTCGATTTGACGTCATATTGCATTGTGCTCATAATTATTCCTGTTTATCCGGCTCAGCTACAGTTTCTAAAATAGTAATACGAGCTTTTAACTCTGCATTTTCTTTTGTCAAAATTGCCACTGTGCTCATTGCATGGTCTCTTTGTCCTTCCAGAAGCCCAAGCATTGCCTGAACTTC
>JBMOHW010000521.1:0-1564 GCA_049317665.1 Terrimicrobiaceae bacterium | reverse complement strand
AGACACCCTCCGTCCGCCATCGCGTGATCCGGTAGAGAATCTCCCCGGCTCCCAACATTGCGAGGGCGTAGAACGGATGGTTGACCTCCAAGCGAAACCCGAGGTGATTCGGAAAATACTCGATCAGATAGAAGGCGAGGGATGGCAGCGCCGATGTCACGCCCCAGATGCGCCAGAGCGAGGGGTCATACCATTCGCCCGCTCCAGAGTTCCGACCCAAAACGGAAACCGTCGCCACGGCCACCCCGAGCCCGACGCCGAGGAAGGCGGAGACCGCCGTGGCTGCACTGATCCACAATCCTACCCCGGCACAGATTCCACTGGCCACGAACCATCTCCGGGCCTGCGGTCGAATGGGGAACCACGTTGGATTTTGGTCGCCGTTGCCGCTCGCGATCCACCCTCCGCCACCAACTGCAAGGAAGAGCAGGCTTGCCATCAGCGCCGTGGCGACCAGACCGTGATGGTCCGGCGAACCAACGAAGAACAGACTGGAATACCCGTAGACGGTGCCCAACCCCAGCGACAGAATCCCGGCTGCAAACCATCCGATTCGCCGGTGGACGGCCCACGGAAGAGCGATGAGGAGGACGAGATGGATCAAGGCGACTGACCACGGCGCGGCCGATTCAATTGCCGCTCCAAGCGGGATTCCGGTCAGGGTCGACTGGATCGTCCCGAGGAGCACCAACCACCAGAGAAGAAATTGGCTCCAGTGCATTTCCCGCCCGGCCGGGTAGTTGTCGTCGGGCATGTTCCGGATCCGCCAATGCCCTTCGTGAGCCATCCGCTGGGCATTCATGATCCAGTGACAGGAATCCGTTCCTTTCATCAAGATCAACGTCCGAAGTCCATCCTCGTAGCCGGTCGCCGAGGATTTATCGTATGCAGGGAGGGGATGATTGTTCGACGTCATAGCCGATGCGGCCTCGATCGTCCGGAACCGCACCCAGCCGTTCCCAATGACGACGGAGCATCCGAAACGAACGGCCAGCACAAAAAAAACCGGCCGGTTGAACATCGCACCTGAGAGCATTTTCATCGCAAGGTGTTTTAACCTGCTCAATCATTCCGGGAATACAATAGGGAAGCAGAAAGTTGTGTGACAATTTCGTCACAAACCGCTCGAAGTCGAGGATCCCCCTTCGAGAAGGGCTCGATGGCTGTCAGGCCCTCTCTTAGAGAATCCCGAGCTTCATTTTTCCTGCTTCGCTGATCATCGCTTGGTTCCATGCGGGTTCCCAGACGAGCTCGACTTCGGCTTCGTCGATTCCGTCGAGGGCGAGGATTTTGCTGCGGGCGTCGGCGGCGATGGTGGGGCCCATGCCGCAGCCGGGGGCGGTGAGGGTCATTTTGACGAGGACGGTGGTTTTGCCAGCGTCCGACTTTTCGACGTGGCAGTCGTAGATCAGGCCGAGGTCGACGACGTTGACGGGGATTTCCGGATCGAAGACGGTTTTGAGTTGGTCCCACACGGCGGTTTCGGCCGGGCCTTCGACTTTGATTTTTTCGGGTTCGGCATTCGGGTCGAGGCCGAGGGCGTCTGCGTCTTTGAGTTCGATGC
>JBMOHW010000520.1:0-1565 GCA_049317665.1 Terrimicrobiaceae bacterium | reverse complement strand
TTCAATCAGTACTGCGGCATTGTCTGGTTTGACCACAGCTCAAATGGTTGCCTTAACGACAGACCAAGCGCCTGTTATTACAGCAACTCAAATGGCTGCCATTAGCACTGCCAACTTGGTAGTGATGGAAACGGCAGACTTTGCAAAGTTGACAACTGATGCAATAGTTGCCTTGACCACGACGCAAGCGGCAGCCATTACCAATACGCAAATGCCAGCCATGACCTCCGACCAATTGGTAAAAATGGAAACAGCTGACTTTGCAGCATTGAGCACGGCCAACATTATGGCGCTGACTACTGCCCAAATGGGTGTCTTAACAACAGCTCAACTTAAGGCTTTGACACCAACCCAAATTGTGAAAGTTGATACAGCTGATTTGGCTGCTTTGAGTTCAGAGCAGATAATTGGCATTGAACTGAGTGATCTGGCCTTGTTAACCACCGATCAGGTTAAGGGCTTGACTGCGACTGGGCCATTGACAGGCCTAAGCACCGCTCAAGTAGCGGCATTGACTGCCGCACAAGTTGCATCGCTTACCACTGCACAAGTGGCAGGCCTTACAACAACTCAAGCAGCAGCAATTGAAGTGCAAGATTTAAGTAGCATGGGTACTGAGCAGATTAGCGCACTAACATCTGCTCAGATTAGTGGTTTTACCAACAATCAAATAGCTGCTTTGACCACAGATCAGGTGCAAGCGCTGTCCACAGCCAATTTTGCTGGACTGACATCCAGCTTTATTCAAGCCATGGAGCTGACTGACCTTCGAGCCCTTACAACTGCTCAGATTGTGGCCATGGATAGCACACAAATTGGATCTTTGTTGCCAATTCAAATTGGTTCATTGACCACAGCACAAATTGCGGCAATACAGCCGGTCGATTTGGCAGGCTTGACTTCAGCTCAAGTTCGAGGCATTACGGCCGCCAACCTTGTGGCAATGACCACCGCACAGATTACAGCTCTTACCGAAGATCAGTTGCGTTCCTTATCTGCGGCTCAACATGGAACTTTGACTGATGCGCAAAAGACATCAATGTCGGAAACTCAAAGAACAGCTGCAGGCACACCATTGGTTCTGGATTTAGGGGGGGATGGTATTCACACCACATCTATTAATCAAGGCGTGACTTTCGACTTGATGGCAACTGGAACACGGGTACCTACAGGCTGGGTGGGTGCTGGTGACGGATTACTTGTTCGAGATTTGAACTACAACAACTTGATAGATTCAGGAGCTGAACTGTTTGGTGATTCGTCTATGTTGCCAGATGGCAAAAAGGCTCTTGATGGATTCCACGCTTTGGCGGCTCTAGATTCAGATCACAATGGATTGATCGATGCCAACGACACAGTATTTAATGAGTTGCAAGTCTGGCAAGACGTGAACCAAGACGGCATTAGCCAAGCTGATGAGTTGCACTCTTTAGCTGAGTTGTCAATTAAGTCGATATCTCTTGGATTTAATCCAGTGTCGCAAGATGATGCGGGCAACTGGATTGGACTAGAGTCAACCTATCAAACTACTGACGAGGAAACTCATAAGTTAGTGGACGTCTGGT
>JBMOHW010000519.1:0-1566 GCA_049317665.1 Terrimicrobiaceae bacterium | reverse complement strand
ATCATACTTCAACTCTCCGTACTGGGTTGTGATGCTTTCTACTTTCTCTACAAATTTTTTTATGTAATTCATAGCTGCAATAAAAATTCAACGTGATTAAAAACATTATTTTGTAAATTTATGTCATTTTTCATTTCCTTTTTAAATTCTCCCAAATGAACCAAATACTTTTCTGCAAAACATTCTTTTAAGATGCCATTGTTAAACACATCTGCTTCGTAACAACTATGACCAGCTATGTATTTTTCTTTGATTATCGTTTTTACATTGATATTGTTTTGATAAGCAATCTCGCCAAATAACTGTTGCTCGGCAAATATCATATACAAAGACTTATCTCTATTGAATATGCTGCTATCGTAGTGATTAGATGCTTCCTCCATATACTTTATTGCAGTATTACAATATTTATTTTTAATATCGTTGTCTGAAAAATACATTAAAGATGTGTTATACGCTATACCACTAAAATTTAATTTTGTATTAGTACCTTTAGTTGCAATTTTAGGGTCTAAGTAATAGTAAGCTGTTTCTTCTTTAAAAGAAGCTGCCATACGTTCATCAAAGATGCCAAAATCCTCGAACTTAGTCCAAGTAAAGAAATCTAAATCTATATGGCACAAAGGAGCTTCTATTTGTTTTATAGCTTGTATCTTACAAGAAGCCCAAAAAACACTTTTGTTTACAATGGTTTCCTCTAATAAAACAACTACATCATAATAATCTATAAGACCTATTTCTGTAAAATATTCTATCGTTTGATTATCACAAACAAGATTTGTAGTGTGTTCTGGGTATAAAGACTTCCAAAGCAATACACTTGCTCTTGCTGATGCTATTTCGCCTTTATTAAAGTTTGGTTTAGATATACTTTCGTAGCTCCATACTGCATTCATATTAACTATATTGTGAAGTTCCTATTGCAGATTTGTATGTTGCGATATTTTTATCACCACTATTCATTGCACACTTTGTCATACAATCTACATATTGTTGACCGCTTGATATACTAGAACAAGCCATTGCACACTTAAAAGCAACACCACCACCACCTCCAACACCTTGTTTTGTTGGTTTTGTTGGTTTAATTTTAGTAACACATCCATTGCTATTAAAGTCTAACTTTTGTCTCAAAGAAGAATCTGTAACAACTACTGCATCACACATTTTCTTCGCATATCCTAATTGTTGTGAAGATACTTTACTGCTACTTACTACATTAGGATTTATATAATATGTTGATGGTACTAATTGACGAATCCATTGACCTTTTATAATACTAAAAAACCAAAGATTATTACTTATATCATACATAAATACTCCATACCCCTCACTAAAATATAAACTCTTTGTAGAATCGTTTGTATTATAGTATTCCATCAAACCATCTAAATAATTTAAAAATGATTTGCAGTTAAAATCTTTATTACAAGATGCTGGTCTATTCTTATCCCAATTTTTATAATTGAATCTTTTAGTACCTATTGAGCCACTACTATTAGCAGTTGCATTTCTTTTATCACTTTTTTTAAAGTGCTTGTAAGCTAAATATCCAATAGCTCCTAA
>JBMOHW010000518.1:0-1566 GCA_049317665.1 Terrimicrobiaceae bacterium | reverse complement strand
GCCGCTATCGAACCATCGAAAGTAGCGATCTGAATCTAATGCGGCAACCATGTCAGAAACCCATGCCGAACGTTTCCAATCTTCCCGATTGTGAATCCTTGGCGCTTTGACATTCGGGTATCGATAGTTGCCCGTCGTTGCATAACAGCCGGAACATGCTGCTACTAGCTGACCATCATCGCCAATGCTACCGGGACACGTATCAATGGCCTGTAATGACCATGACCGAATACCATCTAATTTGCTAGTAACAGATATCCGAATACTTGACGTAATAACGCGCAGATTAGGTTTCCCCATGATAAACCCCTAGATAAGATACAGATCACCGTGATCTGTTAGACAGATACTGACACATCTAACCTGTCTTGTGTGAGATTTTCTCTTTTTTTTTTCTCTTTTTTCATTAGAGGAAACCCTAATGTATATCTATACAGTACACATGATCACATGATCATATATATATATAGTACTGTGTTGTGTGTAATGTGTATAGAGTGGTACCCCAGCGTAGGGACAGTTGAGGGTGTAGTCCACCTTCCCCCCGCCTCCCATTTTGGGAGTCCATCATGGTCCACTAACCGGGTTCTCCCATGCAAGATTCTCCGCACTCTTCCCGCACCTAGCTGCGTGTCATGACCGTGCCTGACGCTGCCTCGATCGGGTCGGGACCGCAGCATCGATGCCGTGCTATCCTCGCTCCGTGCTCAGGCCCAGGCGATGGGTCATGACTGCCGTGTAGGCGTGCCCCCAACCGTTCTCCCCCCATAAAAAAATCCATGTCATTTTATGAAATTTTATACTGGGATGTTTCATCCTCATCAAGCAGATAAGGTTGATAGAGCATTTGTGTCTGTCAATGTTTTGAAGAAAAGAAAGTCCGCATTCCCTGTAAAAGAATGGATTATGGATAGTGGAGCATTTACCACTATTAATAAATACGGTGGATATCCAGAACCTGTAAGTGAATATGCTAAAGAAATTAGGAGATGGAAAAACAATGGTAATTTAGTTGCTGCTGTATCTCAGGACTATATGTGTGAAGCCTGGATGTTAGAGAAGACTGGATTAACCGTTGCAGACCATCAAAGGCTAACTGTTGAGAGGTATGATCAGTTGGTTGCTGAAGACACGGGTGTGTGCATCATGCCTGTTTTGCAGGGATATGATCCTCAAGACTATGTGAGGCATCTTGAGATGTATGGTGAGCGCCTTGCAGACGGGGCTTATGTGGGCGTTGGCAGTGTTTGTAAGAGGAACGGTAACCCTAGTACCATTGTTGAGGTCTTGAGGGCTATTAGAGCTGTTAGACCGGATCTGAGGTTGCATGGGTTTGGGGTAAAGACTACGGCTCTTGCGTGGGCAGATGTGAGGGACAACCTGTACTCTGCTGACTCTATGGCGTGGTCATTTGCGGCGAGGATGGAAGGCCGAGATGGAAACGATTGGCGTAACGCTGTAAAGTTCCAAGATCGTATTAATAAACAACCAGTACAATTAAGTTTATGTTTAATCTAAATCAATTCTACAAGTTCTGTTCTGAGTTAAAGATAGAGACTAAGGAGC
>JBMOHW010000517.1:0-1569 GCA_049317665.1 Terrimicrobiaceae bacterium | reverse complement strand
GAAGCTCTAGAACAACCTTCGCAGACGGTTGAGCGTGAGCAATCCGACGCCTAACCCCCGCGAAGTTGTCGAGCCCATCGAAACCAACATGCCACATCACCACCACGTCACCGCCAGGAATCTCCTCGAGTAACACCGAAGCTCCTGCAGATCGAGGGGGAAGTAAGCGCTGCAATCCAATCAGTTTCGCTTGACGCTCGGGGGCTCGACGCTCAAGCCTTTCGACAAGCCCGATTCGTTTCGCGTCATTTGTGCGGGTGCCCTCGGGAAAGATCACTGCGACATCTCTCTCCCCCATGTTCGAAGCCATCGTTCGAATACCAGTGAGTTCTTGGCGCACTGCGGCCGATCCGCGATCAACGAAGTAGTTCGGGATTCGCTGTCCAACCACGTCGAGACATGGATCAAAGAGCAACTCTTTCTTCATGACATACCGAGGGAGCCGCCCAGCAAGTGATCCAAAGATCCATGCGCTGACAAGCGCGTCACCAAGACTTGCGTGCCGGCCGAGACAGATCAGCGGACCATTCGGGAGTGCCTCCACACCCTGCACCTCGATGGTCAGCCCGCAGGTAATTCGCAACGAACGAATCAGTCGCTTCGCCCACCATCGCTGCAATGCGTAATTAGCTCGGTGATTGTGTCCTTGACCCGTGATCCAGATCAGCGCAGCGCCGGTGACGCCGAAGGTCTCGAGCCAGAGCCACAGCCATGCGAAGGAAAGCAGCCGCAACGTTGGCAGCCGCCAAGATCGTGATCCGAGATCGAAGACAACTGAGAGGACAACCCACAACGGAAGGAGGATCGTGAGTAGCAGTGCGCCTACGACCACGCCCAGCACGGTGATGGGACGACGCACCCAGGCTTTGCTCACACTCGCATCGTACCGAGCGCCAGTAGTTCCACCTGTGATCTCAGTGCCTCTCTGGACCGCCTGAGATATCGTGCCTGTTTCCTCCCCTGACTGGAGTTGTGCGTGACGACAACGCAACTTGTTCCAGAAAAAGACCCGAGCGCTGGTTTAGGACCTTCTCGAAAATTCATGGAAGACGGGACTCCTGTTGGACCGGCCACACACCTCGCCGAAGAACGGGCGCGTTTGGCGGGCCTGACGTGGAACAACTTCGATGTCATTCAGGTTGGTTCGACACTCGGCGCCGAGATATCGGGCGTTGATCTCACCACTGAGCTTGACGAAGACATCATCGCTGAACTCCAGTTGGCTCTTGATAACTACAAGGTCATCTTCTTTCGTGATCAACCTCTAACATCTAGCCAACACGTCGAGTTTGCACGTCGATTCGGTCCCCTCGAAATTCACCCGTTCATTCCTTCGAATACCGGGATGCCTGAACTCGTTCGATTCGAAAAGACCGCTGAAGTCGCCGGCTATGAAAATTCCTGGCATCACGACGTCACCTGGCGTGAAACGCCTTCGATGGGCGCGATTCTCCATGGGATCGAGCTTCCCGACGTTGGCGGAGACACGCTCTTTTCAGATATGGGCGCGGCGTACGACGGGCTCTCCGACAAGGTCGAGGTCGAGAGCCGCTACCTCGGGGACGGAGC
>JBMOHW010000516.1:0-1569 GCA_049317665.1 Terrimicrobiaceae bacterium | reverse complement strand
TGTTTGGTATTCTTGGTGCAGCTTCTAATACTGTGACTCCTCAACCGGTGACTCCAGGGGCAACTCCAGCAATTTCAATGCCCCCTACTATGCCGTCCAGCATAGCGGTTCGACCCAAATAATATTACCAACCCCCCATTGGCCAAAATCTACAAAAATTTGCGCAAAAAATTTAGGAGCATGGGGTGTCAGAACAAAAGTTCAAAACGCTCTAATCTAGGATTTCCGTACTGGGGTTATATAGCCCCCTGTCTCTATAAGACGTACATGCTTATAAAAACCACCCCTGTCTAGAAACCACACACCGTTCTAGAACCCACCCCCATTGTTTAATTTAGATAGTAGACTATCTCTTACACCTATATACTCTTCTTTGATGTTTACTTTGGTTAGTATACGACATACCACATCAGGCCTTAACATCTGTATCCAATTGTGCTTTACCTCTAACCCTATCTGACCAAACGTATGACTAGCTATGGACCAAAGGAGTAAGTGTTCGTCTTCAGATAGCTCTTGGATGAAGCTACTGTGTATCATTCTTTACTTAAGATACCAAGGCAGGGGATCCACATTCATGGATACACTAGGCATGGTTGTACTCAGATCACCATACCACTTATGCTCACCTTCCACATACCTATCAATCTCTTTGCGCCTATCTTCCATATACTCGGCCAACGTAATAGTCTTAACCATCATATCCTCCTATTGTAATTGTTTAGTAACGAGCAGTCAACATAACAATGAGCACCACCACCATGGCAACCAATGCCACCTCCATCATACATTACACAAGCTCTTCCACACGAGCTGCATCATGACTCATCACTGCACCCTCAGACACAAATGATTCAAGCAAGTGCTCCACCAACTCTCTCAACGTGCACCCATCTTCAGCCTGGCTCTCAGCACGAGCAGCCAAGTCACGATCAATGGCAATGAACCTCTTGCCATTCTTCTTCACAATGCTTACACGATCCTCACTCACACGGTACACATGGAAGGGGTTCTTGTCATCCTTGCAATGCTTGTTCTTATACTTCTTAACGAGGTTGGCTGCCTTCTCATCAAGAGAGGTACGGGCATAGCCTTTGTTCTTAACCTTGTCTACCTTGAGACCGAACTCTTCTGCCCGCTTCTTGAAGTGCTTGTTATGATACTGATTGGCATTACAGTCCACGATCTCTTCCACATTATTCTTATAGTGAACCATCTCGTGGATGATAGTCTCACAAATGTCCTCTACCGTACGCTTGAGGGTATCGGCGGTAATATTAATCTCGGGTAGAGTCTTCTTGCCATCTTTCCATCGGCCCTGCCAATACCATCCATAATAGCTCTGACGACCACGATTGGGTATCAAAGTGAATACGGGGGTATCCAAATTTGTATCGAGCTCTTTATTAAAGAACTCAAATGCTTCTACCAGCTTGTCTGTTACTTCACCTGTGATGTTGTTGTTCATATTATTCTATTCTCCTTTATTGTTATTGGTTTACTGCTTCGCCTTCGTAAGGCTTCTCTTTCTTAAAAGGCACAAAAGGCTCCACGTAGAGATGATTGAAG
>JBMOHW010000515.1:0-1570 GCA_049317665.1 Terrimicrobiaceae bacterium | reverse complement strand
TAGTTTCTCATATTTATCATCGCCCCATTCACCTACCCAGGATTCTGGATTCGGCAGAGAACCGGCATCATTGATCTTTCCTGCACATAGTATATCCGAATATCCGCGAAACAAATGCTGACGCTTTCTCCCAATAATTTGCGCCATACAGATGGTTTTCCCAGGATGCTGTATAGGTCCGAGCTCCATATTAAATTTGGAGACATTGACACCATTCACACAGACACTAACAGAATCAGCAGGAATTCCATAGGACACAAAAGCATCCCGATCCTTCTGTGACACGGCACAGACGTGGACCCGTCGGCGTCTAGCATAATGGATGAGCGGGGCCATTACAAATCGGCCATAATCATATCCGGATAGAACATCATTCCATTTGCTCGTATCGTGAATATAGGGATAGTGGCTTGTTATAACGACCTTGACGCTCGATGGAATCTGCTCCAAAATATTCACGAGAATATCATCGTGAAAATGCACATAGTCGTAGCTATATTTGCACAAATGCTCAATAATCTCTTTTCCATCAGGGATATTTAATATTTCCACCCTATGCCCCATAGCTTTCAGTTGCAAGGAATACTCCCAAATGAGGGACTCGACTGCCCCCCAGCCAACAGGGGGGATCGGCATTGAACCGTGGCCGACAAGTAAGATCGTCAGGGGATCGGTTGACATTCTTTATAATACTTGACATCCACTTAGACTGCCTAAATAATCACCTGACATAACAAGGAGATGTCCACACGACCCCGTGGCGATGTAACAACCGTTCTAGACCTCGCCTCCAGAAACGCCCAGGACGACTATTTTTTCCCAATTGACAGTGCTAATTCCTGGTTCCATCGCGCACCCTATACGTCCTATCCTGCCACAATGACACATCAGGAATTCACCCACAAAGGCACAGCAAACTGGGGTGGCCGTCTGACCTTTGAGCTCGGCGCCCTTCAGATGGGCGATCTGTTGCAGAGTGTTGGCCTCCAGATTCGTCTTGGCCACTGGTATTCGGAGGCCGTTCGCGCGAATATCGCGGATGGCACCTATGTAGTGGATCCTTCGTCCAATCCCTGGACCTATATCAATTCCCTCGGCACCTCCATTATTGAATACGCAGCATTTGAAGTGGGCGATCAGACCATAGAATATATTGATGGTGCCTTTGTCAAGGCCTATTCGGCACTCATCCCCGATGCCAATATGCTGTTCGGGTTCTCTACGGACGGATATGGGATCACGAGCCTCGCCAATGTTGCAAATAACACTGCAATGATGAATCCGAACCGGCCTTGGCCCACCCAGGACGGCGTCTATTTCTGCCTGCTCCCGTTCTCCTTTATGAGAACGAGACAGAAGGAAGTCTTTCCCCTAGTGGCCTGTGCAGAGGGATCTGTGCGAGTTCACGTGCAGCTTCGGAACTTTGCGGATTGCGTGCGATCAAGCCAGGGGTTCCGTGAGTCCTGCACGAGCACGCCTCTCGGTTTGACCACGAACTTCTTAATTCCTGCCCTGGATACGTCGGCCCAGTTCGTCAATTCCACAGTGATTCCGCCGATCCAGGATTTCC
>JBMOHW010000514.1:0-1571 GCA_049317665.1 Terrimicrobiaceae bacterium | reverse complement strand
ACACATTATGTAACCAATTCTCTTAAATTGTTTTGTTATTATATTCATATTTGCAAGAAATTCATTAGAATCTTTATCGTAGTTATCTCTCCAAGATTGCATTTTTTCTTTATCAGCAATTGTTAATTTATTTGGGTCTTTATAAAACTCTATTGGCTTTTCTAACTGCTTTCTTGTCATTCTACCGCTACCAAGTCTTGCTCTAATTAAACTATCAATATCATCTTGTGCAACTTTAGAAATATTTGGAGTAACACCAGTAAAAATCTTATTCATAACTGCTCTTGATTCGTTTGAATCAGAGATTGCTTGCCCTATAAGTCTATTCAGAAATTCTTCATCTTTCAGCATTGAAACCAATACCTTATAACCTCTAGTTGGGTCACCAGATAACATACGTGGCATATCTTGAATATTACCTGTAAATGAAACCAAAGGCTCCATTATGATTATACTTTTATATTCTGGGTTATCTTTAGATGCTTGTAGCGATTCAGCAAGATAAACTATTGGTAAATATTTGGCGGCCTTTATATCACCTTCAGAATCCCAATCATTTGAACTAAGCATTCTTTCGCGAATTTGCTTTATTTCTTTATAAGGTTCATACTCTTTAGGACTTTTTGATAATTTCAAAACTAGAGTTTTAGTTGCGTATTTTGCAGCATCGTCTGGTTCGACGCGATATACATCTGAGAATAATGTTTCTCCAACGCTAATATCGCCCACGACAGTCATACCAAATTGTTTAGCTATGACTTCTTGTGTTTTAGGTTGCGCTAATTGTGCAGGGTCTAAAGTAATACTTTGATATTGCGGTGTTTTAAATGAATCCCACGTAGCTGGTGCAAGTGGGTCAACAAAAACACTTTCCGACAATAAAACTTTAATTTTCATTATTATACCGCCAATAACTGACTCTCTAATAGCCAATCATCATTAATTAGTGTGGCGGATTCTTTTCTTCTTAAAAACTCCTCTTTTGTCATTTCTCCAACATCTGCATACCCAGATACATCAATCTTATAGATTTCCATATCATATTCGATGAATTTATCAATTACACGACGAGCCTTCTTTTCTGCATCGGGGTCAAGCGCAATATAGATTGTTGGGTCGTTGAATACAATCTTTTTAAAGAGCAAGGAGTCTGGACTTAACGTTGAACCAAGGAGTGGTATTGCATTATCGCATTTAACCGCATCAAACACGCCCTCTACGAGCGTTACGTCTTTATCCCAATCAAGATACAGTTCGTTGAAACAAATGTCTTTAGAGGCTTCTGGGTTCATGTATTTAGGCCATGCATCGGTGATTGACCGTGCAATATAATAGTTGCAGTTACCTTGATTGTTGAAAGATGGTACAACCACTCTACCCTCTAGTGGTCCACTAGAACAATATCCAATCTTCCATTTTAGGATATCATGGCGTGTAATTCCTCGGTCTTGCAAATATCTAAAAGCTGCCAAAGAAGTCTTTGGTAAATTCTTATTTGCAAGAGAATAAAATTCATTTGGAAGTTCAACAATGCTTTCTGCATGTTTTGCTTCTGTTTCAAACATTGATTC
>JBMOHW010000513.1:0-1572 GCA_049317665.1 Terrimicrobiaceae bacterium | reverse complement strand
CGTTCTCTTGGTCAATCTTGTCTTCTTCTGAGAAGTTGGTGGCGTGGTAAAGCAATACGGGCTTACCTTTGGCATCAACAATCTTGCTGTCGCCAAACCACTGTTTAAACTCATCAGATTCAGGAGCGCCCCGAAGACTAAACTTCTCAGGCTTTTGATTTTTGTATTTGTCTTTGATGTACTTAACAGCCGTTGCTGTGTCAGGATCTGTCAAGTTGTCAAACCCGCCATCCAACGCAACTTTCATTGAGTCTGGCTCTGCCTCCAAATATCTTGCCTGCTTGTGCCAAGGGTAATGGGCTGCAATGACTTGATTTGGGCTTACATCAGCCAAAACAAACGGAGCGTCCCACTGATCTTTTGGAGCAAAAAATTCTACGGTTGGCCTTGTATCTGCTGGGCCGTAGAAAGGAGTCTCACCCGCATAAATAGCTTTGGGGCCTTCGACACCCTTGGCATATTTAATAGACAAGCCTTCTTTGGAAATATTGGCAAGAGATTTAGAGTCTGTCTGGTGGTATAAGCGCACCATTCCTTTTGGAATTGGCTGAGTACCCGGCTCTGGAGGCAAATCTCTAAGGCTAAATTTTTCAGTCTTCTTGAAAGTTATTGGTTGGGGTGCGCCAGCCTTAAGCCTCTCTTGATCTTGAATGACAAGGGTATCGCCATCCCGCTCGGGGTCATAGTCAAGGAAGAAGCCATTGTGTTTCTTGGCTGCATCCTCTGGCTTGGTGGTGTTGTCCTTGTTGGTCAGACCAATAATCCAACCATCTCCATCTTTCCTGACTGGATCAAGAAATCGGGCATCGTACTCATCGCCATTCCAAACTTCAAAACGTTTGCCTGTGCGCTGATCCATCACAAACTTAGGCATTGCACTGCGGCTTGTAAACGCCATAGCCACATTGCGACCGCTTGGTAGAACCTTGTCCACCATGCGATCCCAGTTAGAGAACTTGTTGTAAACAATGTCGTCATCAACAACCTGAGAAGCTCCAGTGGAGCTGTAGGTCAGGTGGTGATTGGGAGCGATTGGCTTAGTGTCTAACTTGGTGTAGTCATAGAACATGACATCAGGGAACATGTTGATGATGTTCTCAAATGTTTTTGGATTGAAGTCAGATGTAACGTTTAAACGGATGGCTGGGTAATAACCCAAATCTTGAGCAGCCTTACGGAACGATGTGATTTGCTTAATCATTGCAATGGCAAAGGCTTCGGGATTAACAACCAAAGCCTCTGTCTTTAGATACTGTGACAAGCGGGGGCCTGATCGCCACTGACCTTCGCCACCATAGAGCCTGTTCTGCCCTGATGTTTCACCAAGGCACAGATCTTCACAGATACCCGACTGAGGGCAAGTGGTGGCACGTTGCTCATCATTAATCTTTTGAGCCGAGGCAAAGCCAAGGCCGGTGGACATGACGTTCTTGTCTTTGTAAGTTAGCCCGTACTCACCTATATTGGTCTTCTCTAGCTTAGAGTTTGCCCCAAACAGATTGGTGATGTTGTGGTCTGCAAGTAATGTGTCTTTGGCTTGCTTTGCCATGACACTGCGGTCTTTTGCATTTG
>JBMOHW010000512.1:0-1578 GCA_049317665.1 Terrimicrobiaceae bacterium | reverse complement strand
CCTAGCCACACTCGAGCCGTCTGTTCGCCAAATCTCAGACCCGCTGGCTCCATCATCAGCACTGAAGTAGAGGTAGGTGCCAAGAGCAGCGAACGCACGAGGGGGCGTCATCTCGTAAAAATTGCTTTCAAATGCGACATTCAAATTGTCCGCGACCAGCTCTGTGGTGGTTCCGTTGGTGCGCCAGATGCCCGTTGCATACTGGCGATCGACGCCACCTGTGACGAAGTAGTCCCAGCCCCCTAAACGAGTAAACCCGCGTGCGGCAGAGCTGCCTTCTCCCGGCACGAGATCTACGGTGCGAATGTCAGGGGCCTGGAGCGCCTGTGCGCTCGGCGCCACCGACAAGGCAATGGCGGCCGCAAGGGCGAAGGCTAATCGACGAATCTTGGCGGGCATGGGGTACTCCTTACATCACGGCTCTTAGGGCTACGCGGCCCATGCCCAGAACTTTAGCAGGGCAGCATTGCCGTTCGCTAAGCAAATCTGCCCCGTTAACCCCGTCGAAAGAGGCGCAGCGCTCCTGTCGACCAGAGCGCCCACAGCACCAAGATGGGCTGAAAGAGGAGGCGAACTCCCCTCGCAAGGTCGGAATTCAGGCCAAAGGCATCGATCCCGTTCACGAACTGGTTGATGTTGCCGGGAAAGATCGCCACAAAGAAAAGGGCAGTGACCAGCCCAACGTACGCCCGATAGCGCCACAGCGTGAGTAGTGCCAGGCCGAGCGCGATCTCAACGATCCCCGATGCCAGCACCACAATGTCCGGATCGATCGGGAGCCAGGTGGGCACCTGTGCCTGGAACGCGATTCGATTCGCTGTCAGATGACTGTAGCCAGCCGAACTAAGGAAGAGGCCGAGGCCCCCTTGACTCACCACCTGCAGAACTTGACGGAGGGGCATTGAAGCTTAGTTTACTCGCTTGCCCTGCGGAGATGTTCTCTTCGAGCCGTTGACGGTGGCCGATCTGCCAGTACCATGCCAGCCATGGAGATCCACACTCGTGGAGAACTTGTTCACTGGCGGGGCCCCGCGCCATTCCACTTCGTGTCGCTCCCTGTCGTCAAGAGCGCCATGATCCAGAAGCTCGCGCCGCAACTCACCTACGGCTGGGGCGCTATTCCGGTCACTGTAACCATCGGAGAGACCACCTTCACCACGTCGCTCTTCCCAAAGAACGGCCTCTACCTGGTCCCAATCAAGAACGTGGTGCGAGATGCAGAGCAACTCGAGTTGGGCAGGATGGTCTCTCTGTGCCTCACACTCAAATTGCGCGAGGCGAGCCGCTAGCGCGTCGCGCTCGGTTCCGCCCTCCACAGACGCACCCCAAGAGCGCCAGCGACAATCGACAAGAGGAGAAGGGCGAGGACGCGCGCGACACCGAACGGCGTGAGCGTGTCGCTCCGATTCGTTGGCGGCAGCGGGCCATCATCCTCTCGCACCTCCCACGTAAACGTCGAGGGGCTTGGGTCCACCCGTCCGGTGCTATCGGTCGCCCGCACGGAGAAGGTGTGGCTCCCAATCGGAAGGGTGGTCGTGGTGTATGGCGAAGTGCAGGGAGCAAATGGCCCATCATCGA
>JBMOHW010000511.1:0-1579 GCA_049317665.1 Terrimicrobiaceae bacterium | reverse complement strand
AGCTTCAAGCCAAATCGTTTGCCGCAGCAGATGTGTCATCATCTTTTGTTCAGGCGCCTGGCGAGGCAGGTCGTGGTACTGTGCCAACTCCTGCACCGGCACCGGTACCACCGGCGTTGGTAAAACCCGGAGAAAGTCTAGAAGCTCAGGCTTCGGCTGCCGCTGGCGGCTCGACTCCTGCCAACGCTGGCGTCACACCAGCATCTCAGACCGAAGCAGAAAGACTACTGACCCAACGTCAACAGGTATTAGCAGCACAGAAAAAATTAGTTAACAACAATGGCGACTGGCGTGTTCGTATCAGTCTTGCTGACAGCTCTGATTATCTATACAACGCTCCATTCCTACAAGAAGGGATACTAGCACCACTAAAAGCCACCTTTGGTGTGATCTTTCCTTATACTCCCAAGATTGATGTCGGCTATAAGGCCACTTACAGCAATACAGATCTTACTCATTCAAACTACACAAACTATTTTTATCAAAGCAGTTCAGTTGGGCAGGTGCGTATCACAGGAACATTTACCGCACAGGATACAGTGGAGGCACAGTATCTCTTAGCCGTGATACATTTCTTCAGATCGGCCAGCAAGATGTTTTACGGGCAAGATGCACAACGAGGTGCACCACCGCCGCTATTGTTCATCAGCGGATTAGGAGAATACCAATTCAACAATCATCCCTGTGTGTTGACAAATTTTGAATATAGCCTACCACAAGATGTTGACTATATACGTGCAGGTAGTCCCAACAACAATGGAACCGATTTATTAAAAAGAAGAACGTCCTCACAAAACAACTTGCCCACCAACCCAATATCAGGTGCTCTTAGTAGATTGTCGGTATTATCTTCTCAACAAGGAATACCAAAAGGTGCGTTACCTGCTTTTCAACCCTCCCCTTCTAACTTGAGTAAAAATTCTCCCACCTATGTCCCTACTAAAATAGACATATCGGTAAGTTTTCTGCCAATAGTTACACGCAATCAGGCCAGCCGACAGTTCAGTCTCAAACAGTTTGCCAATGGTGATTTAGTGAAACAAGGATTCTGGTAATGGCTAATTACGACAGCACTAGTGCATATTATCTCACCCCCTACAGCCAGTTCTTTCTGGATGTGAGGACCGATCGTCCATTCCCCAAGGAAAGTGATGACCAGACCTTGGTGATCACGCAGACATATCAATATAGGCCCGACATGTTGGCATTTGACCTTTACGACAATGCTACTCTTTGGTGGGTGTTTTATCAACGCAACCCCAACACTCTCACAAAACCTCCGTTGGATTTCAAAGTGGGAACATTGATCTACCTACCTAAAATAACCACGTTGCGTAACGCACTAGGATTCTAACAGATGGCCAATAGTAATGGACTTATCAGGACTAAGCAGGATGAAATTGCGTTTCTTACCAAATACATAGCCAGTTTAGAAGCAGATCTTCGTAAACCTGAATATGCTCTTCCGGGATATCAGAAAGAATTATTGAAGCGTATCGCTGCCAGTAAGGCACAGTTGGCAGAAGTAGAAGCAGCATTAGCCACGGCTCGGGCTGCGGATGCACAACCAACTGCCAGT
>JBMOHW010000510.1:0-1580 GCA_049317665.1 Terrimicrobiaceae bacterium | reverse complement strand
GTGATATGGGCGAGGTCGGTACCCAAGGGACAGAATTTCATATCGAGATCGGTGCCTATGCGCGTGATCGTGGCATCGATGCGCTGTATGCGATGGGTGAGCTGGCGATACACGCTGTTCGTGCGTTTGGTGATGGTGCCCGGCATTACGTGGCGATTGAAGCGCTGCTGGTCGACGTCGGTGCGGCACTGGGGCCACAGGTTTCGATTCTGGTAAAGGGATCGCGTTTCATGCAGATGGAACGCGTGGTGCGCAGTTTCGAAGATTCAACGGCAGGGGCTTAGGCGATGCTGCTCGAATTCGCGCAATGGATGGAACAGTATGTTCGCGCCTTCAACGTCTTCAGTTACCTGACGTTGCGCGCGGTGCTGGCCTGCCTGACCTCATTGCTTATTTCTTTTATGGTCGGACCGACGTTGATCCGCAAGTTGACCGCGTACAAGATCGGACAGGCCGTGCGTGATGACGGTCCGCAGACTCATTTGATCAAGGCGGGCACGCCGACAATGGGCGGCGCGCTGATTCTGGTGTCGATCATCGTCACCACGCTGTTGTGGGCAGACCTGCAGAACCGTTTTGTCTGGGTCGTGCTGTGCGTGACTGTCGGTTTCGGCGCCATTGGCTGGGTCGATGATTACCGCAAAGTAGTACATCGCAATCCAAAGGGTCTGTCGGCCAAAGCCAAGTTTTTCTGGCAGTCGGTGTTTGGTCTTGGTGCTGCACTCTTCATTGCGTACTCGACGAATCTGCCGCAACAGACGACGTTTATCGTGCCCTTCGTGAAACAGGTGGCCTATCCGCTGGGCGCGATCGGATTCATTGTGATGACCTATTTCGTCATCGTCGGCACCAGCAACGCGGTCAACCTCACGGATGGTCTCGACGGACTTGCGATCATGCCGACGGTGATGGTCGGCAGTGCGCTGGGCGTGTTTGCCTACGTGGCCGGCAACGCCGTGTTCGCCAAGTATCTGGTGTTTCCGTACATCCCCGGTGCCGGTGAACTGACGGTGATCTGCGGCGCGATTGCCGGCGCCGGCCTCGCTTTCCTCTGGTTCAACGCCTATCCGGCTGAAGTATTCATGGGCGATGTCGGTGCGCTGGCGTTGGGCGCTGCCCTGGGCACGATCGCGGTCATCGTGCGGCAGGAAATTGTGCTGTTCATCATGGGTGGCGTGTTCGTCGTCGAAACGCTGTCGGTGATGCTGCAGGTGGCGTCGTTCAAGCTTACGGGCAAACGGATATTCCGAATGGCGCCGTTGCACCACCATTACGAACTGAAGGGCTGGAAAGAGAATCAGGTCGTCGTGCGTTTCTGGATCATCACGATGATGCTGGTGCTGGTCGGACTGTCGACATTGAAGCTGCGATGAAATGCACAACGGAGCCCCGACACCTGCGATCGCTTCCGGCCGTTACGGCGCCGGCGGCAGTCCGAACCCGCGGGGCATGGCGGTCATCTGTGTTACTTGCGCGGGGATGCTGCTGATGCTCGTCCTCGACGGTGCGCGCGTGGCGGTGGTGGGGCTGGGTGATACCGGTCTGTCGCTGGCGCGCTGGCTGCAGCGTCAGGGCGCCGT
>JBMOHW010000509.1:0-1580 GCA_049317665.1 Terrimicrobiaceae bacterium | reverse complement strand
CATCGTCAGCGTCAATAATTTTGTACGCATAACCTTGCTCGGCTAAGAAGCGCTGACGGTTTTGTGCAAAGTCTTGATCGATTGTGTCACGCGAAACAACTGAATAGAAAGTTGCACTGCGGCCATCTGATTTTGGACGCAAGATACGACCAAGACGCTGAGCTTCTTCTTGTCTCGATCCAAATGCACCAGAGACCTGAATTGCAATAGTTGCATCAGGAAGATCAATCGAGAAGTTAGCGACCTTAGAAACAACCAGGCAAGAAACCTCACCAGTTCTAAATTTGTTAAATAGTATTTCGCGTTCTTTAACTGGTGTTTCGCCCTTAATCAACGGAACACCAAGAACCTCCGAGAGCTCATCTAATTGGTCGATGTATTGGCCAATAACCAATATTTGTTCGCCTGCATGATGTGCGACGAGTGATTCAACAACATTTCGCTTTGTACGAGTTGTAGCGCAGAAGCGATAACGCTCTTCAGGTTCGGCAGTTGCGTAGGAAAGTCGCTCTGTTTCACTTAAGTTTACGCGCACTTCAACGCATTGGGCAGGTGCGATATATCCCTGAGATTCAATCTCTTTCCAAGGAACATCAAAGCGCTTTGGACCGATGAGTGAGAAAACTTCACCTTCCATTCCATCTTCGCGAACAAGTGTTGCAGTTAGTCCTAAACGACGACGAGATTGAATGTCTGCCGTAAAGCGAAAGATTGGTGCAGGCAGCAAGTGCACTTCGTCATAAATAATTAATCCCCAGTCATGAGTATCAAAGAGATCAAGGTGTGCGTAAACACCATCTTTCTTCTTTGTCATAACTTGATACGTTGCGATAGTTACGGGGCGAATCTCTTTTTTAGCTCCAGAATATTCGCCAATCTCATCTTCATTAAGCGTTGTGCGCTTTAACAGCTCTTCACGCCATTGACGCGCTGCAACTGTATTTGTTACAAGAATCAAGGTTGTTGCTTTTGCGTGTGCCATTGCTGCTGCACCGACAATTGTTTTTCCAGCACCGCACGGCAATACAACGACTCCAGAACCGCCGTGCCAGAAACCTTCAGCTGCTAACTCTTGATACGGACGAATCTTCCAATCCGTTTGCTTCAATGCAATTTCATGGGCTTGTCCATCGATATATCCTACGAAGTCTTCGGCTGGCCAACCCAGGCGCAATAAGGATTGTTTAATCTGTCCGCGTTGACTTGGGTGCACTGCAATCGTTTCATTATCAATTCGAACACCAAGCAGCGGTGCAATCTTCTTTGCACGGATTACTTCTTCTAGAACTGCGGTATCAGTTGTTACCAGAATCAATCCATGAATTGGATCCGCCTCAAGTCGCAAGCGACCGTAGCGAGACATTGTTTCTGCAACATCAACAAGAATTGAGTGCGGAACCGCGTAACGTGAATACTTAATTAAGGTATCGATAACCATTTCGGCATCATGCCCAGCAGCACGTGCATTCCATAAACCTAAATTTGTTAAACGATAAGTGTGAATATGTTCAGGGGAGCGCTCTAACTCCGCAAAAGGTGCAATCGCACGACGACATTCTGTGGACATCGCATGATCGATA
>JBMOHW010000508.1:0-1581 GCA_049317665.1 Terrimicrobiaceae bacterium | reverse complement strand
CTGTTGGGAATTTGTACGAGCGCATTTGTGTTGAAAACATTGCGCATGAAACCAGCAAAGTTGTATGGCCGCCATCAGGCGTTCACAAGGAATGGGATGTTATGATTGACGAGGAAACCTATGAAGTGAAGGCGGATGGAAAGGCCAAGTACACAGGCAACCTGTTTATTGAGTACATGTGCCGAGGACAACCCTCCGGCATTGACGCAACGACGGCGGATTATTGGGTTCATTTCATTCCAGGAAAAAGCCAGTACTATCTAATACCTACAGGCGTTTTGCGAGAGAAGATTAGCAGACAGGAATACGCCCGCAAGTTGTTTGGCGGCGACCACAACGCATCGGACGGGTACATCTTTTTTTCATCCAGTTTTGAAGAATATCTACACCCCTCACTCAATCCTTGCTGACGGCATCCTCCTTTGCTTTCACAACACAAGCGACATGTGGCTCTGTAGCGATTGCCTGCTCGCCCTGAATAATCAGAAGCAGTTCCTCCCGGTCCAGGTTTTCAAGCACTTCCAGCATGCGCTCCGTTTTACAAGACGGGCAAGGACATTCCAGTTCCTTCGGGGTAATCCCACGGAGGGTGCTGTGCGCTTCCTTCTCGCAATGGTCAATCACCTTTGCGAGATGCTCAATCGCCCGTTCAAACACCGCGCGGGTTTCAGCCCATTCGGCTGCTTCAGCCGGAAGGCTGGTCAGGAAAAACTCTAAATTCTTCTTGCTGTAGATTGCCTTGGCTTCCATTTTACTAATACACTAGATTTTAGCCGCTGCCGCGGGACGCACCCCGGGGTTTAAATATTTGTAATTTAGAGAAAACAATGGCCGACGAAGCGCTTCATACACTCTTCCACCGCAAGATGAGTATGGTATGCGCAGAGAATCCTGGATCAGTACAAATGATGAGCGATTTTTATACACAGAACGAAGCCAAACTAATTCGGCTGTGTAGGAAGCACAAGGACGACAAGCAATACAAGCGGCTAAAACAATTTGTAGAATTTGAGTACTCTTTGCGCCATAATCCTCCAAAGCCTGATGAAGAAGAAACACCGCCTAAAATGGGATTGGTCGCAGAAGGAACTGGTTGTGAAACTATTGGAAACCCTACTGGAACGCTAGCCATTGTAGAATAATTATTTCTTCCATTTGGTCGTGTGTTGGTTGCGTAGGGGCTAATTTTTTACCCCTATTGGGCAGCCAATTTGGCTGGGGGGGCTGAGAAAAATTGAAGCCTTCTGCCGCCCCAGTGCCGGTTGTTGCCTCGCACGCACTACTGACTTTCCTTTCTACCTTCCTTCCTTCCTTCCTTCCTTCCAAATGGTTTCCTGCTCCCTCTGCCCTAATACGGCACTCCACTGCTGCGCCGGTTGCGAGCAGCACCTCTGCGAGGACTGCGCCGAGATGTTCCAGACCTGCTCGTGCGAGGCCTGCGATAGGCCCGACGACCACTACTGCGGCGCCTGCTACTACGACTATGGCGCGATGGAGGACACCGGGTTTGTGTGTAACGAATGCGACAACGACGACAGCGACGACGACAGCGACGACGACAGCGACGACGACAGCGACGAC
>JBMOHW010000507.1:0-1585 GCA_049317665.1 Terrimicrobiaceae bacterium | reverse complement strand
TCCCGGCACCTGGCCGTTTTGAAGCCCCACGCAAGACCCCGGGACTGGCAATCCCCCCCCGCAGAGCCCGCCTACATAAGACTTGGCCCGGCGCGGCCACCGGGCTAGTATTTGCAGATTCATGAACGGAAAAACCTTGAAGAATAAGCTGGCGGCGGGAGAAGCGGTTTATGGCACGTTTTTCCAATGGATTCACAACCCCGCGATCGTGGAGATGATGCCGGAGCAATGCCTCGACTTCGTGATCGTCAGTGTGGAACACAACGCGCTCGGACTGGCCGACTTCCTCGGGATGCAGTTCGCCCTGCAAACCAAAGGGATCGCCTGCCTGGCTCGCGTCCACAGCCGTGACCCCGAGGACGTGGCGCGCGCGTGCGACGCCTACCCGGATGGAGTTGTCGTTCCATACGTCGAGGACGTGGAGGAACTCCGGGGCCTCATTGCGGCCGCCAAGTGCCGCCCGCTCAAGGGCGAAGCGCAGCGGCACCTGCTGGCGCGGGGAGAGTGGCCGAGCGACAAGACGAAAGCGTATGTCGCAGACAAGTGTGCCAACACTTTCTTTGTCGCGATGATTGAGTCTGTGCGTGCCGTCGAAAATATCGACGCGATCTGCTCACTGCCTGGCCTCGATGCGGTCTTCATCGGGCCGAACGACCTTACCGTATCGATGGGCATTCCCGAGGAACGTGACCATCCTGTATTCATCGAGATGGTCGGGCGAGTGATCGAGACCGCCGCGCGTCACGGCATCCCGGCCGGTGCTCATTTCAAAAAGGCATCCCACCTCGAGCGGCTGATCGCCCAAGGCGCCCGCTTCATCCCCTTTGCCAGCGATGGTGGCTGGATCCAGGACGGGCTTTCCCAGTTCGCCGAGTTAACCTGCCGCGCGCCAGTTGCCACCGCGGACAAGGTCGTTTAGGAAATGATGCTTCGTTTTCTTGGACGAAGCGGGATCGAGGTCAGCGCCCTCGGTTTGGGATGCTGTGCAATCGGCGAACCGGCGCACTACGGTTGCTGCAAACCATACCCACACTTCCCCAAGGGGGCGACATTGAAGGCGCGACAAACTCAGGCATGGCCCTGCACCCGTCGGGCCGCTGGCTCTACATCTCGAACCGCCAGCACGACAGCCTCACGGTTTTTGAAGTTCAGCCCGACGGCCGGTTGCGGTTTGTCCAGAATACGCCCTCGACGGTGGAAATTCCGCGTGAGTTCAACATTGATCCCACGGGAACATGGCTTGTCGTCGGCGGGCAAAACGATGGCGCAATTGTCTCGATGAAAATCCATGGCACCGACGGAACTCTCACGCCGGCGGACCGTCTGGTAACCGGCTCCGTTCCCGTCTCGTTTTCGTTTCTTCCATAAGCCGGAATTCGGATATGCTTCTGCGGGAAATCGGGTGCAATGTTAGCCCGCCATCTACAAGTTTGCCGGAGGGGCTTGACGAAGCACGTGGGCTTTGAAACGCAATCCCGCGGGGGAGGACAAGCTTCGTTGTCGTTCACCAGCCTAGCACGATCCTCAGGGCGGATCAAATCCTGGTCTTGCGGCACGGATGGATCGTCGAACGCAGTTGTCACGA
>JBMOHW010000506.1:0-1590 GCA_049317665.1 Terrimicrobiaceae bacterium | reverse complement strand
CAGCGTCACAAGGCCGCACCTCAGGAGTAACCGTGCTCCTAAACGTTAGGACAGCAACTGAGGGCTTGCGGTCAAACCGCAGGTCCTCAGTCGTATACTGGGCAGCATGAGCAACGAATCGCACCCAAAGGGCTACGTAGTCGCCGTGCTCGGCGCAACCGGGCTTGTTGGGCAGACCATGATCTCCGTGCTTGAAGAGCGCAACTTTCCTGTGCTCACGCTTGTACCACTTGCGTCAACGAGCGGTGGCCGCACCGTGCGTTTTCGCGGCGCTGATGTTCCGGTCCAGCAGGTTCAGCCTGAATCGTTCAGCGGTGTTGATATTGCAATCTTTAGCGCAGGTGGGGCAGCGAGCCTCACGTATGCACCAGAAGCTGCTTCTCGTGGATGTGTCGTCGTCGACAACTCCAGCGCATGGCGCATGGATCCAAAAGTTCCGCTTGTTGTCTCGCAGGTAAACCCTGGAGCACTCACAACGCACAACGGCATCATTGCCAACCCGAACTGTTCAACCATGCAGCTAGCGCCACTTCTCAAGGCGCTCTCTGATGCAGCGGGACTCGAGCGCGTTGTTGTTGCGACCTACCAGGCGGTTTCGGGTGCGGGTGCAAAAGCGGTTGTGGATCTCGATCAGCAGCGTGCCACAGTGGTGAGCGGAGGCAGCGCCACCTCAACAATCTACCCGCACGCGGTCGTATCGAGCCCAATTCCCGCCATTGATGTATTCCTCCCAGACGGTTCAACCAAAGAGGAGACGAAGGTCGTCAACGAGAGTAGAAAGATTCTCGACCTGCCGAAGCTGCGCATCACTGCAACGGCAGTTCGGGTTCCAGTTGAACGAAGCCACTCCGAGGCGGTGCACGTCGAGCTATCTCGGGCGCTCAGCCCAGACCAGGCTCGTACCGCCTTTGCTGCCATGCAAGGGGTAACGGTGGTTGATGACCCTGCGAACCACTCGTACCCTCTGGCGGCAGCCGCAGCAGGCAGCGACGAGATCTATGTCGGGCGAGTGCGCACCGACGCCAGCGTTGAGCATGGGCTCGCCTTCTGGGTGGTCAGCGATAATGTCCGTAAGGGCGCTGCAACGAACGCCGTTGAGATTGCTGAGCTTCTGGTGAGCATGAACTTAGTCCATGGAGCAAACCACGACGCCTGACCGGGTCGCTCTTCAGCTCGCCTCAGTAGCCCACGACGCCTCCATCTGTACGGCGTGCGGACTCTCCGCGACCAGAACCCGGGTGGTTCCTGGAGAGGGGAGCCCCACGGCAGCGCTGGTCTTCGTCGGGGAGGCCCCGGGCGCTCGAGAGGATCGGACTGGCCGTCCGTTTGCTGGTGCCTCAGGACGCCTTCTGGACGACCTGTTGGCCTCTATCGGAATTCGGCGCGAGGAGGTGTTCATCGTGAACACGGTGAAATGCCGACCCCCAGAGAACCGCAGCCCCCTGCGCTCTGAGATTGCTGCCTGCGCGCCACTCCTGACACGGCAGCTGCAGGCGCTCCAGCCGCGGGTTATCGCCACCCTCGGGAGGCATGCCCTTGCTGTCTTTGCGCCGAGCGCGAAGATCGCCGAGGTGCACGGGCGTCCGTGCG
>JBMOHW010000505.1:0-1597 GCA_049317665.1 Terrimicrobiaceae bacterium | reverse complement strand
TGATAGTACTCTTGACTCAGCTGGCGCTTTAGCTAGCGGATCAACTGATAATGTAAGATGGCAAGTAGTTAATCCTGATACTTCAACTGGAACATTTGATTTGTTAATTAGACAAGGTAATGATACTACAAATAGTCCTATTGTGTTAGAAACATGGACTAATTTATCATTAGATCCTAAAGCTAGTAATTTTATTTCTAAATTATTGGGTGACTCTACAATAAATTATAATCCATCCACTAACCAAATGGAATATAGTGGTAGTTATGTTAATGCTTCTAGATATGTTAGGGTTAAAAGTGTTAATTTATTAACACCTAATTATTTAGATAATAATGGAGTAGCTAAATCAGCATATACTGCTTCTATTCCATTAGCAAATAATGGTGCTTTTGGTACAGCTACTGGTGATCCATTTGATTCTACTTATTTAACTAGTGCGGCTAAATTCTATCAAAATATCAGTGCTACAAATACTCAAGGATTATACTACACTGATTACCTTAATATGGTTAATTTATTGAATAATAAAGATGATTATCAATTTAATATTTTATTTACCCCAGGTTTATATCGTTCAGATTACGCAAGTATTCTTTCTACAATTATAACAAATACTCAAGACAGAGGTGATAATATATTTGTAACAGATATGGTTCCTTATGGATCAAGTGTAACTACAATAACAGGACAAGCTGCAGCTATTAATTCATCATACGCTACTACTTACTGGCCATGGTGTCAAGTAAGTGACCCAGCTACAGGTAATTTAGTTTGGGTACCAGCTTCAACTGTAATTGCTGGTGTATATGCTTATAATGATAATGTTGCTGAACCATGGTTTGCGCCAGCTGGTATTAATCGTGGTGGATTAGGAAATGTTGTTCGTGCTGAACAAAAATTACCTCAATCTTATCGTGATACTTTATACCAAGGTAAAGTGAATCCAATCGCTACATTCCCAGGACAAGGCGTAGTGGTATATGGTCAAAAGACATTACAAACTAAAGCATCTGCTCTTGATCGTGTAAATGTTCGTCGTTTGTTAATCGCTCTTAAAAACTATATTTCTCAAGTAGCTAATAATTTAGTATTTGAGCAAAATACAACTACAACAAGAAATAACTTCTTAGCACAAGTTAACCCATACTTGGAAAGTGTTCAACAAAGACAAGGATTATATGCCTTTAAAGTAGTAATGGATGAAAGTAATAACACAGCAGCTGACATAGACAGAAACCAATTAAATGGTGGAATTTATCTTCAACCAACAAAAACAGCTGAATTTATTTACTTAGACTTCAATATTACACCAACAGGAGCTACCTTCCCAGCATAAGGATTAATTATATAGATATTTATAATAAATAAAAAACATGGCAATATTAGACGCAAACGAAATATTCTTCACAGCATTTGAACCAAAACAAGCTAACCGATTTATCCTTTATATGGATGGTGTCCCTAGCTATATAGTAAAAGGTGTAAACGCAGTTACTGTAACTCAAGGTGAAGTAGTATTAAATCATATTAATGTTTACAGAAAAGTTAAAGGTAAAACTACTTGGGGTGACATTCAAATGACATTATTTGACCC
>JBMOHW010000504.1:0-1598 GCA_049317665.1 Terrimicrobiaceae bacterium | reverse complement strand
CTTGTGGTGTGTTCCACCCCATGATTACAGAAGCAGTGGTGCGGTTCCAGTCAGAGACAATTACTGAGCAGTTCCCAGCCCAAGGGCCTGTGCGTACAAAAATTTTGGGTAAAGAAACTCCTGAGAAACAAGAGGCCGCGGTGCGTGTCGAGGCCGACATGAATTACGAGTTGACTGAGGTCATGCGTGAGTTCCGCCCCGAGCATGAGCGCATGTTGTGGAGCCTCCCGGCTACAGGTTCGGCGTTTAAGAAAGTTTATTTTGATCCCAATCTGGGACGTCAAGTATCTATATTTATACCGGCAGAAGACATTATTCTGCCCTACGGAACAACCGACTTAGACACTTGCTACCGCCTGACGCACGTCATGCGCAAGACCAAGAATGAGATCATCAAGCTCCAGCAGGCAGGCTTTTACCGCGACATTGAGTTGCCTGACCCTAGCAAAGAACAAGACAACATCAAGCAAGCCAAGGACAAAGAGACTGGCTTTTCTGACCTGAACGACGAGCGCTACACCCTTTATGAATGCCATGTTGACTTGGTGTTGGAGGGTGATGAAGACAAAGATGACGACGGTGAACCCACCGGCGTGATGCTGCCATATGTGTTTACCCTAATAAAAGGAAGCAATGATGTCCTGTCAATTCGGCGGAACTGGAATCAAGATGACCCCCTCAGACTCAAACGTCAACACTTCGTTCACTACCAATACATCCCGGGTTTTGGAGCTTACGGCTTCGGCCTTTTCCACCTCATCGGCGGATACGCTAGGTCAGCCACCAGTATCATGCGTCAGCTTGTCGATGCTGGGACGTTATCTAACTTACCCGGAGGTCTTAAGACTCGCGGAATGCGCATTAAGGGAGACGACACCCCCATCGCTCCCGGAGAATGGCGAGACGTAGATATTGCTTCTGGGGCGCTGCGCGACAGCATCCTGCCCCTACCCTATAAAGAACCCAGCATTGTCCTGTCTGGACTGATGGACAAGATTGTTGAAGAAGGCCGTCGTTTTGCCGCAACAGCGGATATGAACGTGTCGGACATGTCCGCGCAGGCTCCTGTGGGTACAACATTGGCTCTTTTGGAGCGCCAGCTTAAGGTTATGTCTGCTGTGCAGGCCCGTCTGCACTACACCTTCAAGCAAGAGTTGCGTCTGTTGGCTGCAATCATCCGTGACTACACCGAGCCAGACTACGACTACGACCCCATTGATGCCCCCCGCAAGGCTAAGCAGTCAGACTACGACCACATCGACATCATCCCCGTGAGCGACCCCAACGCGGCCACAATGAGCCAGCGGGTTGTGCAGTACCAAGCGGTCATTCAGATGGCGCAGATGGCGCCTGATATTTATGATCTGCCGCAGTTGCACCGCAACATGCTCCAAGTTTTGGGTATCAAGGATGCCGATAAGCTTGTCCCCCTACCTGACGACATGAAGCCTAAAGATCCTGTGACCGAGAACATGGGAATCATAAAGAGCGAGCCAGTCAAGGCATTCTTCTATCAAGACCATCAGGCGCACATGCAGGTTCATATGGCTCTTATACAAGATCCAACAATTGCGCAGATGCTTGGACAAAATCCTAAA
>JBMOHW010000503.1:0-1599 GCA_049317665.1 Terrimicrobiaceae bacterium | reverse complement strand
GCCGTTCAGAAATCGGGCCGGGCACCGTGTTAACAATCGTCTCGGTTATTCGCGGGGTGTGGTCGATCCTCAATCCATCGGCTGACCTGCAACTCGGTGGAAACGTCTCGGCAACTGCGGTGCTGACTGGCGACACGCTCGCGATTGACTTCCAGCAATGCCCGTCAATCAAGCTCGTCGCTCTGTTCACGTTCCAGCTTGGCGTTAAGCGGGTTGAGATCACAGATAGTACGGTGAGGGTGCTGTTTAGCGGGAGTCGTTTCATCAAAGAGCGTACTTTCAGCGTTCAGTAAAACAGGGGCAATCAACGAAACAAGGAGGGGTCATGGAATTCTCAGTGCAGGTGACGGTTGTTCAAGACGACGTTGAAGTTACGAAAGTTACATCGATCACGGTGCCGGTCGGAAATCTGCCATCTGATCTTTCGACGATTGCGCCGGGCATGTTCAGTCAGTTGTTCGCGGCGATCGATGCGTCCGAAGGCGATGATGAAGACGACGATGAAGAGGGCGACGAGTAAACGAAACAAACGGTCGACGCGATCCAATCCTAGAACGGTAATCGATGCGTGGCCGAGCCGGTGAGATGTGTCCCGGCTGAACTAACGAGGGGAGGGTTTATGTTTTGGAAACGATGGTTTAAGTACGAGGCGGAACCACTGCCAACGGTTGGAGAGTTTCGCCAACTCGAACGGGATTTAACGTTCGCAAATGAACAGTTGGCGTACCAGACAGATTTGGCCAGGTCGTTTCGCGATCGTGTCCACGAACTTGAACGGCAACTGACAGACAAGACTGATTTGGGAAACATCCATAAACTTGCAGCAGACGACTATTTAGCTGACATCATTCGACTGGAAAAGCAGGTCGCGGAACTGAGCCTTGATGTTCAGGATGCGACCAAGCAATACAACAACCTGCTTGACAGAGTGTGCGAAATCATTGTCGACGAGACTGGCGACGACGAACCGGAAACTGGCGAAGACGCTGAGTTCAACGGCGAGGCAACAGCGGTCATAGATACTGCGAAGTACGGCGGCGAAGGGTGATCGAAACCTTTAGACGATCGATGAAGGGTGGTGATCGAAATCTACTCGTTCGGAAGTTGTCAGTAAATTGTTGGAAACCCCTCGGCGGGGAGCGATGCACGGACGCATCGAACAAGCTCCCCGCCACTTTTGAAAACACAGTGTAGGAGTCAGGCGATGTTGACGCTCATGCAATTGCCAATTCCGATGCCAGAAAAGATGCCTGATTCGGCATTAGCGACAATTATTTGGATTTGCGTGGCGCTCTTGGTTGCGTTGAGTGGTGCTGGTTATCTGCTGCTGAACTCTCATTTAACCGTGGCAAACTCGCTGCGGTCTGAGGTCGCAGAGGCAAGGAAGGATAATGCAATTGCGACGGAGAAACGTGACGAGCGGTTCCTGCACGCGTTAGATGAAGCAAGGGATCTCCATAAAGAGGCCATTGGAACAATCGTGCAAGACAACAAGCAAACCACGGCGATGATCTGCCAGACATTCAAGGAAACAATCGGGGAGTTGTCGCGGGACATCTCGACCAAGATTGAATCCGCAAAGTGTCGCCACGATGGGGC
>JBMOHW010000502.1:0-1610 GCA_049317665.1 Terrimicrobiaceae bacterium | reverse complement strand
CTTCTACTTTACGCTGCGCTGATTCTATAGAACGCGAAACAATACCTGCTTCGATAGGCTCATCTTCCGGCATTTTCAGACGTTCCATCACTGCACGGACGCGATCACCCGCAAATATACGCAACAACGGATCATCTAAGGAAAGATAAAAACGTGAAGAACCTGGATCGCCTTGACGACCTGAGCGACCACGCAATTGATTATCAATACGACGTGACTCATGACGTTCAGTACCAATGATATGCAAACCACCTGCAGCTACCACACCATCATGTAATGATTGCCATTCAGATCTAAGAGTATCGGCCTTGCTAGCCTTATCTGCGTCACTGATAGCGCTGTCAGCTTCAATTAATTGAATTTGTTTATCGACATTACCACCCAACACAATGTCAGTACCACGACCAGCCATGTTGGTCGCAATCGTGATCATCTTAGGGCGCCCTGCTTGCGCAATAATTTCTGCTTCACGCGCATGCTGTTTTGCATTCAATACATTGTGTGGCAATTTTGCTTGTTGCAAAATCGATGAAAGCAATTCTGAACTTTCAATTGATGTTGTACCTACCAAAACAGGCTGACCACGTGCATAGCAATCTTGAATGTCATTCACGATAGCATTCACTTTGCCCTGCGCATTTTTAAATACTTGATCTTGCTTATCGGTACGCTGACTGATGCGATTCGGTGGCACAACCACTGTCTCTAAACCATAAATTTCTTGGAATTCATATGCTTCTGTATCCGCAGTTCCGGTCATGCCTGAGAGCTTGCCGTACATACGGAAATAATTTTGAAAGGTAATTGACGCTAGCGTTTGATTTTCGTTTTGTATGCGCACGTCTTCTTTTGCTTCTACCGCTTGATGCAAACCATCTGACCAACGACGACCTGTCATGAGACGGCCAGTGAATTCATCGACGATGATGACTTCATTGTTTTGCACCACATATTGCTGATCTTTAAAAAACAAGGTATGGGCACGCAAGGCGGCATACAGATGATGAATCAGTGCGATATTGGCTGCATCATAGAGTGATGCACCAGGCGCCAACAAACCCATGCTAGATAAAATTTCTTCTGCTTTTTCATGTCCTGCTTCAGTGAGCAAGACACTATTGGCTTTTTCATCTTTGGTGTAATCCCCCGGCACTTCAACATGGCCTTTGCCATCGGGTGTTTCTTCACCTATCTGCAATGTCAGCAGCGGCGGCAAGGCATTCATTTTACGATATAACTCGGTGTGGTCTTCTGCTTGTCCTGAAATGATGAGCGGTGTGCGCGCTTCATCAATCAGAATCGAGTCAACTTCATCAACGATGGCAAATGCGAGGCCGCGTTGTACACGATCACCTGCTTCGTACACCATGTTATCGCGCAGATAATCAAAACCAAATTCATTGTTGGTGCCATAAGTAATGTCAGAAGCATAGGCAGCCTGCTTCACTGCATGATCAGCTTGCGACAAGTTAATGCCTGTCGTCAGTCCCAACCAACCATACAACTTGCCCATCCACTCAGCATCACGCTGTGCCAGATAATCATTAACAGTGACAATATGCACGCCCTTACCTGTCAGTGCATTTAAATAAGCCGGTAGGGTAGACATC
>JBMOHW010000501.1:0-1612 GCA_049317665.1 Terrimicrobiaceae bacterium | reverse complement strand
TTGTTGTATGCATTTTTCCGTCTGGTAACACTACGTGGGTGTACGATGTCGCCACTAACCTGTGGCATGAACGAGCGGCGTGGAACGAGACCGAGTACGCGCGTCACCGCAGCAATTGCCAGTGCAACTTTAACGGCACAATTGTTGTAGGCGACTACGAAAACGGCAACATTTACGCTTTTGACCTCGACGTCTATACCGACAATGGCGATGCTCAACGCTGGCTGCGATCCTGGCGGGCGCTTCCTCCCGGCGCTAATAACCTGAAACGAACCGCGCACCACGGGTTGCAGCTTATCTGTGAATCTGGCGTTGGGTTAAACGGCTATGATTATTTTGACGCGCTTAATCTGCTTGCCGTAGAAGACTATACTATTCTTTTAGACACGCTGGGTAATCCCATATTAGACGAAACCGGCGGTGAAATTCTTGTACCAATAGACGAAGCTGGCGACCTGCTAATAACTGAAAGCGGCAACGGACTGCTTATCAGCCAGCAAACCGTGCAGGGAGCCAAACCGCTTATAGCTTTGCGCTGGTCTGACGATGGCGGCCACACGTGGAGTAACGAGCATTTTGCATCGATGGGGCGCATTGGAGCCACCAGCACGCGCGTGTTCTGGCGGCGTCTGGGCATGACGCTTAAACTGCGCGACCGCGTCTATGAGGTTACCGGCACCGATCCGGTCAAAATTGCTATTATGGGAGCGGAACTCGACGTTACGCCCACGGCCGCCTGATGTCGTACGCAAACGTCACCCGGCTTCCAGCCCAGCGCGTTCCTCTGGTAGACGAAAAGATGCCAGGACTGGTCTCGCGCGACTGGTACCGTTTCTTTCAACGGCTATTTGAACTGACCGGCGCGGGGTCTGACGCAACCACCATAACAGACACGCAGATAGCGCCCCTGACCGACGCCGGCGCTGAAATATCCATACTAGACAACAAAATACAGCGCTTACAGACCGCGCCTGAACGGACCCCAGACGGTAGCTCGCTCCGCTACGGATCCTTTGTCTGCTCTACTGACCAGACAGCGGCTGTAATTAATACCGCCTACACCATACCCTTTTCCGTTGTAAGGTATTCCTGGGGTGTCTACCAGCCCGTATCCACAAGCAAAATAACCGTAGATCGGCCGGGTGTGTATCTGCTGGATGTATCGTTTCAAAAAGCGCGTACCAGCGGGTCTGGAAACATTTTTACGTGGATAGCCGTTAACGGCACCGACGTCACCAACAGCGCGACACAATCCGACCTTAGCAGTTCTCACGCTAATGCTAGTGTAGCACGCAATTTTATGTTAACTTTAAACGCTAATGACTATGTCGAAATAAAATGGTCTACCACTAATACAGGGCTGTTTCTGGATGCCGTTGCTGCGGTAGCGCCAGTGCCGGCCATACCTGCGGCTACTATAAACGTCTCCCGTATAGGTGATATATGAGCGCTATCCTGTCGCCTGTTGCCAAGATGCAGTTTTTTAAGGCTGACGGCGAGCCTCTGGTTGGCGGCCTGTTGTACACCTACGACGCTGGCACGACTACGCCTAAAGCAACTTATGTTGATTCCGGCGGTGTTCAAACAAACACCAATCCAATCGTTATGAACT
>JBMOHW010000500.1:0-1612 GCA_049317665.1 Terrimicrobiaceae bacterium | reverse complement strand
TCTTTCAAAGAATTTTCTAACTATAAAATCTTCATCATTGATGATGGTTACTGTCCAATCAGCAAAAGTTCTATTGCCAGCAAATTTTACTTCACGACCAAAATAAGGAACAGTCACAACTCCAATTGTTGATCCTGGAAGTTGTGCCGACTTGCACATAAATCTGAATTTGTTAGAAGCATCCTGAGCACCAACAACTGCTAATCCAGCAACAGAAATAAAACATTCGAACAGATTAGGACGAGCACCATCGCCCGACATCTGACTTCTAAATCCATTTACATTAAACGCCATTTTTTTCTCCTTGTGTTTTTCTTATTTATTAGATTCGTCCAACAATTTCTTCGAAAGCAACACCTGTTCTTACGGCAACAAAGTTAAGTTGAATAAAGTTAATTGAACGAGAAGGTTTAATGTAAATATCACCAACGAATTGATTGTTATCAATAATGTCTGGTGTGTTGTTTGATTCATTACATACCACACGGAAATCGGTAATACCACGGCGTCCTTGAACTGTTCTTAGGAATGGTTCGACGATGCCAACAAACTGTGCTCTTGTAAATGAATCATTAAACTCAAAAAGAGAAGCACGTGCTGCACGAGCGATAGATTTTTCCAATACGATAAACAACCTACGAACATTGATGCGGTCAAATACAGAAGGTCTGTTCAATAAAGTTTTATCACCAAACAAAACTGTTCCTTCTCCTGGAAATGATACTACAGGATTGACACCTTTTACATACAGTGTATCACGATCTGCTTTGGTTGGATTGTATGATAATTTAATTACATTTTTAATTTGACCACGTGTCAATCCACCTGGTGAGAACCAAGGGTCACGTTCTGAATCAGTACGAGCACACAGACCAGCAATGTCACCGTTCAATGGAACATAACGATATACATCATTGAATTTGTCGTATTGATACTTGTAACCCGAATCCATTGCAGCATACGAGGATGAAGTTAGAGTGTCACGATAAGCCGAAATTGCAGTTGCTTCATTACCCGCATTATTTACAACTGTTGACTTGGGTGGTGATAAGAACACCATACAATCTTTGCGAGACTCTGCTAGTGAAATTAAGTATGCAGCAGTTGTCAAATTGCCTGGACCAGAAATCAACAGAGAAATGTTAGTTTCATCAGCATTGGAAAACTTACCATATGCATTAATAATTTCTGATGTTCCGATTACTCCATCTGAACCCGAACTAAACGATGCGGAAAATGGTGAACGAATGGCATCAAAGGTTACACCAACGGCAGAAGTTCCCCAATTTGTTGAACCTGGTTGATGTGCCATCCACCATACGTATGCCGACTGTTGATTAATAACATTTTTGTAGAAGTTTGAATTACCTTCACTAGAAATAGCATCTGATGCTTTAGAAAGGAAAGCGTATTTCTCAAGAACAGTGTTTGCTGTTCCAGAAAATTTACCGTCTTCATCAATAACAACAACGTGTAATTCATCGTTGCTTCCACCTTTAGAAGAAGCATACTCAGAAGTTCCTGGTGCAATACCAAATTGATCAGCATATTGCCATTTACGTGTGATTGCTGTGCCTAATGCAAGATTAGCAGTCAGTGCAGTAGCAATAGT
>JBMOHW010000499.1:0-1617 GCA_049317665.1 Terrimicrobiaceae bacterium | reverse complement strand
GTGGCTCCGGCTTCGGTGCTTTCTTCTGCCGGGCGTTGGTTTGGAGTCACCTACAAGGAGGACCGTGACGCAGTAGCCGCAGCCCTGAGCCAGATGGTCAAAGACAGACTTTATCCCACACCACTATGGAATCACATCTCATGAAACCGCCGATCGAAGGCGTGATTGGTCAATTCGCCATTCATGGATCCTACTTGGAGAGCCGGAATTATGGCAGCGGACATATCAATGACACATTCGTTGCGGCATTCAGTCATGCCGGCACGCGGGTTCGCTACATTTTTCAGCGCGTCAACGAGCGGATTTTTCAGCAGGCGGAAAACCTGATGGAAAACATCCAGCGGGTGACGGAAGCGGCGGCGGAAAAGCTCGCCTCTGAGGGAGTCATCGATTCGACCCGGCGGGCGTTGCGGTTGATTCCTGCCAAGAACGGGCGTCCATTTGCGCGCGATGCCGAGGGACGCCTCTGGCGCTGCTACCTGTTTATCGAGGGCGCAAGAACCTATGACATCATTCAGAACCCGCGCCAGGCCTTTGAAGCAGCAAGGGCGTTCGGGGAGTTTCAAAAACTCGCCGCGGGATTGCAGGGACCCCGTCTGCACGAGACGATCCCGAATTTTCATAATACCCGGGCCCGCTTCAACCGGCTGCAAGAGGTTGTTGAGGCCGATCCGAAAGGCCGTTTGACCGGGGTCGGTGCGGAATGGGATTTCATTCGCGCGCGGGAAGGCCTCGTGGATGTATTGCTCGACCTGCAAGCAAGCGGTGCGATCCCCGAACGGATCACGCACAATGACACCAAGCTCAACAATGTCATGATTGATGACGCAAGCGGCGAAGGCATTTGTGTCATTGATTTGGACACCGTCATGCCGGGGTTGGCGCTCTATGATTTTGGCGACATGGTGCGAACGGCGACCAGCCCGGCACTGGAGGACGAACCGGATACATCGAAGGTCTGCATGCAAATGCCGATGTTTGAAGAACTCGTTCGGGGTTATCTCTCCAAGGCCAAGGAGTTTTTGGTTGAAGGAGAAATTGCCCGCCTCGCGTTCTCCGGAAAGCTGATCACGCTGGAAATCGGGATTCGCTTTCTCACCGATTACCTGGAGGGAGACGTGTATTTTAAAACCAAGCGTCCCAACCACAACCTCGACCGTTGCCGGACGCAGTTGGCGCTGGTGAAGAGCATCGAGGAACAGGAAGAGGCGATGAACGCGTTTGTCCGGGAGGTTGCACAATGAAAATTCTTGTCACGGGCGGCAGCGGATTCATCGGCAGCCACGTCGTCGAGCACTATCAGGATGCGGCGGAAGTGGTCGTTCTGGACGACCTGCGCACGGGGCACCGGAAAAACCTTGATGGCCTGAAGTGCCGGTTTGTTGAAGGCTCCATTCTCGACCGTGCCCTTGTGGACGAGGTTATGCATGGGGTGGACTACGTCATCCACTTGGCGGCCCTTGTGAGCGTGCCGGAGTCCATGTCCATGCCTGGGGAAACCGTGAACATCAATGTTCATGGACTCCTGAATGTCCTTGAATCCGCCCGGAGCCATGGAGTGAAAAAGCTCTGCTTCGCGAGTTCCGCAGCAGTTTACGGCGAGAATCCGATCCAGCC
>JBMOHW010000498.1:0-1617 GCA_049317665.1 Terrimicrobiaceae bacterium | reverse complement strand
ATCCGCTAAGAACCGCTTTCAACGAAACCAACCTGAACTTTGATCAGGTTTTTGCGGCAGGTCCGGTGCTGAGCAATGTTCGAATTGCCAACAACACCATACTCACAACCACAACCAATGGCAACTTGATCCTGGCGCCCAACGGCATTGGCGTAGTACAGAGCAATGTTCACATAGTACCAAACACATCAAACATACGTAATTTAGGATCCGGCACACAGCGTTGGAGCAGCCTGTACGTGCAGTATGCTAATATTTCTGGAAACTTGGACCTTAGTGGTGCATTCAGCGTAGGCGATTTAACCGTTACTGGTAATTTAACAGTAACTGGCAATACCATACAAATTGGTAACTTGATCACAGATGCCAAGACCATACAGTTGGCCAACACAGCCAACACAGCCAATGCCGCAAATGGATCGGGCATGACAGTAGGTGCCAATGATGCCATAGCCACATTCTTGTTTTCGAGTTCAGCCAATGCATGGACCACCAATCTTGGGCTCAATGTCACTGGTAATATTATTCCAAGTGCCAACGTTACTTACAGTTTAGGTAGTAACACTGCACAATGGAAAGATCTTTGGATCAGCAATTCAACCATCTATATGAATTCGGTACCCATTACATTAGGTGCCGGAAACGTTCTTAGTGTTAACGGCAATGCGGTATTAACCAACAACAGCAATACCACTGTATCAACCACCGGCAACGTCACTGCCAATTATTTCTTTGGTAACGGAAGTCAACTTACTGGTCTAGCCGCAACATATGGCAACGCCAATGTGGCCACATTCTTGGCGGCATTTGGATCAAACACAATCAGTACTACCGGCAACATCACTGGCAACTATTTCATTGGTAACGGTAGTTTATTAACTTCACTGACCGGTGCTAATGTAACAGGCACTGTGGCCAATGCTACTTCTGCAACCACAGCTGGAACAGTAACATCAAATGCTCAAGCAAATATTACCAGTGTTGGCACATTGACTTCGTTGAGTTCGAGTGGTAACGTCACTGGTGGTAATATCCTAACTGGTGGGTTGATTTCAGCAACAGGTAATGTTGCCGGCAACTATTTCATTGGTAATGGTAGCCAACTCTCTGGACTCAGTACTTCCAGCATTAGTAACGGCAACAGCAATGTCGCCATACCCACAGCAAACGGCAATGTATCGATCACGGCCGCTGGCACAAACACTTGGATCTTTGGCTCAACTGGCAACCTTACCTTGCCTGGCAATACGATCGCAATAAACTATCTCAACGGTAACCGAGCGTTCGGCAATGTCACATTCAGTGGCGAGGCAGTGATCGGCACAGGCACCAGCAACACACAGAGTGGACTGTATCTTGCACCAGATCCTGGGTCCCTGGCAAATAGTTTATACCTGCGAGTGCGGGGCAATATCATTGACGAGCCCACCCACATACATTTTGACACCGGCAACAATCAATACTTCAATCAGTTCATTGGCGATGACAACAAGTATATACAATTGGCCAACACCGGCAACATTGTGATCAATACCAACAACTATGCGGGCAACACAGCACAATGGACATTTGACACCACTGGCAACGCAACATTTCCAGCAAACGGCACAACCAATT
>JBMOHW010000497.1:0-1619 GCA_049317665.1 Terrimicrobiaceae bacterium | reverse complement strand
GGTTTTACAAGGGGAAGATTGTCTTGATCGGTATGCCAAACTTTGTGCCAATGCGAGTGAACTTTTTTCGCTTGAAGAGGCCGATTGAGCGCATCGCTTTGCTCAGTTTCACCAAACTTCCTGAACCCGATCATCCCTCTCTCCGCCATGGAAAAAACACTGACGACATTACTCACCCACCAAGCGCCTGAGTGTGTGCTTAGGATGTGGGAGCACTGGCGCCAGGAGCGCTCTTCACAGGAAATTCTGGTCCTTTACGGAGGGACACGCGAAAATTTCAGCAAGCTGGGAGACATCAACGCCGTGTTTGTCGAGGATCAGCGCCTCCGAACCAGAGACCATTGCAACGAGTTCCAGTCCTACATCGGGGTTTTCCAAGAAATTTCCAGATATTTAAAACGAAACCCAAATGTCTTTTCGTGGGTGTTTTTTGCCGAGTTTGATGTCCTTCCCCTTCGGCCCTTTCCCGAACTTGAAGCCAGATACCTCGAGACCCTGCACCGGCAAAATGCGGACGCAATTTTCCGACTGATCTACGAATGCCAGGGAAGCGGTCAGGATGTCTACCAGCAGCATGCCCGGCTGCCCGGCTTCCATGACTACTGGCAATCCATGACAGTGAGACCAGATCCACGGACGGTGCTCTGGGCTCTGACCCCGGGTTCGTTCTGGAAGGCGGAAGTGATTTTGGACATCGCCGACATTCCCGAGCCGTTTCCGATCTATTTCGAAATTTGGCTGCCAACAGTGACTCACCACCGGGGTTGGCGAGTGAGGCCGATGGAAGATAACAAATTCAAAATCCACGGCGGAGGCGCCCTCGATGATCAAATTGCGGCGGCCCGCGAAGAAGGCTGTCACGTCATCCATCCGGTCAAGAGAGCGTGGCTGTCGCTTTGAAGTTGAAGTTCCCTCCCAGCCCGGCGATCTGGATCGAAGTCGCCGTGCAGCTCCAAGGCATCTACGCAAACCTCCCGCGGAGTTAGCGTCCATTCGTGTTCCAAAAAGGTCTCCAATCCCCGATGCGGGTTAAATCTTTGCTCGACGGACCACCTCTCGATAAACTTCGAGATGGCGTTCGGCAATCACGCGGGGGTGGAATTTTTCTAGGGCCTGCCGTCGGCCGTTTTTTGCAAGATGGGATGCGAGGGGTTGGTCTGTCAGCAGGCGCGAGAGGGCATTAAGCATTGTCTCGGGACGGGGCGGATCGGTGAGCAGGCCAGTGACTTCGTGTTCGACGAGGTCAGGGACGCCGCCGACGTTGGAGACCATGACGGGGATACCCGCGGCTTGGGCCTCTAGGACGACCATCGGGCAGTTGTCCTCGTGGGTTGGCAGTGCGAGGAACGAGGCCAGAGCAAACTCGTCGCGGAGTGCCCCGCGGCTGATCATCCCGCCGTAATGGCACCACGGGCGGGCTGCGACGAGCGACTGGAAGTCGCGTCCGTATTCGTCATCACCACATCGGCCGAAGAACCGGACTTCAAATTTGTTCGAAGCGGCCAGCGGCTCGATGGCGCGGATGAAGGCGTTCTGGTTTTTTCGGGCGTCGACATTGGCGACCACCAGCACCACCGGGACGGTGGTGGGTGGCGAGTGACGGGCGGCGAGTGACGGGG
>JBMOHW010000496.1:0-1620 GCA_049317665.1 Terrimicrobiaceae bacterium | reverse complement strand
TAGACTCACCCTCTATACGGTTCATAAAGGCATCAACCTCTGGGGTATCAGGAGCTTTTAGACTGTAACGAATATCAGGTGATTCTGTGGGTCTTTGATTGAATGCAGATTTAATTTGATTTGATTCAAATGCAACAACGTGTCTATCCCCGTCAAGTAAACCATCATAGCCACCAACTTCAAACACACGTTTCATTGCATCGGTAGAGAAAGTAATGTTTGGGAACGGGAATCTACCAGCTTTAGTGTTTTCTTTAAATATATCTACCTTCGATTTAATCCAGTCAAATGGCAAATCAGGGTTTTCTTTACGCAATTCATCTCTGAATTGCATAACCATTTCATTGGTAATTTTGTTTTTACCTTTAAGATTAAATGGATTTTTAATGTTTAAGTAGACTGGCATAACATTCGCACCTTCTGTTTCTTTTGCGTAGTCGTTTGCCTCGTCTACTGAAGATGTAAAGTAAAACCCATCAGGCATACCAGTCCGATTTGCCTTTTTAGAAATAATGAATTCATTAAAATCTTCGGTTGTGCCGTGATACATAACCTTTGGACTACCGTCCTCATTCAAAATCTTGCTGCCTTTGAAGAAGAGTCTAAACTCTAGTGTATCTGGCGCACGTAAAGACATCTTCTTCTTAAGCGATAAAGTTCCCTTGGTTGGCTCTTTATCTGCTTCTGCCTCTATTTGATTTGGGTTAAGAACACGCTTTACCCTAACTCCAACAGGCTTAGGCTCAACACGACCCTCCTTGCTGGCTTGTACCAGAATGCCACGTTGCTTTTCTTCAAATTTTTTAGCTTCTGGCGGTTGTATATTTTTGCCAGACCAGACGGCATTGCCGTACTTGGTAGGAATGCGGGCATCACTATACATACTCTGTACTTCGTAATGATCCGCTAGTTGTCTTACGAACATAGCATCGTCTGTTAGTGGATCGTAAAGAACCAACTGAGGTCCGCTGCGGTATATCCGTTTAAACCGTTTGCCAAGACTTTCGATATGCAGGATTAGGTCTTCTAAACGCTCTTTGGTAACTTCAGCGGGTCTACGTTTAACGTCAGTCTGCATCCTTCTAAGGATGTGATTTGCTCCATAACCTTGATCACTAATGTCGTCATGCGTACCAACAGGTAGGCGAATAGGGTATTTGGCAAATGGTGCGGAACCTGGCATAAACGCTAGGTTGCCTGTGTTGTTGGGGTTTTTCTCTGAGACTAAGAACGTGGTTGGGTCTATGTTGCCCAACGCTAAAGAATACTTACTCTCAGGAGCTACTTCTTCTGCTCTGAGGGAGAACTTGGGTTCTTTTCCCGATTGTCTGATTGTTTCTCTAACTGATCCGACAAAGGATTCACGGAAATCGTCAAGCCCTCTTTGTATATCGGACTGTTCGGGTCTGCGATTTTGAATCCCAGCGACAATCCCAACTCCACTAGGCTCTTCTTTCCAGTCATGGTATGGATACTCCGATTTTGCCCCAAACATTTCTTGGGATTCTATTGGTGAAACCTCGCTGATTGCATCACGAATATCAGCAAGCCCTTGCATAAACTCTTCATCTGGCACTAAAAACGGTTTTCCGTTCTCGCCACGATAGTTAATTATAACTA
>JBMOHW010000495.1:0-1621 GCA_049317665.1 Terrimicrobiaceae bacterium | reverse complement strand
CATTCGCCTCCGGCTCGACCGCGAAGCCATGCGGGCTGAAGCAGCCGACGTAGTTGCTCTGCGTCTGGTCGATCATCCCGAGCGCCGGCACCGTGATCGGGACGTGGGTATCGGAGGGACAGCGATAGACGGGAATCGTCTCTCGGAAAGCCCGGAACGACTCCGCCGTGCCAGGTTCGCCCGACCACGTCTGAGGGCCGATCATGGCCGCCACGTCGGCATGGCCGAGCCAGGGGAGGAGCGTAAATGTCCAGAAATAAAAGCCCTTGGAGGAGGCACAGCCATTCGCTTCGTCGCTGAAGCCAACGCCCGTCGGGAAGCGGTCGTGCGACTCGTGCCAGGCGAGGATCGCCGTGCCGATCCGGGCCTGGTTCCGGGCACATTCATTCCGCCGCCCCGCCTCGCGCGAGGCGTCGATCGCGGGAATCATCACGCCGAGGAACAGCACCGCGACGACGATGACGACGAGCAGCTCGACGAGCGTGAAACCACGGCGGGAGGGGGCTGCATACCGCATGGCTCGGGTACCCGATGATGCCCGTTCGAGATGGGGATCCATTGCGGGAGCGAGAATACCGCCACGGATCACCGTAAGTCGAACTCGAGGCTCTTCGAGAGGGAGGCACGGTCGGCAACGAACGACAACTCCGAATCCGAGTTGTATTTCCCCGGCAGATACTGCTCGTATTCGTCTGCCGACTCCTGAGGATCGGCGTTTTCGTAGACCCGTCCGGTCTTCCTGTAGGCCTTGACCCTAACAACATACCTCCGATTACGGAGGAGGCCCTGCCAAGCAGGCAGCAGGAACTTACCCATCTCGACTTTTATCGAATGACGCTGAGCTTTCTCCCCAGCCGCCGGCGAAAACTCGATCTCACCTTGCTCTACAGGAGATCCCTGATAGGCGAGCGTACCCCGAACGGCGACAGGCGCTGGCGGAGCACACATCCAAGCGATCGCTGTCCATGAGAGAAAAACAGCCATGAACCCGACTCCCGACACGAAAAGCCGCAATTTCCGAGTGTCGGCATCCGTAAAGCCAGGAGCTTGACCAGCTAATGCTTCGAGAAGAAGTTTCCAGTTCATATTGATTTCTTCATCGATGTTCAGTCGGTGCGCACCGATTCACCGCCATCCATTGAGCCGAGGCCGGTCCACACGTCCGATGCGATCGACTCATCTATGAATCGCACCGAACCATCGACAAACGTCGCATTGACACCCCCAGGATGGCGGCTCCGTGCCGCATGCATTTCCCCTGGAAAACCGCCCACGCCAACAGCTATCGGCGGCACGCCTCTTTTTGTGGATGAGCAACCGGTGAAACCCTGCCCGCTCGCTACGTCCGGGTCGAGGCAGTTCGGAGTCTTCCAATGCGAGTAGGCGACGCCATGATCTATCCACCAACATCCTCGCGAGTCGGGAGGTTCGTTCGAAAGGGAGACATTGGTCACGACCTCCGAGATCATGACCGTATTTGACGTACCGTCGGTCACGTTTGCGATCGCCCTGCGCACCCCCTAGAAATTGAAAATCGAGCGACCCGACTGCGTGCGAAACGGGCTTTCAGAGAGCACTGTTGGATTGGCAGTTGTTTTCTGTCCGCCATTCAGCAGGTCCC
>JBMOHW010000494.1:0-1621 GCA_049317665.1 Terrimicrobiaceae bacterium | reverse complement strand
CCAAGTTGGCCAAGATTGAAGGCATGATGACTGCTGTGGATGACTACATGCAGAATCAACAAAACGACGAAATGAAAATGGACGAAGAATCCACTAACAAACGTGACAATCGTGCTGAACGTGCTGGTCGTCGAGTAGCTAAAGATATTGAATACGACGAAAAGAAAAAAGACGGTATTCGTGGTCCACGTCGTGGCAGCGAAGACAACAAAGCTGAACGTGCTGGTCGTCGAGTGACCAAAGATATTGAATACGACGAGAAAAAACACAATAAAAAACACAATAAAAAAGCAGTAGATGAAACTACCAGTTCTGGTTCTGTGGCAACTGGTGGGTCTGCACCCAAGACAGGCGGCAGTGTAAGTTACGGAAAAGGCATCTACGACAGTTTCAATCGTGAAGTTGAAAGCATGATTTCTGAATCCATGAGCATAAACATGAGCATGAACAACGACAGTCACGGCGGTCCTGCACAAACTCTTACAGTTACTGCCACAGACGAAGATGCAATGCAGTTGGCCATGCTGTTGAAATCAGCTGGGATCGGCTCTCAAGACCACGGTGATGACATGCATAGCATGACTGACAATGATTCTGAAATGGATGCTATCTATTCTATGGATCATGACTACAGCGACGAGACATGCTCATCATGCGGTTGCAGTGATTGCGAATGCGATGAAATGAATGAAGCATATGGCGATACAGATGCTACAGACAACGAGCCAGACTATCCCACTGATGAAGTAGGCACAGATGACGCCATGATGTACAGTGGTGGGTTGAATGGTCCTAAGTCAACTGGGCAGACTACAATTCCTGTGATATCTGGACAACATGACCGCATGGGACATGACGGTGGTAATGAACTGCGCCGTATGATGGAAATTGCCGGAATCTCTAGATAATATGAGCACACAATTTCAGACCTACGCAGAAACCATGAGTAGACTGGCGGAAAGACATCCGCCAGCACCTACACCTTCGGAGGTGCGTAACCAACCTGCTATGATTCCAGGAGTGTTTGGGCAAACTGTAAATCTGTTTCGTCCTGTGGATGTGGCAGATCTAAATAAGGATAACAAATAATGGCTTATTTGATTCAAGGTGCCTTTCAACCTGGCACGGTACAAAACTTTACCACTTCTGGCTCAAGCCAAGCAAGTGCTGCGGTGGGTAATACCACTTCAATTGTGCGTGTGGCAGTAAATCAAGACACTTATGTTGCTACTGGGTCAGCACCTACAGCATCAACTGGCAGCATGTTAATTACTGCTGGCGGTGTTGAGTATTTGGCAGTAACTCCTAGCGTGACCAAAGTTGCAGTGCTACAAGTAAGTGCTGCTGGTATAGCCAGTGTGACAGAACTTGCAGTGATTAACAACAGCTGATGTGGCGCAGACCTGGCACTGTACAAACTATCAGCACGTCCGGTACCAGCGGGCAAGCTGGAGCACCTAGTCCGCCCGGACCTGTCTCTGGTAGTATATTCATTCCAGGCACCAGTAGTCGTGTGACACTGAGCCCAGGTATTATAGTAGGCGGCGTAATTGAGGTCACTGCGGTTGCTCAAAACGTAGAAGGATCCGATGGCACTAATGGGTTCTTCTTTAGACCAAAC
>JBMOHW010000493.1:0-1624 GCA_049317665.1 Terrimicrobiaceae bacterium | reverse complement strand
GTTCGTTGTCGTCCTGCACTTGAAGGGCGGCGCCATCGGTGACGAGCGCGCGGTCGGGCAGGCGGATGCGCAGGGTTGAGCCAATTTTGGCGCCCTCGACGGCAAAGGAATCGTCGTATTGACGGTTCACGTTGCGGGAAAGCACAAGGTTGTTCTCGAGGATTTCGAGAGCCTTCCGAGTGATCATATCAATCGTAAGCAATGAGTTAGCCATTATGGGCTCCTATTAGCGAAATTTTTGCGCTTCCAGCTTCTTAATCTGGCGTTGCCGCTCGGCTTCAATCCACTGACTGGTCGTCATGCTTTTAATCGAACGCGGGTCAGTGGTATCAAAACTCGGTGCCGTAGCACCACGCGGTTTGCCCGGTTGAATCGGCTCAGGCGCGTTAGATACCCGTTTTGTTACCGGCTCGGCGACCAATTTGGCCTCCAGCCGACCAATTTCTTTGGCCTGCAAATACGGCGATAGCCGGGAAATACGGTCAGCTTCTTTCGGATTAGACCCAAGGTAATACGCTAGGTCAGGTCCAATGTCCGAAGAATGAATCGTCTCAGCCATCACGTTCGTAATCGGAAGATTCGGGTTGTACGCGACCTGTTCAAAGTCATCGTACTTGCCCCGCGCTTCTTCCTCGCGGTCGTGATAAGCCTCAAGAACTTCAGCCTGCTGCTGCTGAACTGTTCGCTGCTGAATTAGCTGTTCCGCCTTGCGAGCGGCCAGCGCATCGGCATACGCCTCTACGCTTTCAAACTGGTCGGCTGGCGGCAGTTCTGCCGGTTGAGCCGGCGCTTTCTGCTGCTGAGTTCTCTCCCACTTACGCTGCTCTCTTGCAAGCCGTTTGCTGACAATCGCATCAAGCTCTTCTTGTGTGAAGGTCTTGGGTGCCTCTGCCTGCTCTTCAACTTCCGGCGCTGAAACATCGGGCTCAGGTGCTGCCGTCGCTACCTGTTCCGGCGCGGGTACTTCCGCTAATAAATCCTCATCACTCATCACTGGCTCCTGAAAAGCCCCCGGTGAACCTCGCCGGTACGGTTAGGCGCTCAGCGCCGCAACCTTATCTTGGAACGCTTTGACCCGCGCGTCAAGCGCAGCCACATCGTTCGCTAACTGCGCCTCGCGAGCGTCCAAAACGGACTGGCGAGAGGCGATAATTTCTTCCGCTCGGTCGGCCTGCGTTTTGCGAGCCGACAAGTCGGCTTCACGGGCGTCGCAAGCTGATGCAAATTCATTTTCGCGCTGGGTCAGCGCATCTTCACGGGCGTCCTGCGCTTTCTTCTTAGCCGCAGCATCGGCGTTTTTGGCCTTGGTATCCGCCTTCAGCGCATCGGCTTCTTCTTTGGCACTGGCCAAAATTTGAGCCGCTTCGTCACGCATCCGGGTGGCGTCTTCTACCGCCGACATGGCGCCCTGGCGCACTTGCAGTTCTTCGCGAAGGGCGGCTAGACGCGCCAAGTCTTGCGGAAGCTGCGTGGTGAAGTAGTACAGGTAATCGACGCCCTGTGATGTGTCGTTGCTGATTTCCATGACTACCTCAAGCGTAATAGGTGATGTTGAGCTTGGCGCTAGCCGACTGCTCAATGAATCGAATTTTGGTCAGGTCGCCATCGTACTGAAGCGTTACAC
>JBMOHW010000492.1:0-1625 GCA_049317665.1 Terrimicrobiaceae bacterium | reverse complement strand
ATTATTTGTTTTTACCGATTCACAAATTCGCTCAAATAAATCCTCAAAATCTAAATCTTTCTCGTTAAGTTGCAAATACCACATTATAAGATTTGCGGGAGTTGATGTAAGCATATCAAAATTCCTATATAATTTAAAACCAATATCATTTAAAAAAGAATTTAACTCTTCTGTGATTGACTCTTTGGCTGTTATTCTAATTTCTTCATTAAGGTACGTATGAAAATCACTAACCATATTACTCGCCTCACTTCCAAAAAGTTCATCTAAAGTTTTTGCCAAAAGAGAGTTGTCCGATTCACTACTTAATTCAATTTTCTTTCCAATAATCATTAGTGAAATTTCTTGAAGCTTTTTCAAATTTTCTTCATTAAAGTTATAAAAAAGTGAGCCGTACCCCTGAATAAAATCATCATACATACTTTCATAACTTTCAATATCAATATTTGAGTATGAATCAATAACCCGTCTAGCAAACCATCCGTCATCATCATCTAATCCCAATAATTCAAATAACTTTTCGTCATCCGCAAATTCAAATGTGATAACAGATTGAGCAGGATTACTTGCACGAGAGATGCTATAGATGTCTTTATCCGCACCATCAAGTTCATCCTCATCAATTTTACCCCTCGTATATAATCTTAACGCTTTGAATAATGTTAAGTCCTCATCATCTTCTTCTAATATGAATTTCACAGAAATTTTATTTATAAATATTCTTTTGTTTTGAATATTGAGTATTTATTCTTATATTTACAAAAGTTATTTGAAACAATTATGGGCCCGCCTGGTTTTGACGGGTGTATAAAATGTAAATGGGCACGTAGGAGCAGGATTAACTCCTTATAATATGATTCAAACTTTAAATGGCAAAACCATTTCTAAACTTTCTACTCTTGGTCTTATCAGAGAAGAAAGCGTTGTAGCTGCTTAATTAGTAGAGTACGACATTCGGGCCGGTGCACATACGCCTAGGAACATAAGTGCTCACAGTGTAACACCACTGTAGAGTGTTGGAGCAAATCAGACGGCTCTTGAAAATCCAGTTTGGGGATTTTTGGAAGTGATTATCTTAATCTGTAACTTCCTATTTGTCAGTTGAGAACTAATTGAATAAACGTGTAGTCCATTTATGGTTTGACATTTCGGACGAGGGTTCGACTCCCTCCGGGTCCACATCCACAATCTAACCCCCATCATCTCCACAAAATTTGATGGGGTTTTTTAATTTATAGTATATTTATCATTATGAAATTTTCCGAATTTGTCCTATCTGAAGGCAGAAGAGAAACATTACTTAAAAAGTATATGGGTGAGTATGATATGCAAACCTTAGACACAATTTTAAATGATGAATTTACAAAAGCAACAAATTACAAATATGTTGATTGGATTTTTAATCATTTAGATTTTTCTTCTACTGCACACGCATTAGAAGTTTTACAATTAGTTAAAGATTTTGATAGAATAGGTAAGAATTTAGAAAAAAAAGACATCAATCAGTATCCCGATGTTGCGGAACTAATGGGTGTTATACAATCTTATAGTTCAAAATCTCAAGAAAAAAAGATTGAATCTGATGCAAAAAAAATATATGAAGATGGTAGAATTCTTATTGTAAA
>JBMOHW010000491.1:0-1641 GCA_049317665.1 Terrimicrobiaceae bacterium | reverse complement strand
CTGCGAGCGGGCCAGTTGCGTTGGGGTAGTAACCTGTTTCACGTCGGCGTTTTATTCCTACTTGGCGGGCACACACTGGGCATGTTGACACCCCATTTCCTGTACGAGCCCTTCATCAGTGCAGGCAGCAAGCAAATCATGGCGATGGTCTCGGGCGGTGCTTTCGGCATCCTGGGATTTATCGGCGTGAGCATGCTGCTGCAGCGCCGACTGGGCGATGTGCGCATCCGCGTTAACTCCAAAACCAGTGACATTGTGCTGTTGGTCTTACTATGGCTGCAACTGGCCTTGGGACTGGCGACCATTCCGCTGTCCGCCCAGCATCTGGACGGCAGCATGATGTTGAAATTAGCCGATTGGGCCCAGCACATCGCCACATTCCAAGCCGGAGCGCCGGAATTGTTGAATGACGCTAGCTGGGTCTTCAAGCTGCATATGTTTCTGGGCATGTCGATCTTTTTGATCTTCCCGTTTACTCGCCTGGTGCATGTGTGGAGCGGCTTTGGCACAGTGGCTTACTTGGTGCGGCCCTACCAACTGGTGCGCAGTCGGCGCCTGGGGATGGTCGAGCGTGAGCCACTAAGCAGAAACGCCCGCTAAGCGCCAATAATTTAAGGACACAGCATGAGTACATCCTCAATTGTCAGTAAGGGGTGCGGTGGCGGTACTTGCGGCTGCGGCTCCCAGATGGCCTCGCTGGACCCGGTCGCGATCGCAACCATCAACGGCATCGCCCTACATAGCCCGAACGCGCGGCCAGATGAAGAAAGCCTGCGTGAACTAGCCTATACCGAATTGCTGCGCCAGCAGGCGGTGCACATGGAGCTTTTGCCCCGCACCGCAATGTTGGAGGCGCCAGTGCTTGGCGAATCCGAGCGCAGCGTGCTAGAGGCCATGGTGGATGCAGCGGTGCAAGTTCCAGCGCCCACAAAAGAGGAATGCCAGCGCTACTTTGACGCACGAAAAAATCAGTACCTGGTCGGCCAGGCGGTGCATTTGCGCCATATCCTGTTTGCGGTGACACCAGGCGTGAACGTACAGTTACTCAGCGTGCATGCTGACAAGGCGCTCATTAGCCTGCTTGGCAAAAACGTTCCCATAGATTTGTTTGGCAAGCTGGCGGCGAAGCTTTCTAACTGCCCGAGTAGCACCCAAGGTGGCGACCTGGGCTGGCTTGGCCCACAGGACTGTACGCCCGAATTGGCCAACGTTTTGTTCTTTCAAACTGAGGTGCCTGTGGGCCCGGGTGTTTTGCCGCGCCTGGTACACACCCGCTTTGGTTTTCACATCATCGAGATACGCGAGCGGCGCGAGGGCAAGCCGCTGGCTTTTGTGGACGTGAGCGAGCGTGTGGCGGCGCAACTGGCCCTGCAATCACGCGCCAAGGCCTTGCACCAATACATGGGTTTACTAGTTGGACAGGCGCAGGTCGAAGGGATCATTTTGAGTTCTTTCGACTCACCCCTGGTGCAGTGACCAAGGTAATGCACGCCGTGCAATGAAAATATGCCACTCAATGACAGGCCGAGCGCGCTCTCGGAGCTTCTGCAATTGCGTCAGACCATCCTGCCCAAGCGGCTGATGGCGCCGGGCCCGGATGCCGAGCAACTCGCGCGCATCTTGGATGCGGCTGCACACGCG
>JBMOHW010000490.1:0-1643 GCA_049317665.1 Terrimicrobiaceae bacterium | reverse complement strand
TTCATATTGACTGATATCTCATACACGCCCCTCACTGCGCAAGTGATTGCTGAGGAGCCCGGCGTGATTGAGAAGCAGTTCAGAGCGTCCCCCCACGCGTATGTAGCGTCCCAAGTGATGTCGTGCGCACCGGTCGGGACGCTCTGGTCGGAAGTCTTGTAGAACCCGCCGACGATGTTGTAAGACGAGCCGATGGCTGAAAGGCTGTAGTTGTTCAAGCCGAAACTGCTAACCACATCCGCCGATGCCGACACGGAGCCGACCACCTCCACACCGCTCGTCGGGACGATGGGCGCCGTGTTGAAGACGGTCGTCTTAGTCCCGGCGTTGTAAGAGGCGATGCCGGCGGCGCGGTCAAAGACATCGTTGAGGCTCGTGGCGGTCACCGTGCCCACTCGTCCCGCCACATCATTAACGCTTTCAAGGTCGTTTCCGGCTCCGGCGACGCGGAGGGACTGATTCACATCAATGAAGGTGGCGAGACTGCCGGGCTTAGGGTCGATGGTGTCGCACTCCACCGTTGTCCCGTTGAATGTCGTTGCGTTCGTCACATCAAAAGTACCACAATCCAGATTTGAAGTAAGCGGATTGCTTACACCACCACCACCCGTCGGAGTAATCAGCGACCAAAAAGCGTTGGCGGGAAGGGGCGCTGTTCCGGTCACCACGGCATTCGCAACATAAGCCAATCCTAAGTATCCAACAGCATCACCGCCTCTGTAAGTAGTGAAGGGCGACCAAGGAGGATAACCCAACGACATCTCTAATCATAGAAATAAAAAAAGCACCAGATAGAATGGAGCGCGGTGGAATCAGCAAATTGAAGCAATACCCTTTGGGCGACGATGATATAAAAAAGTTGCTTGGCTCCGATATCAAGATATGGAACTACCCGCAATTGGAATCACTAAGCACGGCAGACCAATTGTTTGATATGAAGGGACGCGCAATATTGCTCTTTCCCAACGCAGCCCCGACTGTCGGTCATTGGACGGCGCTAATGAAGAAGAAGGGTGGAATTGAGTTCTTTGACCCGTATGGGGATGCGCCGGAAGAGCAAAAGATAGGTTTGAGCCAATCCAGACTAGAGCAACTTAACATCGCCTATCCGTCGCTAACGAATCTGCTGAAAGCGAGCGGTCGTCCGGTCTACTACAATACACACGCGTTTCAGTCATCAAAGCCATCGGTGGCGACTTGCGGTCGTCACGCCGCTGTGCGACTGTTTTACGCGCCAAAGTCGTTGGAAGAGTACAAGGCTGCTATAGACAGCAGCGGATTGAGCGCGGACGACTTTGTTATTGGGGTGACTTATGATAAAATCAGAAAATAAACTCGTGCTTATGTATAGAAATGTCTTATTCTGGGAACTATTCTTTTGTCGGCGGCACTGTGGACGAGCCGGACTATGTTTACTATAATGCGGATATCATCAACAATACGACGGACGACTTACCGGCGAGCGGTCTGGCGCCTCCCGACCCGCAGATTCGGTTCAACGAGACTCGCGACACCGCGCTGCTGAAGGACGCATCGCAGTACCACTTTAGCATCATCCGGTTTACGATGAACGGCGCAAATCGTGACTTGCCGCTTTTCATCCCCAACATCCAGACGGGTGCGAGTCAGAACAATGTGAACTT
>JBMOHW010000489.1:0-1647 GCA_049317665.1 Terrimicrobiaceae bacterium | reverse complement strand
CCACCGACACTGCGATTTTCAGTCGCATGCTCTACCAACTGAGCTACCTGGGCCCGCAAGAAGTGGAAGGGGGCTTATAGAAAGCAGTCTTCAACTTGTCCAGAGCACCGTAGTTTTATTGCTCAGGCGCTTGCTCGCATCTCTTGTTCCCCCTAAACCCATGGAGAAGAGGTTAGGGGCAAGCAGATGAATGATATTCGACGTATTGGCGCAGGAGCGCGTATGAGCAAAGCCGTCGTGCATGGGTCCACGGTGTATACGGCAGGCCAAGTCGCAGAAAAAACTAAAGGCGGATCCGTTGCAGAACAAACGCAAGAAATTCTTGCTTTAATTGATGAGATTTTGTCAGAAGTCGGCACGGAAAAGGCAAAAATTTTATCCGCCACCATTTATCTTTCAGATATCTCTTCCTTCGCGGAATTGAATAGCGTCTGGGATCAGTGGGTTGATAAAGCTCATCCGCCAGCACGCGCAACAATTGAAGCCAAATTAGTCACGCGAGATTATAAGGTCGAAATCGCTGTTATTGCCGCGCGTTAACGCCATTTAGTGGATTATCGGGATCATGCGTATAGCGTATGGTCTCGAAACGCATCATCTGCGTATCAATTAGCATGAGGCGTCCGACAAGGCTTTCGCCAAAGCCGACAATTTCTCGTATGATCTCAAGCGCCATCATTGAACCAACAATGCCTGTTAGTGCGCCAAGGACGCCTGCTTCCTCACAAGAGGGAATAGTCCCTGGTGGCGGCGCTTCTGGAAACAGGCAGCGGTAGGTTGGCCGAGGTCTTCCATCAGCATCTGTTTCAAATGGACGCAAGGTTGTAAGCGACGCATCAAAGCCTCCGACTGCAGCGGTTATGAGCGGTTTGGCTTCATAAAAGCAGCTGTCTGAAACGAGGTATCGTGTTGAGAAATTATCTGATCCGTCGGCAACGATATCATAATGCGCAATAATTTCCCGCGCATTTTTTTCGTTTAGTCTTAAACTATGCTGTTCAATGGAAATATGCGGATTGAGCCGCAAGAGAGCTGACTGGGCGCTCTTTGTTTTGAGTTGGCCAATTGCATCGCTTCCATGAATGACTTGACGCTGTAAATTTGACAGCGTCACAAGATCATCATCAACGATACCAATTGTTCCGACGCCTGCAGCTGCAATGTATTGCAACAAAGGAGCTCCCAATCCGCCCGCGCCAATAACGAGAACACGCGCTGATTTGAGTTTCTGTTGCCCTGAGCCGCCGATATCAGGTAACACCAAATGTCGCGCATAGCGTTCTATTTCGTCAGGTGACAGGTTCATGGCGTCTCCAGCCCAGAATGCTCTGAGGGGCTAGCATAGAGTATCTTTGTCGAGACGCGTTAAGTTAGCTAGTGTTTTTTATGTGGACGGGGGTTTTCTGAGAAAACGCGATCAGGAGAGTGTTGACAGACTCTTGTTTTGGACGCTCGCCTTTTTCTCGCTGCGTCCTTGGAGTTCTTGAGTTCCGGTTCCGAGTAAGGCTGTGCCGCGTGCATAGGCAATATTATCAAGAAACTGTTGCGCGCAATTTTCCCAGCAGAAGGTGAGAGCATGTTTGCGAGCTGTTTCCCTTGGTATTTTAAGTGCCTCTAACGCGGCAACACGCAGATCTTCATTTAATA
>JBMOHW010000488.1:0-1648 GCA_049317665.1 Terrimicrobiaceae bacterium | reverse complement strand
TGGGGTACATCAGCTTATGGTGTGGCATCTCACTCAGAAGGTTTTTTCACACGTGCATTTGCTGATTATGCTCATACAGAAGGTCAAGGTACATCTGCTGCAGGCATAGCTGCACATGCAGAAGGTGTTAATACACTTGCCAGGGGAGTAGGATCACATGCTGAGGGTCTTTGGACATCAGCACATGGAGCTTATGCACATGCTGAAGGATGGTTCACAGTAGCTTCAGGTGATTATGCACATGCGCAAAACTTCTTTACTGTGGCGTCTGGTCTGGGTTCACATGCCGAAGGTAACAGGAGCATTGCCAGAGGTCAATTTTCACATGCTGAGGGTGGTTTCACAATAGCTGGTCAAGAATATGCACATGCTGAAGGATTTCAAACATCAGCATTTGGTATTGTGTCACATGCTGAAGGCTTCTACACTCAAGCATATGGCCCCTATTCACACTCTGAAGGTGTTGCCACATCTGCTTATGGACTTGCTTCACATGCAGAGGGACTCGCTACAAGAGCTCTTGGCAGTTATGCACACACAGAGGGTCAACAAACATCTGCTACAGGTACTGCATCCCATGCTGAAGGAATTCAAACACTGGCCCTTGGTGCTGGATCTCATGCAGAGGGTTGGGGTGTTTCTGCAAGAGGTGATTACGCACACGCTGAAGGATTGTTTACTGTGGCCTCTGGTGATTATTTCCATACGCAAAATTTCTTTACTGTGGCGTCTGGTCTGGGTTCACATGCCGAAGGTAACAGGAGCATTGCCAGAGGTCAATTTTCACATGCTGAGGGTGGTTTCACAATAGCTGGTCAAGAATATGCACATGCTGAAGGATTTCAAACATCAGCATTTGGTATTGTGTCACATGCTGAAGGCTTCTACACTCAAGCATATGGCCCCTATTCACACTCTGAAGGTGTTGCCACATCTGCATATGGTACGGGTTCACATGCTGAAGGATTTGCCACGCGTGCATTTGGCTCATGGACACATTCAGAAGGTCTGGCTACATCAGCATTTGGAACAGCTGGTCATGCTGAAGGGTATATTACATTAGCCTTGGGTGAATTTGCACATGCTCAGAACATAGGAGTATCTGCTTTAGGTACTGCATCTCATGCTGAGGGATTCTTCACAATAGCTTCTGGTGATTACTCTCATGCACAAGGCATACAAACAGTAGCAAGAGGGCATGCATCACATGCAGAAGGATTGTACACCTCAGCTGCTGAAATTGGTACTCATGCAGAAGGCTTGATGACATCAGCATGGGGACCGTTTAGCCATGCTGAAGGTGCAATGAATGCCACTGAAAGAGGTGCATTTGCAGCTCACGCAGAAGGATTTGACAACAGAGCCAGAGGCATTGCTTCTCACTCCGAAGGATATCAGACATCAGCATTTGGTTTGGGCTCCCATGCAGAAGGCAGAAGCACATATGCATTGGGTCAAGCATCACACTCTGAAGGATGGGGCACATCAGCATTGGGCATAGCTGCACATGCTGAAGGATTTTTCTCAACAGCATCTGGTGAATATGCTCACGCTGAAGGTTGGTTCACTAATGCTCGCGGTTTTGCTTCACATACTGAAGGCATTCAAACTTCAGCTTACAAGCAAGCAGCTCACGCTGAAGGATATC
>JBMOHW010000487.1:0-1650 GCA_049317665.1 Terrimicrobiaceae bacterium | reverse complement strand
TTATATGGCGAGAAATTTGAAGACTACATGAAGGAGTTCAGCCATGCCTGATCCAGTAACCGGCTTAATCGTTGCAGGTTCTTCGTTGATTGGCAGCACAATGCAGGCCGGTGCAGCAAGCGAGGCCGCAGGAATTCAAGCAGGCGCAGCAGGTGAAGGCATTGCAGAGCAGCGCAGGCAATTTGACGCACTGCAAGCATTGCTAAAGCCTTATGTCGAGGCTGGGACACCTGCGCTTGAGCAGCAGCAGGCGCTTCTTGGTCTACAAGGTCCAGAAGCAGAGCAAGCTGCCATTGAGCGCATTAGAGGAGGTCAGACCTTCCAGGAATTGGCTCGGCAGGGTGAAGAAGCATTGCTCCAGCGTGCCTCGGCCACTGGTGGTCTGCGCGGTGGCAACATTCAAGGTGCACTCGCACAATTCCGACCAGCTTTGCTTAGCCAAGCTATCGAGCAGCAATATGGCCGACTGGGAGGCATGACGCAATTGGGCCAGCGTTCTGCTGCCGGTGTCGGAGCTGCTGGAATGGAGTCTGGGACCAATGTGGCCAACTTACTGGCCCAGCAAGGGGCAGCACGAGCTGGTGGAGAGCTTGGCGAAGCAAAAGCATACGGTGGCCTGTTCAACCTTCCGGCTCAGGTGCTTGGGTTCCAGTACGGTGCAGGCGGTAAGGCTGGTCTTGGCTTTGGGTTTTAAGGAATAGAACATGGCCACCATCAATCCGTTCCAACCTCCGATCAACTACGCAGTCGACGTGCAAAGTCCTTTCGAGGCGGCACTCGGTGGATTCAGAATTGGTGCTGTTGGCGCAGAGGCACAAGCGCGAGCGCTAGAGCGCGAGGACGCCAGAGCTGTGCGTGAGCAAGCAAGAGCAGCACAAGAGCAAGCAAGATTAGCACAGGAGCAGTATCAGGCTGGACTGAATTCGTTTTTTGCAAAACCACCAGCCGAGCGCACATTTGATGAGCTGCAGCGTTTAATGGTTGGTGGAAATAAGCAGCAGCTTGATGCCCTGAAACTGATTAGCGAAGGAATGAGCGCAGATAAGCTCAATAACTCAAAAAGATTCACATCGCAGCTTCTGCTGGCCTTTGAGGCAAACTTAGAAACAGCAAAGACGCTGCTTCGAGATCGCATGAACGCTGAGACAGATCCTGTCGAAAAGCGTGCATTTCAAGACATTCTGACGATCGCTGATCAGAACCCAGAGCAAGCCGCACGACTTGTGGAGTCGCTTGGGGCTGGTACGTTTGGAGAGGATCGGTACAAGGGCATTACGGCTGTTCGGGCCGAGCGTAGGACTGCCGCCAGAGAACCAGAAGAGCTTAAACGACTCGCTGCTCAAGCAAACACAGCAGTCACTGAGTCACAACTAAAGGTACAAGAACTTCGCGCAAAACTTGAGGCAGAACCAGACTTAGCTATTCAACGGCAATTAAGAACTCAATTGGCCGAAGCTGAAGTAGAAGAGAAAAAAGCGGTGGCCGCTAAGGCAGTGGTTGATGCCCGTGTCGCTGAAGCCATTCAGCCATTCAAAATTAGTGAGGCTCAGAGTCAATCAATCATCAAGGCTGCAGAGGCCAAATTTGCTCCGGAGAAGTTCGGCCTTGAAATTGGTCTGACGAGGGCGCAGATTGATGCATCAAAAGCAG
>JBMOHW010000486.1:0-1660 GCA_049317665.1 Terrimicrobiaceae bacterium | reverse complement strand
CAATCCGCCGCAGTAGGCGCAGCGGTATTTAAGCTTCTAGTTGGGAAGCGATGCCGCGAAGAACACGACCGAGGCGTTCTGCTTCCGCACCTGATGGGTGGCGTCCCTGACGAAGACCATTTCCCACACGATCAAGAATCTTGATGGTGTCTTCAATCATCGCCGCGAGATCATCGCTATTAACACGTGAATTTTCTGCGAGTGAAACCGGTGCATCAATGATGTGCACAGACATTGCTTGTGGTCCCTTACGAGAATCAATCACGCTGAACTCAAGCTTTGTTCCAGGCTTAACGGTTGCAATGCCTTCTGGGAGTGCTGATCCGGCTAGATAAACATCTTCGCCTTCATCGGATGCAATAAATCCAAAGCCTTTTTCAAGGGAAAACCATTTAACTTTTCCGGTAGGCATTGCACGTACTCCTAAATTTTCTTCTGTGGTGTAGCCGAGGGGATTCGGGCAGGGGGCTAATTTATCCTAGAAAGCAGTGGGCTTGCGACGGAGTTTTAAGCGTGATCAAGAGTGAATGCAAACTTTTATGGCTAAGCAGGTGCTCCCATTGGTGGTGGACCCATCGGTGGCGGTCCTCCCTTTGGTGGTGGCCCTCCCTTTGGTGGTGGTCCTCCCTTTGGTGGTGGTCCTCCAACTGGTGGTTCTCCTCCCATTGGTGGCATTGGTTCTGCTGCGCGTCCAGTAGGAAGAGTTGCGGTACCAGTGAAACAACCGATGATGTATGGAAAATTAGTTGTCGCGTGATAACCATAAGTTCCATCAGGTTGCGTGCGACCATTGCAAGCATCTAAAACATTTTTTAACTTGGAAGTTTTATGTGTGTAAGCGCTCCAAGAGTTTGTCTTGGGATTACCAGTTTTTAGGTAACCAGACTTCATTAGAGCAGTCTTTGCACACTTCTTATCGAGACAGCCCAGGGTTGTGTAGATTGGAAAGCCATCTAAGGCATAACCAAGAATTGTTTGCTTAGCTAAATTACATTGTTGTATCAAGGTAATTACATGGTGGTGATAATCGCTCATATAACCGGTGTGACCACCGCAGACATCTACCAGCTTGTTATATACCGGATCTCCAAATGCCGAATCAGGTGGCACCGGACCTTCTGTTGGTCCATAAATTGGAATTCCACTTACCGTAAATCCAAGCGTGCCCATAACAGTACTCACCGCAGTTACAGATTTTGCCTTCACTGGATTTAGTGGCACGGCCCAACTCCACTCCTGCGCAGCTAGCGGGTTGGGAGTCTTTGGATCATAGGCAAAACTGATCATGCCATTTGAGGTGACTTTCAGTTCGGTATCGCTGCAAGTAACTGAGACTGACGGTTTTGCATAACCAGCACCTGCTCCTACTGATTGCGATAAATCTGGAAATAATTTTGTCGGACAGACCTTAGATTTTGTTGCAACTGTCTCGGCCCAGCTCTGACTGTCAGTGAAAACAAAGAAAGCTACGAGCGCTGCGATCAGAGCTGCAGGTAAGGCTCTTTTCACAGGGTTGCCTCTGAATGCGCTCCGCATCCATGGTCAACTGAAACGACGCGTGCATCATCAGGTGCTATCGCATTGGCACAGACGCCAAATGCGGAACGAAGTGATCCTGCAATCGGAAGGAAGAATCCGCAGGACGCACATGGCTTAGGAG
>JBMOHW010000485.1:0-1661 GCA_049317665.1 Terrimicrobiaceae bacterium | reverse complement strand
AGCATGTTTTTGTTCTGCTCGAATGGGCTCTTCTCCATACGATCAATCTGCTGGTAAATCTGAACCAGTGCCTCGGTGTTGGCAGCTTGAAAATACTGCCCTCCTGTTTTCGTTGCAACCTGGGCCAGCGGCTTGGCTCCCACATTCGAGGTCTTGATGCCTCCGATGTTCACGATTTCTAAGGCGTAAACTCGAACGCTCTTCTTCTTGGCGTAGTCGGCAGCGTCGAGAGGGTTGCAACCCGAATTGTTCTCCCCGTCGGTGACGAGGATGATAACTTTCGACGGTGCTTGGCTTTCGTCAAACATCCGCACGGAGGTCACCAAAGCATCGCCGATCGCCGTGCCGGCCTTCAGGGTGACAAGCTTGAACACGTCCTTGATCCAGTTCCCGTCAGTGGTCATCGGGCTGAGTAGGTAGGTCTCTTTGGCGAAACCGATCATCCCAATGCGGTCGTGACCGCGGCCGTCAACAAATTCCGAGATCGCCTTGAGAAGCGCATCCCGCCTCGAAATTTTTTTGGTGCCTAGAACAAAATCCTCGGTTCCCATGGAGCCGGAGCAATCAACGGCGAGCACAATCTCGACGCCAGTGTCCGGGTCGCTCTGCTCGCCCTGCGGAACACGGGGCCGGGCGAGCGCGAGAATGAACAATGCCAGCGAAGCAAAGAGGATTGAGCGAAGAACCTGGCCTGGGCCGCCGTAGCGCGGACGGCCCAGACTGGCAAGCAGCCCAGTCGAGGAGTGGGTGATCGCCGCTGTCGGCCCGCTCCTGCCAAGCCGCCAGAACCACCAGGCAAGCACGGGAAGAAGGAGCAGCCACCAAGGCTGGCCAAAACCAAAAGCCATCAAAACTTTCATGGACGTGCGGCAGCCTCCGGAGCAGGGGTAGATTTCACGATAAAGGTTTTCGCCGCGAGGTGAAGTTCCTCCATCTGTGCGCGACCGAGATCTCCCATGGCAAATTTCACCCGGTCGCAGCCGAACAGAAAAGCGGCAAGACGTTCGCGGTCATCTGCATTCAGGCGCTCGCTCCGCTCGGCCTCATAGAGAAACTCCTCGGTCGAAAGCTTCGGGGCTCTCAGACCGAATCGGGCCTCGATGTAGCTGCGCACAATATCTGAGACCTCGTGGGCAAACTCTCGCACAAGTCCGCTGTCGATTATGGACAAAATCGCAGCGAGACGGTCGAGTGCCAAAAGCTCGGGAGGGATCGGAGGGGTTTGAAACGGAAGTTTTCCAGCGCGCTTGAGACGCAGGAACCAGATCGCAGCAGGAACGCCGAGCGCAGCTACTAGCCCAAGTATCCTTATCCAATACCATGGCTCGCTAGGTGAGGCCATATTGAGATTCTCTATGATGTCGCTATTCATCATCAGCGGGCGCGGATGCGCCGTTCAAAGAATTTTTTGAGAACCATGAAATACGGTCGTCCGGTTTCCGCCTCGATGAGATCCAGTCCGGACTTACGGAGGAGGCTGCGGCGCGAATCTTGCAGCTCTTGAGCTGCCCGTTCGTATTTTTTGCGCGTGGTTGGATCGTTGGTATTGACCTCAACCAGTTCGCCGGTCTCCGCATCCTCCATGGTCACCCAGCCGGCCTCCGGTAGCCGAGATTCGCTTGGGTCCGAGATATGGATCGCCACGAGGTCGTGCTTCTGGT
>JBMOHW010000484.1:0-1663 GCA_049317665.1 Terrimicrobiaceae bacterium | reverse complement strand
TGAGGATACCATTAAAATTACCTTGTTTTCCAAGGTCTTCTCGAATAACAGCATCCTTGTCTTCTGCTCCATCATATTTAGTCTTATCGACCCAACATGGTATCAAGATTGTAGAATCCCTGAGTTGTTTACGAACAATCCTACCTATATTCTGAATAATATCAACCAAAGAGTTTTTAGCATCCACAAAGACAACCATATTAGCTTTTTTTGTATCAATACCTTCACCTATTGTTTTACATGATGAAAGAATAACAATCTCATGTTCTTTTCCACCATCAAGTAATGTTAAATTCTTTTTCCTTTCATTTGGTAAAGTACCTGCATCAATACTCAAAAACTTGACACTTGTGTAACCGTGTCCTGGAAACTCCTTGCCAATCTTTTCAAAACTTTTCAAAAGTAATTCTTGATTTACAAAATTTTTAACACTTGTATTCTCATCAGTATTAACACGTTGATGAAATGTAAGAACCCTAGAATTTTTAGTTTTCATAACGGCACGAATAATGCTATCATAAATAGTTTCGTTTGTATTTTCAGTTGAAAAATCAATCATAATATTAAAATCATTCAGTTTACCTTGAATAACACCATCATGATGCATGTATTCGTATACAATAGGACCAAGTTCATCATCTGGAGGGGTCGCAGTCAAAAATACTTTTTTACAGTCAATATCATTAATTGTACCAGAAACATATGATTCGACTGCGTGATGAGCTTCGTCAAACATCATGACATCTGGACACGGGGACACTTCCATCAAAGTTTGTAAACTCTGATATGTGACACATATAATCTTTTGTTCATGCAACTCAATAAAGTTTTTTATTATGACTTGGTCAGTTGTACTTCCAGGTTCCGATGAAACAGAAAGTACATTTGGAATATTTTTTAAATAATCATCTTGAAACTGTGTAATAAGAGCCAGTGAAGGAAATACAAAAACTGAATATGGAAACTGTTCAAGTCTATCAGTAACATATGTAAACATTACAAGACTTTTCCCAGTTCCGCAAAACATTTTGACAACACAGTCTTCTTCAGAATCATCGATTGCTTCGATTGCTTCGAGTTGGTATGGCCGAAGAGTCAACATTTTTCTTTTTATTAGTACTATTTTAAATACTTAAGTTTTTTTTATACATTTTTTTTGAGCGCTACACAAATTGAGGTCAAGCCGACAAACTCGACGCGGTTGTCCCTGAAAAAGTCCAAGAACTTTTGTTTTTGAGGCGTACACTTTTCACCGGGAAGGTTGCCGTACACTTCTCGGCACATCTTCTCGGCACCGCCTATGCACACAATCTTCAAAGGTTTACCATAAAGTTCTGGGATGTCGGCGTACTTGAACGGACATCCCAGAATTTTTTCACCGGCAGTCCCCGTTGTAAAGTACGTTCCTGTTTTGACCTCTATGATTTCGTCATCGGTCTCGAGGTCTGGCTGGTAATTCAGCTTTTTTATAGGCTTTGTAACGGTTTTACCGAGCACGTGCGTGAACACCTCTTGACACAGGTACTCGCCGAACCTGTTTGTCCACTGTTTGTCAAGTTTTAAATCCGGGCGGAGAGCCTTCATGACACCTTGCCCCCAAGCGTCCTCGTGCGCCTTTGTCTTTTCTTCCAAAAAGGAAAAGTCCCCGTGAACCCATTGTACA
>JBMOHW010000483.1:0-1663 GCA_049317665.1 Terrimicrobiaceae bacterium | reverse complement strand
TACCACCTTCTGCAAACGTATCAGCCGCAGTTAACGAACCCGGCTTCTGTAGTAATTTCTTTGCTATAGCAGAAGCTGTACCACCTTTGGTAGTGGTAACGCTTTTACTAACCTTACCGCCCTTGGCGTACATATCTACATCGTCAGGATTATCCTTACGCTTAATGATTTTCTTACCCGGCATTTTGCTAGGCATCACAGCGCCCATGCCTCGACTAGCTCTCATATCATGCGTCCTTTAGTTTTGCCCCGTACAGCACAACCATCAGCACGGGATGATGCACTAACCTTACCGCCCTTCTTAAAGTCATAGGGCTTTTTACCAGTCTTAGGGATACCAGCACCACCACCACCACCCCCTTTAGACCGCTCAAAGATCTCGTTGATCTTAGCCATCTCGGTTTGCTGTATCAACTTACTTCTTTGCTGGCGCTTGTCCTCAAACTCTTTGTTCTCAGCAGCTTTAGCTTTCTGATCTTTCTCTGGTGGGTTGTACTTTTCGTGTACTTCTTTATACCCCGGATCTGCTGCTCTACCCTTTTGTACTTGCTCAGGGGTACTGCCAAAGCCCAAATCTAATTGGGCGGCAGAAGAAATAGGGTTAACACGAGAACTTGGCATTTAGCAACTTCCGCCGCCCGCCATCTTAACCATCTTGCCTTTGGTGTGACCCTTCATAACGCACCCATCAGCACGGGTTACGCCACCGCCAGCCATCTTGTGCATACGTGCCTCATGACCTTTAACTGCCTTAGCAGCTACTTTTTTCATCATTGGCATATCTTTAGCAATATCTGAATGTTTCATAAGTCCGCCTTTTTTTGCATAGCCCATCTTGTTGCGTACATCTTCTGGCAACTTAGTTAGGCCTGTTTGTGTTTCTGGATTAGGTTGCTTAAGCGCCATGATTAACAGGCCTTTCCGCTTTTCTTTTTAGCCATACCACCGCTCATCATTTTCTTAGGAGCGCTTGCTTTGCCACCTTTTTTCATAGGCATTGCAGCCGCTTTAGCTGGCTTTTTAGCAGCAGCAGCTTCTTTTTTCTTTGCAATCATTTCCATAAACGGATTTGGCTTTTTCATAGTCCCACCTTCTTTAAAAGTTTTGCCTTTATCGGCAGTTAAAAATTCCTTCCCAACCGCAGAAGGTACTCCTGCTTTCTTAGCAAAACCGGGGTTCTTAGCCACAGCCGCCATGAAATTGTGTTGCTTCTTACTTACGCTTGGCACGATTAATCCATCCTTGAACTGTCTTGGTTTCATAGATACGAATTACTGTCCAAACAATCGTAAATAAAGCCGCTACCGCAGGCAATAAGTCTGTTAGGGTGCCTATCACTGTAACTAAAGATAACCCATCTACAACGTGTTTGGTGCCTTCGGTTAAATGCTCTTTCATACCATTTTCCCTTTAGTCTTACCACGAATCTCACACCCACCGCCACGAACGGCCCCGCCTTCTTTGCAGTTCCAAGCACGTAATGACTTGTTGATGCGTGAATCTGGGTCATTGGCTGTTTTAGCGCTGGTTAGTTTTTTCTTCATGCCCTTCATACGGGCGCAGAAAGAATCCCGTCTTGAACCGCCTTCTGGTTGAGGACGCTTAAGTCCAGGCTTGCCAGGGTTGGCAGCGTTATAGGAGGCTCGCCCCTTAGCGTTTAGAC
>JBMOHW010000482.1:0-1664 GCA_049317665.1 Terrimicrobiaceae bacterium | reverse complement strand
ATTGCAGCCTTGTTAATCAATGATGTCATCTTCGATATTGCCGTGAATCCAGATCGTGGTTATGCCTTAAGTATTCGCGGCATTGCACGTGAGGTGGCTGGTTCACTAGGGCTCGCCTATACCGATCCAGTTGATGCACTGCGTGCACTGAAATTTACTGACACCGGCAAGGGTGTGAGTGCCAAGATTGCCGATCCAGCAACTGCTTCCGTCTTTTACTTACGAACCCTTTCTCACTTTGATCCCAAGGCCACGACTCCAATCTGGATGCGTAGAAGGATTGAAAAAATGGGGATGCGCTCCATCTCTTTGGTTGTAGATGTCACTAACTATGTGATGCTTGAACTGGGCCAGCCACTTCACGCCTTCGATAAATCAAAGATTAAAGGCGGCCTCACTATTAAGCGTGCGGGTAAGGCGCAACCATTTACTACTCTCGATGGTCAGGTGCGCCAATTAGATCCTGATGACCTTATGGTCTGCGATGACGAGCAACCACTTGCACTGGCAGGAACAATGGGTGGAGCGTTTTCAGAGATATCAGAGACAACGACTGAGATAGCACTTGAAGCAGTTCGATTTGATCCAACCTGTGTTGCTAAGAATTCACGTCGCCACAAGCTTTCATCCGAGGCCTCACGTCGTTTGGAACGAAGTGTCGATCCCTCCCTTGCTCAATATGCGTCGGCTCGCTTTGTGCAGTTATTGACTGAAAATAGTCCAGCGCAACATGTCGCAACTGTGATTGCTGGCGAACCCCAATTTAGCCCGATGGTAAAAGTAGATCCGGCATACATCTCACGCATTATGGGTGTGGATGTGGCCCCTGCTGAAATAGTCAAAATTTTGCGCACCATTGGATGTGAAGTCAACGAGAAGACTTTCGAGGTGAATCCTCCTTCTTGGCGCGCTGATTTAATCGGCCAAGCAGATTTCACTGAAGAAGTCGCTCGCATGGTTGGCTTTGACAAGATTCCATCGATTCTTCCTCCTCGGCCCAAGCATGCATCGCTTACTCATGCGCAAAAGCGTCGTAGAGCAGTTTCGATGATGCTTGCCAGTCGCGGCCTCGCTGAGGTGCAAACTTTTCCTTTCACCAACCAAGAAACAATTGATGCCTTGGGCTTCTTGGGGGAGCGGGCATCTACCTATCGCATTGCAAATCCGATGTCGGAAGAGTTCCCGCTGATGCGCGTGCACTTAGTTCCAGGACTGCTGGAAGTAGCACAACGTAATATCAGCAGAGGTGCGAAAGATTTTGCAATCTTTGAGATGGGTTCGATTTTTCGTAGCTCACAGAAGCTCGTGCCGATGATTTCGCCCGCACTCGATAAGAAGCCGAAGAAGGAAGAGATTGAGGCAATGTTTACAAGCTTGCCAACTCAACCTTTCCATGTTGCTGGTTTGTTGGTCGGGAAAGTAGAGAGTGAAGATTGGCAAGGAAAAGCCCGTAGCTACTCCTGGCAGGACGCAATCGCTTATGCGCAAGAAATCCTGCAGCTAAGCAATCTTTCCTGGACCGTAAAACGATCGAATATTGCGCCATGGCATCCAGGTCGATGCGCCGAATTACTTATTGATGGAAAGCCTGTTGCTCATGCTGGCGAGCTTCACCCAAGAATCGTAGAAATGTATGGACTACCTGAGAGGTCGGCAGCATTTGC
>JBMOHW010000481.1:0-1665 GCA_049317665.1 Terrimicrobiaceae bacterium | reverse complement strand
GCCTCGCGACAATCCTGTGATGCCCGACAGCAGTCTATCAAATCGGAAATCCGTGCGGTGTCTTCCAACGAAATCCAAGACTAGACAACTCTGCTTCCCGGTCTCCGGCGACAAACGCAGCCCGCGCCCGATTTGCTGTTGAAAGAGCACGGGGCTTTGCGTGGGCCGCAGAAGAAGAAGCGTATCCACACTCGGGAGGTCAACACCCTCATTGTAGAGGTCGCACGTAACCAATACGCAGAGTTCCCCGCTTGCCAGCCGCTCAGGCGCGCGCCGCCGTTCATCAGAATCCGTTTCGCCGACCACGCAAAGTGCAGGCAGCCCGGCGGAGTTGAATCTCTCCGCCATGAATTTGGCGTGCTCGACACTGACGCAGAATGCGATTGCCTGGGACTTTCGCGGATCTCCGGCTAAGCGCTTCCACTCATGCACAACCATTCGGGCACGCGCTGTATTTCCATCGACAATCTGCTTTAGACGCTGTATTTCCCCGGGGCCGTCCCACGGAACATCGGAAAAATCCGTGTCGTCATCGCATCCGTAATACTCGAATGGACTGAGCAGTTGCAGATCAAGGGCGTGCCACAGACGAAGCTCAACTGCGGGCGATCCATCAGGTCTGTTGTCAAAGTATGGAAAGATAGGCTTTCCATCAGCGCGCTCGGGTGTCGCGGTGAGACCGACAAGAATCTTTGGCTGAACTGAGGTGACGAACGCATGAAAGCTATCCGCCGCAAGCCGATGACACTCGTCAACGACGACGGTGTGCCAGTAATCCGCGCCGAACCGTGTCACGAAGTCCCGCGAAGCGACGCTCTGAATCGTCGCAAACACGTGATCGAAGCTCCCCGGGTCAGCGCCTCCAGCAAGCAATTCACCGAACGAATGGTCACGAAGCACCTCGCGATATGCGCGTCGGGCCTGAGTGAGAATTTCCAAGCGATGCGCGACAAACAGCAAGCGTGGCCGGGACGTTCCCTGACACGAAGCGCGATAATCGAACGCCGCGACCACAGTTTTTCCGGTTCCCGTCGCTGCAACCACGAGATTGCGCCGGCGGCCATGCTCTCGTTCGTTCGCCAATTGCTCCAGCATCTCCCGCTGATAGTCCTTCGGAGTTAGATCGAAGAATGTTGCGGTAGCCGCTACGGCGTCCCCCGCCTCTCAGCGCACGTGTCAGTTCCTCGCGATGCCCAGCAATGTTTGGATCGTATTGCTGAAACTCACTGTCGTTCCAAAGCGTCTCGAAATGGGCTTTCGCGCGAGCGAACAGTCCTTCCTGACCTTGCTGAGTGAACTTCACCGTCCATTCGAGCCCGCCGAGCAGAGCCGCTCCCGAAAGATTCGCGCTCCCTACGTAGGCAGAACCGAATCCGGTCGCGCGATGGAAAATCCAAGCCTTTGCATGCAGGCGAGTGCGGCGCCCATCGAGAGACACCTTCACTTTGCAGCCTGCGAGCTTTGCGAGGTGATCAAGCGCGGCCACCTCAGTCGCACCAATATATGTTGTGGTGAGTACGCGCAGCTTTGTCCGCGGATTTCCATTCGCGTCGGTTGCGGTCACGTTTTGCAAAAGGTCGAAAAGCTTTCGCACACCGGATACCGTGATGAAGCTCACAAGGATATCCACCCGATCGCAGCATGAGATCTCGTGACGCAACTCGG
>JBMOHW010000480.1:0-1665 GCA_049317665.1 Terrimicrobiaceae bacterium | reverse complement strand
TGCTAACTATATTTGAAAATCGTGAAACCAGTCGGATCAAAATTGAAATGAGGAAAAAAAATCTTGTTAAAAGAATACGGAATTGATGATGAATGTACGGGTACAGAATATCTAAATGATGATAAATAGAAGTGTAGTTCGCGGAACGGCCATTCCCAACTACTCTATCGCTAACAGGAGCAACAGCATGTCTATTTATTCATCAGAAAAAGCGTTACCTTACGTTTATATTTGTACACACAATATAACTGGGGATTTTTATATTGGTTACAGAGAAGCTAATATAAAACCGTCGCACCTTGACTTACCAGAATACAAAACATCATCTACAAAAGTTCATAGTAATTTTCAAAACTATAGCTGGACTATAGTTGCTGAATTTTTTGATGGTGAGTCGGCATATGATTTTGAACAAGAGCTGATACACATAAATTGGGGCAACCCTAATCTATTAAATGAAAACTGTCACTATGGAAAATCTAGATTTAAAACAAATCTTAAAGGTGTACCAAAATCTGACGCCCACGTAGAAAAATTAAAAATTGCACGAAGGGCCAGGTTGCCCCCAACTGATAAAACAAAATATAAGATAGCAATAGGAAACACAGGTAAAATCGTGCCGTTAGAAGCAAGACAACGAATTGCTAAAGCAAAAATAGGAGATAAAAATCCCATGTTTGGCAAAACCGTATCAAATGCTACTAAAGAAAAAAAACGTCAGTCAAATATAAAATACTTGCAAAAACTTAAAGACCAGGGAATAAAACATCCGTCGATAGGGTTTACTCAGACTCGAGTAAGTTGTTTGCATTGCAAAAAAGAGATAGCGGTGAATATTTTTTCAAGATTTCACAAAAATTGTAACAAGGAAAATAATGCTTAAAGAGTACGGTATTCAGGTCCAACAACTATTTTTGGAGATGCTGCTAGAAGACCCAGTTGCATATACTCGAATTTCTAACATCTATAACCCAGAAAACTTTGATCGAAGTCTGAGACCAGCTGCTGAGTTTCTCAAAGAACATGGAGACAAATACAAGACATTACCTGACAGGGCACAGATATCAGCCACAACAGGAGTGAAACTACAGCCAGTGCCGGAGCTGAACGAAGGCCATTTTGAATGGTTCATGACGGAATTTGAAGCATTCACTCGACGTCAAGAGCTGGAACGTGCAATTCTCAAAGCAGCAGACTTGTTGGAAAAAGGCGATTATGATCCAGTAGAGAAGCTGATCAAAGATGCTGTACAGATCAGTTTGACCAAGGACATGGGCACTGATTACTTTGCAGATCCCAAAGGCAGAATTGAGAAATATTTCAACTCAGGCGGGCAAGTCAGCACAGGATGGCCGCAGATGGATCGACTGTTGTATGGTGGATTCAGTCGAGGTGAACTAAACATCTTTGCAGGTGGGTCGGGCTCGGGTAAGAGTCTTGTGATGATGAACATAGCATTGAATTGGGTTCAAGCCGGATTGAGTGGAGTGTACATCACATTGGAGTTGAGTGAAGAACTCACAAGTCTCAGAACTGATGCCATGCTTACCAATATGAGTACCAAGGATATTCGCAAAGATATCAGTACCACTGAGCTCAAAGTCAAACTGGTAGGTAAGAAATCTGGTAACTATCAAGTGAAAGGATTGCCTGCACAAAGCAACA
>JBMOHW010000479.1:0-1670 GCA_049317665.1 Terrimicrobiaceae bacterium | reverse complement strand
CTTTCTTTATGGTTAAGATCATAATTTTGTGCCTTGCTCTTTCTGGATGCACCGAACCTATTTACAGGGAGAACGAGCTTCCTAGTTATTCTGATATGTCTGCGGCCAAAGATGCCCAAGAGGTATTGACAAAACCCTAGAAGAAATCCTTAATCTGAAATCCTCCATGCGAAATCCTGTTAGCCTATATTTAATCGCCGGAAATGAAGAGGCGTATATTGAAAGATGTATTCGTTCCTTTGCCCCGCTTGCCGCTGAAACAGTTGTCTGTATCGCTAGGGGCAACCAAGCACCCGATAAGACGGAAGAGATTGCTCGAAGCCTCGGGGCTAAAATTGTTCGTTATCAAAATCAAAAAACTGATTGGCCTCATATAGATGATTTTGCAACCGCAAGGAACACGGCCCTAGATGCCTGTTCTTGTGATTGGTCTTTCTGGGTGGATGCCGATGATGAGATGGCGAAAGATGCCCCAGAGATCGTGGATGCCGCAATTGACCAAGCCAACCAAAAAGGCTCAGACCTAATTGCGTTTCGTTATTGGGTGGAAAACGCCCAGCTTAATCCCCTTAGAGAGATGGCCTTGCGGAAGGGCAAGGGCAAATGGAAAAACCGAGTTCACGAAATGCTGGTTGCCCATGAACCAAATAAGCTAGTCGGCATTGATAAGATCGTTCGCATCCACAAGCCCCACGGATACAAGGCAACATCAGCAGAGCGCAACTTTAGAATCCTTGAGGATGTTATAGAGCCCGCTCCCAACGCCCTTTACTATAAAGCCCAAGAGCAATTCTTGTCTGGCAAACATCAGGAGTGCTATGAGACAAGCAAGAAAGCCCTGATGTTCGAGAGCCTAGAGGATACGCTCCGCTACGATGTGCTGACCAACTTGGGAAGGATCGCCCCACAAAACGAAAGGCTAAAATGGCTAGGAGAGGCCATCACGCTTCAGCCGGATCGCAGAGAAGCCTATTTCTGGGCGGGGCAAGAATACGCTGGCAAGGGGAATTGGTTGAAATGCTGGGGAGCTATGCGCTCTTGCATGACCCTCCCAAGGCCAAAGCAACACTATTGGAATCTGAACGAAGCAATTTACCAATGGCAATCCTTGGATTTATACGAAACCGCCTCTGCTTGCGTTGGGGAGATGGGTGAGGTTGAAAAGATGAAAAAGGCTAGGCCAGCCCCTAAAATCTCGATCATCCACGCTACAAAGGGAAGGCCGCAAATCGCTTGGCAAAGACGCTGGCAATGGCTTTCTTTGGCCGAGAAGCCCCTTGAAGTAGAATGGATTTTCGTTGTCGATCACGATGATCCCCAAGATTACACTCCCCATCAAGCCGTTCGATGCAATCCCGGCGGAATTGTGAACGCTTGGAACTATGGAGCAAAACAGGCAAAAGGGGACATTTTGATTCAAATGTCGGATGACTGGAGTCCGCCTAGACATTGGGATGCCCTAATTTCGACCGCTATTGGGGCTACAAACGAGGAGAAAGTCTTGGCAATATCTGATGGCCTACGAACCGATAAACTCCTTTGTATGGCGATTATGACGCAAAAGAGGCTTGAGAAGCAGGGGGGCTATATGTTTCACCCCGATTACCAAGAGAGCGATGGCATCTATTCAGACAATGAATTTACAGAAAGGGCTTATGGTGATGGAGTTG
>JBMOHW010000478.1:0-1673 GCA_049317665.1 Terrimicrobiaceae bacterium | reverse complement strand
TGGGCGGACTGGGGCATTTGCGTGGGGCTTTGATCGGCGCGTTTGCCTTCGCCTTGTTGCAAGAATTTTTCCGCTCGGAAGCCATCTTTGGCGAGTTCGCCAAGCATTGGCATCTGGGCCTGGGGCTGACCATCATCGCCAGCGTGGCCTTGCTGCCGCGTGGATTGGTGGGCATACCGGCGCAGTTGTTGGGGCGTAAAAGCGGCGCACGCAGCAGCGGTGCTTTAGCGCAAGCGGCGTCGGCAAAGGCAGGTCATGCACAACCCTGAAATTTTGCTGCGCGGTACGGGCATCAGCCGCCGATGGGGCGGGCTGACCGCCTTGGACAATGTGTCTATCGACGTCGCGCGCGGCAGCGTGCATGCGGTCATTGGTACCAACGGGGCAGGCAAGTCCACGTTGGTGAACATCCTGTCCGGCGAGTTGGAAGCGTCTGCAGGTTCGGTGCATTTGTTGGGGCAGGATGTGAGCCGCTGGAGCCAGCCGCGCCGCGCCCGCGCAGGGCTTGGTCGCAGCTACCAGCGCAACACCATTTACCCTAGCTTCAGCGTGCTAGAGAACTGCCGGCTTGCGGCGCAGGCTATGCACCAGCAGCCCTGGGCCTGGTGGCGCAGCGCTACAAGTTGCACCAAGAGCTTGCAGGCCGCGCAGGATGCGGCCGCGCAAGCGGGTTTGCAGGATTTGCTAGAGCGCGAAGCGGGCCTGTTGTCGCACGGCCAAAAGCGCCAGTTGGAAATCGCCATGTGCCTGGCCACGCAGCCTTCGGTGCTGCTGCTGGACGAGCCCTTGGCCGGTATGGGCGCCGAAGAAACCGACCGTATGTTGGAACTCCTGACAGCGCTCAAGTCCAGCCATGGCATGCTGCTGATCGAACACGACATGGACGCAGTGTTTCGCGTGGCCGATGTGATTACCGTGCTAGTGAACGGGCAGCTTATTGCCTGCGGTAGCCCCGAAGCGGTGCGTAACAGTCCCGAGGTGCGGGTTGCTTATTTGGGGGAACATTGATGTACGCGTTGGCTTTGATTTGCATCGCTAATGTTGTCGTGTCGTGGCCCGCCGCGCTGGAGACGCACGGATGACTGCACCTATTTTGCAAGCCCGCGCTATTCAGGCCTGGTATGGCTCAGGCCAGGTTTTGTATGGGGTGGACTTGGACATTGCGCGCGGCCAAACGATGGGCCTGCTCGGGCGCAACGGCATGGGCAAGAGCACGCTCATCCGCACCCTGCTAGGGCATGTGACCGAGCGCAGCGGCAGCATCCGCGCTTTCGGGGTGGATGTATCACATAGCCGCCCGCATGAAGTGGCGCGCTTAGGTGTGGCCTACGTACCCGAAGGGCGGGGCATTTTTCCTAATCTGACAGTGCGCGAAAACCTGCTCATGGCTGCACGCCCCGGCACTGACGGGCGCAATGACTGGCCGTTTGCACGGGTGATGGAAACCTTCCCGCGCCTTGCCGAGCGCCTGTCCAATTTAGGCGCCGAGCTATCGGGTGGAGAGCAGCAAATGCTGTCCATTGGCCGCGCCCTGATGACGCATCCGCAACTCATCATCCTGGACGAAGCCACGGAGGGGTTGGCCCCGTTGATCGTGGCTGAAATCTGGCGCGTTGTCGAAGGCATCCGCCAAAGCGGCATCGCCACTCTGATCGTGGACCGCGACTATCGCA
>JBMOHW010000477.1:0-1674 GCA_049317665.1 Terrimicrobiaceae bacterium | reverse complement strand
GTTTGGGTTGAAGCGCAAGATCGAACCGGCCGTCCGTACAAGTTCAGCGAACATGGGTTCCTGGCGCGCGCCGTCCAGCACGAACTGGATCACCTCGCCGGTACCCTCTACATTGACTACCTGGACTCCATGGACCAGCTTATCGCCGTTGATGAGGGCGATGACGAGGAGCCAGATGATTCGCCAGAGGCGGTTGTCGCTGCACAGCGCCGTAAGGTGTTGCGAGGGCATAGTCACAAGTAGTCGCCTGATCCTTTTTGGCAGTGGTGGCTTCGCGGTCCCGTCGTTCCGCGCCATTGCAACCGACCCACGATTCACCATCCTCGCGGTCATCACGGCGCCACCACGTGCTGCGGGCCGAAGCGGCAGTCTCACACCAACGCCAGTAGATGACTGGGCCACAGCGGCTGGGCTGCGGGTTAACCACGTCGCGAAGGTTCGTGACACAGCCGAAATTGAACGCATCCGATCGCTTGGCGCGGATGGGGCGCTCCTTGCAGACTTTGGACAGATCATCCCCAAAGCGCTGCTTGATCACTATCCACGTGGCATCGTCAATCTTCACCCGTCGCTTCTGCCGCGCCATCGCGGCGTGAGCCCGATCCCCGCAACGATTCTGGCTGGGGATCGCGAAACCGGTGTCTCCACCATCGTGATGGACCAAGGTGTGGACACGGGCCCAATCATTGCGGTGCAGCATCTGCGACCGCGCCCAGACGTCACGGCCGCAGAGTTGGAGGCAGAGCTCGCCGAACTCGCCGCTGTGGGCATCGCCGATACGCTCGCAACCTGGCTGCGGGGAGGCGAGGCGGCAGTGCCGCAGGGCGTGGATGGGGCGACTCAAACCACGCGGCTCGGTCGCGCCGACGGCCGAGTTGGTGCTCAAACGTCATACCAAATGGCGCTGCGCATGTGGCGGGCATATCAACCATGGCCAGGTCTCTGGGTGGAAATCCCTGGGGTTGTGGATCGTCTGATTTTGTCGAGTGTGAGTACGGTCGAGGAGGGCCCCACAGTTGCCCCAGGGGCACTCGAACTACGGGACGAAACGCTGCTGCTTGGCCTTGTCGGGGGAACGGTTCGCCTTGATCGCGTGACTCCCGCAGGCGGCAAGAGCATGACGGGAGGGGAGTTCGCGCGAGGGCGTCAAGGGGAACTCGCCGCCCGTGGGAGAATCGCAGAATGAAAGAAGCAGCGCCAGCCGGGGGATCGCAGCGACCGCTCGGCCTCTCTGACCTCAGCGTGAATCAACTCGCGGCGCGGGTCAGCGACCTGGGTGCTGAGTCATACCGGGTCACGCAGATTCTCGATGGCGCATGGCGCTCCGTGGCCACCTCCTGGAGCGAGGTGACCACACTCGGCAAGCCACTCCAAGAGCGCCTCGCGAAAGAGATCCGCTTTAGCGCCTTTGATGAGGTCGAGCGTCAAGAGGCGGAAGATGGCGCGACGACGAAGCTGCTGCTCACCCTCTCCGATGGCGCGAAGGTTGAGGCGGTGCTGATGCGTTCTCCCGCCGACCCACGCCGCGGCTCAGGGCCACGTGCCACCGTTTGTGTTTCGAGCCAGGCTGGATGCGCGGTTGGCTGCCCATTCTGCGCAACGGGCGAACTTGGTTTCACCCGCAATCTCAGCGCGGGCGAGATCCAAGACCAGGTGCGGATTGCACGACAGATT
>JBMOHW010000476.1:0-1677 GCA_049317665.1 Terrimicrobiaceae bacterium | reverse complement strand
GTCTACTGCGGAGCACGCAGAGGTTTGGGCAAACGAGGCACCGTTGATTTGGATGGAGCTCAAGTCCTGGGTGGAGGAGCCCAGGTTGGTCAGGGTAAAGGTCTTTTGCAGGGTTCCGCCCAGAGCGACGTTGCCGAAGGCGAGCTCGGAGACGCTGACCTCGTAGCCGCTGGAGCCCAGGATGTTGGCGCTTAGCGCCACGGTGGTGCTGGGGTCGCCGTACGAGTCGGCGTTGAGGGTGAACGTGCCTGTCAGTGCGCCGGCATTGGGGCTGTTGACCGACACGGTGACGGAGCAGCTCGCACCCGGTGCTACGGTAGTACCGCAGTTGGAGGAGTAGGTAAAGGGTGCCGTGGCTGCCATTGCGTTGATGGCCATGGACTTGGTGCCGTAGTTGGTCACCTCAATGGTTTGAGAGACGGTGGTGTTGCGCGGAACGTCTCCGAAGTTCACATCGGTCGGATTTGCGCTGGCCTGTGCAAAGGCTGCACGAACCGGTACGGAGTAGCTCAAGAAGTTCGTGCCGCCCGAGCCGTAGTTCAAGCGCAGGGTCGAAGGATAGGAGCGCTCATCCGGTACTTGTGCGTAGACCTGCACCGTACAGGTCGCACCCGGCGCCAAAGAAGTGGGGCAATTGTGGCCCTGTACGAACAGCACGCCAGCACCTGTGGTGGTGAAGCCTGTAAGGATGACGCTGTCCAGGCCTTCGTTGGTAACGGTCAGGGAGCGCACGGGGGACGCCACATTCGGGGTCAGGCCGGTGAACACGAAGGCAGGGTCAGGCAAGAACTTGGGGATGCCCTGAACACCGATACCGCGCACTGCCGTGCTGGTGAGCTGGGTGCCGGAGTTCAACACAATACGCAGGTTGGTGGTGTTGCTGGCCGAGCCCAGGGTTTTAGGGGTGAACTTGACGGAAATCGTGCAGGAGCGGCCTGCTTCGAGCACCAGCGCGCAGCCGGTGGAGTCCACCGCAAAGGCGGCAATCGGAGACACGACACTGCGGATATTGGCAGACGCGGTGCCGGTGTTGCTGATGGTGACGGTCTGGGGAACCCCGTCGGTGCGGCCTACGCCGTAGTTTCCAAAGTCGATAGAGGCGGGAACGCTGATGAGCCCGGGAGCGCCGGCAAGGCCTGTGGCGCTGAGCACGATGCCGTCCGGACCTGCAGGGTTGCCGGTATTGATGCTGATAGTGCCGCTGTTGACACTCGCAGTGGTAACCATGAGGCCGACTTGCAAGGAGCAAGAGGCGCCGGCGGCCAGGGTGGTGTAACAGTTAGTGCTCAGGACCACCGCCTGCGGGGTGGTGGAGAACTTGGACGCGTCCAGCGTCAGGGGAGCACCGGTGTTGTTGGTGAAGGTCGTTGACGTCTGCAGGTTAGACGGTACCGCGGCAGCTCCAAAGTTAATCGTCTTGAGTGTCGGGCTCACTTGCGAGGTGAGCATGGGGACCCGGGTCGTGAAGACACCGGAGGTGGCCGCAGTTGCTGCAATAGGTTGCAGCACGGTCGCCAGACTTGCCAGGGTGAGAATGAATTTAGAGAAAGCTTTAGAGAATTGCATGAAAACGCACCAAATAAGGAGTATTTAGGCGTATAGCAATTCTCATTTAGATTCAAAAAAGAGAACTCAGGGGATGCCTGAGTTCTGAATAATGTCACCGGAGCATTCCGG
>JBMOHW010000475.1:0-1679 GCA_049317665.1 Terrimicrobiaceae bacterium | reverse complement strand
TTCTTACAGACGAGAAGGGAAACCTGCTCGGCAAGGGCGAATATGAATCCGCTCATTGGCTGACGGTGAAGTCCATTCCCAATCAGGCGTTGTACTTCGAATCGTTGATCCATGACTTCGGAGCAGTCTACGACAAGTTGCCTCTCCATGCCTATGTCTGGCGAACGGATGTGGATCCCGATAAACTATACCCACTGGATTGGTTGCAACTGTGGGACGGTATGTCATACAACATATCTGTAATATGTAAAGAGGGTCTGCGGAATGGGCGGTGTGAGGTAGTGATGAAGGATAAGTCTCGCGCACCTGGATATTATTTGTTTACTGTCGATCCATGTGCTTCGGATCCGAATGAGGTTGATGTTGGGTGGGCAGAGACACCGAACGAACACAAGTCGTTCAACATCATAAAGTTGGATAATGGGCAGTTTGCTGCTCAACCAAACAACAGGATCATATGGAGACATCAATCTCGCACACCATCATACGATCTCAAGGTTCCGTATTTCAGGTTTTCCACGCGCAGATGGTTCTGCGAGAACCAAGATCGGTGGAGTGCATCGACAGCAACAAAATTCAACTACGATAACGAAGAAGAATATTGACAGAGTTCGTTTTTGTGTTATAGTGAAGTGACAAGCCTAACAAAAGGAGGCATAGCATGAATGTGAAGTTGATCAGATTGGTTACGGGTGAAATGCTTCTCGCGGACACGACCATCCTGCATGAGCAGGGAATGTACACGCTGAAGAAGCCAGCATGGATCGCACAGGTAAAGGCTGGAGAGTTCGCTCTTGTTCCTTGGCTTCCCCTTGCCAAGGATGATGTTGTCACCCTGTCGGCAGACAAGATCATCTACTGCCTTGAGCCTGAGACTGGCATTGCCAACGAGTACAGCACGGGATTTGGATCAGGTCTTGTGATGCCCAGCAGCGGTGTCAAGTCGGCAAACCTCAAACTCTCAGGAGAGTAATGTGAACTTCCTAAAGCAGATCGTGAAGGAATCTGGCAACAAGTTTGCCAGCATCGTTGAGGATGGAATCGAAGGTGCGGATGTCGCGGGTTTCGTGGACACAGGCTCCTATGCTTTCAATGCGCTCCTATCGGGATCGTTGTACGGTGGAGTAGCGGACAACAAGATCATTGCCCTTGCGGGTGAATCTGCCACGGGAAAGACCTATTTCACCCTTGGGATTGTCGCGCAGTTCCTCAAGAACAATCCCGAGGGCATGGTCCTCTACTTCGACTCCGAGCAAGCCGTGACCTCCGAGATGTTCGAAGGTCGTGGCGTGGATGCCAAGAGGGTGGCAGTCTTCCCCGTGGCAACCATTGAGGAGTTCAAGACTCAATGTGTGAACATCGTTGACAAGATCCTTGAGATGGACGAGAGCGAGAGGAAGCCGATGATGATCGTCCTCGACTCGCTTGGAATGTTGTCCACCGAGAAGGAAGTCAACGATTCAGCAGAGGGCAAGAATGTCCGTGACATGACAAGGGCGCAGGGAGTGAAGGCGACATTCCGAGTCCTCACCATGAAGTTGGGTAAGGCAAGGATCCCCCTTGTGATGACCAACCACACATACGATGTCGTGGGTGCATATGTCCCCACCAAGGAGATGGGTGGTGGAAGCGGTCTGAAGTATGCCGCGTCCACCATCGTCTACCTCTCCAAGAAGAAG
>JBMOHW010000474.1:0-1682 GCA_049317665.1 Terrimicrobiaceae bacterium | reverse complement strand
CTTGGTGGAACAAATCTGTATCTCCAGTATCGCGGTACCGCTTCAGGATTGGATGCCAGCCTCTCGAGATTTTCGTCGGCATATTCTTCTTCGGAAAGCGGTTATGGCGCAAGCAACACCTATGAGATGAAAATTCTGACAGAGAATGTTGCTCCTGCGGGGCAAATTACTCTGGTGGGTGCTGTGGAAAGTGCGGTTCCGGTAAAAGTGGCGGATCTGGTCTTGAGCGATGAGGATCTTTTGAATCTAGTTACGACGATTACTTCAGGGTTTGAGGTTCGCGGTGCTGGGGCCAATCGAGAAATCTGGACGACTGGAGCGACGGATTATGAGACCGATCCAAATCTTTCGTTTGTGGTCAGCATGGTGGATGTGGCAGGGGCAACAGGAAGTGTGACAGGGAGTGCGCTGCTCTTGGACAATCCTTCAGAAGATACCGACGGTGACGGTGTCGTGGATTCACGCGAGATCGCCGAAGGAACAAATCCGAACGATGCCTCATCCTACAACAACCTCAGCAAGGGTCTGGTGGCGTACTATCCGTTTGATGGGAATACGAGGGACTTTAGCGGCAACTCCAACGATGGTCTCGGTACCAACCTTGTGCCAATCAGTAGTGAGTTAGCGGTCAATGGCTCGGCTTATCGCTTCAACGGAACGAGTTCATGTATCTCCGTTCCACATAGTGTCAGTCTGAATCTTGAGAGCTTCACCTTCAGCATTTGGATCAAGCCAGCCAGAGTGATGGGCGATCATCAGCTGATTCTTTCAAAGCACACAGCGGATGTGAATTGGGACGGTTCCTGGATCTTCGCCGTTCAAAGTGGAACGTTAACTTTTCAGGCGACACCTTTTTTTGGAGGGGCGGAGGACATGAATGCCCAGGGCATAGTGCCCACGAACGTATGGGCTCATTATGTTCTAACGTATGACGCTAGCACGAAATTGTGGCGCTACTTCCTGAATGCTGCATCCGAGGCTAACGGCACGAACACGACAGCCAGGCAAATGAATGGCAATACCGTGCCATTATTGATCGGTGCCGAATGGCTTGGGGATGGAAACAAAAGATATTTCTTCGATGGGGATATGGATGCCGTCCGCATCTACAACCGTGCCCTTACCTCTGCCGAGGTTGGACAGATCTATCAGCAAGAAGCCGGGTCTCTTGATTCCGACGGGGACGGGCTGACCGATGCATGGGAGAGGGGATATGGAAGGTATCAGGTCATTCCGGGCAGCTTCACCTGGGAGCAGGCGAAGACAGACGCGGAGGCGAGGGGCGGGCATCTGGCAACGATCACGAGCGGTCCAGAACAGGCCTTTGTTGATGAACTAATCTCCCCTGAGGTTGCTCCATGGATCGGCCTGCGAAGGAGCGGTGCCGTTTGGTCGTGGCTCACGGGAGAATCTTATGGATATACCAACTGGGCGGCTGGGCAGCCTGAGGGAGGAGCCGGTTTGGGGGATGTCGCTGGAATCACGGGGGGTTCTTTCGTGCGGGAGTGGAGCGATACCTTTGCCGCATGGAATGACCAAAATGCCTATCTTTTGGAATTTGGTTACCCGACCGATCCGACCAAGGCCGACACGGACGGGGACGGATTCAACGATTCGATCGAAAGCCACTACGCCTCGGATCCGAACAACCCGGCGGTGACGCCCAACACGATCCGTCCGGC
>JBMOHW010000473.1:0-1685 GCA_049317665.1 Terrimicrobiaceae bacterium | reverse complement strand
AGCATCCACTACCGCTCGCTTGACAAGAGCGTCTTTCGTTAACGGAATTGCATTCGTAAACGTTGACGTGGCTGCAGCAACAACTGCGATCGTTACAGCAACAGGTACAGGAACTCTTGCTGCCATCACTGGAACAGCGTCAGTTACTTCAGCAACTGCAACTGCAGATCTAGCAGCACTTTTGTTCGCGGGTCGCGGTGGTACAGCCGTAACTACTGGATGGTCACTTACAACTCCAACAGCAACTGGAACAACAGTTAACGTCAGGTCAACTGCTACATCTTCAACAATCGAATTGACACACGCAGATGTTGCTGACGCAACAACCGCGTATGGCTATATCGTTGTGACAGATAAGGGTGGAAAAATCACTGGTGCGCCTGGAAGCGCTAACACTTTGATTTTTGATAAGTCATTCACAAACACAGGAACTACAGCCACTACAGAGACATACTCAACAATCACGTTGAGCCACTCTGCATTGGGTACAACTGCAGTTTCTGATGGTGGTGGCTTTACATTCAAAGATGGTTTTGGAACTGCAGTAACAACATGGTCAGTTTCTGGTGCAACATCTTCATCAGCATCAGGCGCAGTTACTGTTACTCCATCTAACGCACGTGTCGCAGAAAAGGGTTCAATTGCAATCCAGGCACTTGTGACGGATCAGTTCAAGCTTGCAATGGCGGGCGAAAGCGTAACAACTACTGTTGCAGGTCGTAACGGAACTCGTACATCTGAGGTCCAAACAACATCTTCAACAGGTTATGTAACTTCAACAATTACAGATGCGGGAACAGCCGGATCAACTGATGTTGTGACATTCACAGCAGCAACTGGTTCAAAGACTGGAACTTCATCTCTAACTTGGGGTGCATTTACAGTTGGTAAAGTTGCAGTTACTGGTGGAAAGACAGCTTCTGACACATATGCTGGACAGAATCTCACATCTATCTCAACTGCAGTAGCTGGTCCAAACGGGGCATTCGTATCAATCACAGCAACTGTGACCGATGCTTCAGGAAACCTACTAGCTGGTGTCCCAGTGACATTTGCAGTGAGCAAGGGTCTAATCGTGAAGTCAACTACAGTTGATTACACAACCGTTTACACAGGATCTCTTGGTACAGCGGTTACTCGCGTAATCGATTGGGTTGAAGGAACGCAGACAATTACAGCAACAGCTGGCGGAGTATCAGGAACTGACTACCTAACTTGGGACGCGAATGTTGCATCAGCTGCACGTTCAATCGCAGGTGCGGCTGACGGTAACAAGGTAACAGCAACAGTTAAGGATCGTTTCGGTAACACTGTTAATGGTGTAACCGTTAAGGCTGCAACTTCAGCTGGTTACTTTGAAACAGGTACAAACAGCACAACTGGTGTAACTGCTTCTGACGGAACAGTTTCATTCTTCCTAAACGGTGCGAATGGTGCTGCCTCAGTAACTCTTTCACTTGATAAGGACACATATGGCCAGTCAATTGATAAGACTGGTGAAGTTGGAGCAACTGCAGTTACAGCAGCAGTTGCAGGAACAACAACTGGAACAGGCGCAAGCTTGGCAGCTGCTGGTGTTAACTCAGTGGTTGTAGCAGTGGAAGCTGTTAATGAAGCAGCAAACAATGCACAAGCAGCAACTGATGCAGCAGCAGAAGCAACTGATGCAGCAAATGCAGCAACTG
>JBMOHW010000472.1:0-1689 GCA_049317665.1 Terrimicrobiaceae bacterium | reverse complement strand
ACTTTGACTGGTCGAGTGGAGAGGACTGCTCTCGATTCTTCAAGCAAGAGGAGTGGAAAAAGTTTGACATTATCCTTGGCAACACAAACATAACGCATGCACAGGTTGAAGCCGGGTGGCAAGACGTTGTTCCCCAAGAGTACCTGAACAAGTGCATAGCCGTTGGTCACACGTGCGCTTTGAACCACCCGGTCCTGCGAGAGAGGGTCCAGAACAAGGAAGGACCACTCTTCAGCGGAATCACGCAGCACGTCATTGACGCGCTGCGCACCGAGTACGACATTTCGTGTGAACTGACGCCCGTGGGAGTCGACAAGGAACACTTTTTCCAGACGCGAACGGTGACCGAGGTTCGAAGGGCTGGAATCATCGGCGACCCCGTGCGTTCCGCGGACCTCAAGAGGATTGGTATGTTCGTAGACATTTGCACCCGCGCAAACATCGAACCTGTGTTCATATACGACAAGGACAAGGACCTGAACGATAAACTCTACGAAGGAATCGACCTGTTCATGTACACGTCGACGATGGAAGGAGCCGGACTCGGCATACTCGAAGCCGCGATGTGCGGAATCCCAGTCATCACGACAAAGGTTGGGTACTCGCTGTACATGAAAAACATTAAAACATTTGACACGATCGAAGAGGCGGTCGAGTTGATACACTGGCTCAACTCGGACCCGGAAGTTCTAAAAGGGTACACGAACACTCTCATGGAAGAAGTTGTAAACGACTGGAACTGGGAGACTCTGTGCAGACAGTACTGGGCACCCGTGTTTGAGAAAAGACTTTTAAAAATGTAAAACGTTGTAGTTTAAAATGGAACCAAAATCGTTTCAAATCAGGTGTTGGTACCCCGGGTGCATGCGATCACCAGACAGTGTAATCATCACCAACAAGAAGAAGCACTATTCTTGTTGGTGTCACAATTATTCGTTTTGAATTTTTTAGTTTGGTACTATAAATGTCTGCGTGTCACCCGGAAAAGTTCTTGTATTCTAGGAAGACGCGTAAAAAGCACGCTATGAACAAGGTTGGAGCGGGGCGATACGGTCAGGTTTCAGTCGGTTGTACGAATGCTACATGTGTCAGAACCATCGCGGTCAAGAAGAGTCTAGACGACATGACTGAAGAGTTCAAGCTCCTCAAAAAGGCTTATAAAGCTGTTCCTGGACACGTGCCAAGGCCGTACGCGGTTGCAGAGTGTAGACCCGAGGGTTCTGTCATGTACTTTCAGTACATACCTTCGAAGACTCTTGCAAAGTACACAAAGGTTACAATGAAGACGTTGTTTCAAATTCTTGTCACTATTTATTTGATACACAAGGCTGGCGTGTACCACAACGACGTTCACCTCAACAACATTTTGATAGAAACAGGTACCCACGTTCCATACCTTACCGACTTTGGTCTCGCCACGAGAAAACCTTATATCAGTGAAAAATACGACCACCACTTGTTTTTAAATAACGTGTACACTTTCACGGATGATTCACCAGCACGTACTTTTATAAAGAACATTGTTCCAAAGGAGTACCTCGGGAAAAAGTCAGACAAGATTGACAAGTACAGGCTTCGAAAGGACGAGAGTCACTCGAGTCTCCCGTCTCTGAAACAGATTCTCATTGCACTGCAAAAAAATATTGAAGTACAATAAATGGCAAAGGAACTCGCATGCGGAAAAGCGGC
>JBMOHW010000471.1:0-1691 GCA_049317665.1 Terrimicrobiaceae bacterium | reverse complement strand
GAATTTTTCGTTAATGCAACACCATAAGTATAGCTTGACCGAACTTGAAAATATGATGCCTTGGGAAAGAGATATCTACATCTCCCTTTTGATACAATATATTGAAGAAGAAAATCAAAAGATAAAAGAACGGCAGAAGAAGCGTTAATAAATGGATTATCAAAAGGCCAAAGACATTAGAGGTAAATCTCTAAGCTCTCTTATCACCGACAATATTGTTAGTGGTGGTGGTATTGGCTCGTCTATTAGTCAAGCTCTTTCTGACAGAAGTAAAGCTCGCATGACAGGTATCAAAGAGAAATTTGATCCGTTAAACATTGTCAAAGCACTCACCGGCGGTTCTCGCCTTGCACCTGCTCTACTAGGTCGTCTAACAGGTAGAAGTCCAGAAGCAATCAAATATTTCACAAAAGATCCAAAGAAAAAAGAAAATGTTGGTGGTATCAGTTCTCAGGATTTATCTGGTGCCACACAGAAATTAGGTACCATCTATAAAATGATGGTTAAGATGGAAGAAGAAAAAAAACTAGATGAAGCCGATGCAGCCAAAAAACTAAAATCCGAACAAAAAGAAGAAGATGCTCGTAACAAACAACTCATTAAAGCTTTAACGGCTCGTGTCAGACCTAAAAAGAAAGCCAAAAAAGAACCTGAAGAAAAGAAACAAGAGCAACAACAAAAAACAACAGAGAATAAACAAGAACAGTCACAGAAAAAGACCGAAAAAAAAGAAAAAGGTAAAGTAAAAGAAAAAGAACAAGAAGTTAAAAAGGAAGAAAAAGCCAAAAAGGAAACAGTCAAAAAGGCAGAAGAAAAAAAGCCTGAAGTTGTTCCACCAAAAGAAGTAAAACCTAAACCTACTGCAAAACCCGAAGCACCACCAGCTGCAAAGCCACCTACAGCAAAACCAACAGTTGCACCTGCAGGACCAGCTATATCGACAGCAGCTAAAATAGGAGCAATTGCAGTTTCAGCCACAGGAATTTTTTCTAGTTCAGACGCTTTTTCTAAAACAATGTATCCGTATGCTGAAAAAGCATCAAAAGGATTAGGTGGAAAAATTCCTCCTGTGGCAATTTTAGGCCAATGGTCCGGAGAATCTGGTGGAGGAAAGAATCTTCCTTCAGATTTTAACTATGCAGGTATTAAAGCCGGAAAAAATGATAAAAAAGGTGATTATGTTTTAACAGAAGAAAGATATACTGATGCTCAGATTAAACAAGCAGAAGCTTCAGGTGAAACATTACATAAAGTTTTAGGACCACAAGATAAGATTAAGAAAAAAGGCAGAGAAGTAACAGTTGATGAATGGTTTGGAAAAGGATCTTATGATAAAGCGTTGTCTGAAGGTAAAAAATGGGTTCAAGTAAAAAGTTATTTTGCAAAATTTGATAATTTTGAAGATTTTACAAATAGATACATTTCATTTTTATCGTCACCTAGATATGCAAAAGCAAGAGAATCTACAACACCAGCACAATTTGGTTCAGAAGTTGCAAAAGCTGGTTACGCTACAGCTTCAGCAGACAAATATAGTGCAAAAGTTGCAAATTTTGCCGAATCATTTACATTAGGAGATAAAATCAATTCAGCCTCCACAGAAAACAGAGAACTGAAAAAAGATATGAAAGATACTGCACCGGCTCCAGTTATTGTAAATAATAATACTACAAATCAAACAAAGAAAGACG
>JBMOHW010000470.1:0-1696 GCA_049317665.1 Terrimicrobiaceae bacterium | reverse complement strand
TTTCTATATTTATTTACTTTACCTTTAACCCCATCATTCAAGTCACCGGGATAAATTAAAATATGCTTTTTTCCTTTAAAAATAGGAGTTAAAGGCTCTTTATTTTCGCTTCCAACAAATAATCTGTAATCTGTATTGCTCATGTTATTGTTAAGGTTTTAGAAAAAAGAGTTCCTGTTTCGATTATAGCAAATGTTTTGTAAAAACCTGAACCCCCAGCCGCTGATTTGGTAATCGTTACCGCTGAAAGTAATGGAATGTTAGTTGTATGATGCCAGTAACTATTAAGCTGGGTAAGAAGGAAAGGCTGAACAACTCTAAAGCAAAATTGCGTTTCATTTGCGGAATTCTGGTAATGAAATCCTGCAGCAATAATATGAGACTGGCTCGATACAGTAGCTGTAATAGTCCCGCCCATGTTTTTAGGAACTGACATAAACGGCTTATAAAGCCGTTTTATGTAAGAAAAATCTCCGGTATTGGTATTATAATAGTGTATGTCTTGATAGATTAATTCTTTAGGTTTTTGTGGCCCCCCTATACTCAATCCTTGTGAGTTGCCGCCAAATCCTTGGTTTCTAGCTCTCTGTACAGTATCATCTTTATAAACATTACGAAGGTATACTCTATCTAATTCATCATATGTATATGTTACGGTTCCTTCAATGGGAGTAATATTCATTGTATGCATATTTATTTATGTTATTTATGTAGTATAAGTTACAGTTAAAAATAATGTGTCGGGGGCTGTAGTGTATGTGATAGACGTGAGGCTACTCACTATCCACAATGGCCCAACAATTATACCATCTGGGAATACTATATCAAAATTGCTTTCTGATTCAACTGAATAAGCGAAGAGTAATTTTGAATTCACTCCAGTTAAATTATTATCTCCTGACCAAATTTGTAAATATACTTCTGTCCCCGGTAATGAAGGATCATTAGTTGTATTAATACCTTTTATGTTTTTTAAATATCCGCTTACACCGCCAAAATTTGTAAAATATTTGCTAGTTAAAGCAGTTGTTACAACAGTTGTATAAGCTCTAGGTATTAAATAGGAAGTGTTAGATGAATTAGCTGTTAAAAGCGTATTAGTTTCTCTTAATAAGCTTTCAATATCATAAACGTTAGCGCTTATAGATGGTAAGTATGATGTGTAGCCTGTATTAGCGACTAATAATGTGTTAGACCTTGTAACTAGCGTCTCAATATCTGTTAGATTTATATTAATATTTTCTGCGGAAAGCGATACTTTAATATCATCTGGATTAGTTAAATAAGATAAAACCGCATATTTAGGATAAATGTCAACTGAGCTTAAGGCAGTGCCAGAATCTCTATAATCCCACCTTGTAACCGAAATAGGCGGAAACCTGCTATCATTTTGTAGCTCAACAAACTTTCCATACTCAACTAAAGCGGGATTTTTTACAACATTTGAGTTTGCAGACATATAATAATATTTATATTTTTAATAAATATTTATATGGCTATTCAGTATATTAATGTAGATACACCGGTTACAAGATTTGCGCAATCTTTTGTAAATCTAACTCAGATAAATAGTACCAAATATCCTGCCCTAACAACAAAACAGGTAGATACAACTATGAATGATCCGTTAACAAGTTATTATATTTACGATCAATACGCTTTTAGGACTATTGCAGTGTCTGGTGTACAGATGCCT
>JBMOHW010000469.1:0-1698 GCA_049317665.1 Terrimicrobiaceae bacterium | reverse complement strand
TCAGCGTGCGCGTCCCGTCCTGCGAAGGCCGCCCATCTCCAGGATCAACGCGATCAGGTCCTTGAGTTCGGCGTGCAGTGCACGATCGACCCCGCGGAGCACGATCGGATAGACGATCGCGACCAGTACGGGCATCGTTGCGAGACGGACCCAGTCGGCCGCGGTCCCCGAAGGGATGAAGGTGTTGGTAGCGAGCGAAGCCGGAAGCACCGCCATCAGTGACGCGATCAATGGAGCGGCGAAAACGGACCGGGCGCCACCTGAAACACTCTTTCGGTTGTGCACGGCGAGCCAGATCCCCAGTGGACTCGAGAGCAGCGGCCAGCAGGCGGCAGCCAGGGTGATTCCCATGCCTGCTGACGCTGTCCACCTCGTGCCGATCCACAGCATTGCCAGACCCACGAGCACGGTCTGCACCACTTGCCAGAGGAACAGTTCTGCAAATCTCCCCTGAGCCTTGAGCAGTCCGATCGTGGAATTGACCGGGAAGTAGAACATCTGTCCAACGCAGAGTGCCTGCGTCATCAGCGTGGCACCAGCCCATTTGTCTGGGAGCATCGTGCGAAAGACCGCAGGCGCAAGCGCCGCCTGAAGCAGGCAGATCGGCATCGCGAGCGCCGCGATCACCTTCGTGGTGCGAAGAAATGCGGCCGCCTGCCGGTCTCTGTCGTGCGACAATTGCGCGAAGACCGGCTGCAGGACCGACCCGATGCTCACGGCCACGACCACAATGATCGAGGTGGAGAGTGACGTGGCCGTGGAGTAGAAGCCGACATCGGTCTCGCTTGCGAACAGGCCAATGAGCAGCGGTGTCAGCATGAAGATGCCCGCGTGAACGTACTGACCCAAGCCGGAGAGCAGGTACGCGACGCAGATTGGCCGCACTGCGGTGCGCGTCCATGACGGTCCTTCTGGTTGCTGTCGCCCATCCGCCCGCCGGTAAAGCCACGCGCGAAGTCCCGTGAAGAGAATCTGGGGAAGGAGGAGACTTGCGTAGCCACAGCCAATCCACGCCATGCCCACTCCAAGAAGCGTCGCCATTGTCTGCGTGCCACCATCGATGGAAGCCAGCGAGCGGAAGCGAAGTCTCGCCCGCAGGCGGGTCTGTGGCACGAGGACCATCCATTCCGCCACCGGGCGCAGTGCGAGCAGCAGACACGCATCCGTCAGGGCGGGCTGATGGAAGAGCGTGGCTGCGAGCGGTCCTGCGCATGCGAGCGCCAGCACGGTGACGATCGTCACCACGACGCAGATCCGGTTCGCGGTTCCCATCAGTCGCTCCAGCGTGTCCGGCTTGGCGAGCAGCACATCCGTCAACGTGAATGGAGGAAGGATCGCAACCACGCCAAGCACGCTCGCCGCGATCGTGGCAGTGCCGAACTGCCGCGGTTCCAGCATCTGCATGATCAGCAGCGTCCCTCCCAGGGACATGGCCTTGTTCACCGCAATCTGACTGCTCATCCAGAGCCCACCTGACACCGCCGAAGCGCGCAACGTCCCAGCCCCGGAGGATTTGGACGCGGCGGGTGGTTTCATGGACGGGGGCACCACCACGATCTTCAGTTTAGGTACCGACATCGAGGTCCGTAGACTGTGCACCCCATGGACGACCACGGACAGCTGATCGTCGGCATCGATGCCGCGGGCATCAATTCGGGCGGCGGTCTCAGCCACCTCGTCAACATGCTTGGTGCAGCC
>JBMOHW010000468.1:0-1713 GCA_049317665.1 Terrimicrobiaceae bacterium | reverse complement strand
GGAACCAAAGCTTCTTCGGCGACCTGCACGTGCAGGGCATGGAAGGCGTCATGTTCTACACCCGCCAACGCGTTGTCCTCTCCCGCTGGGACAAGAGCTACGTCCGCTCGATGGGCTGGTGACCGGATTGAACTTCTTTGGCCCCTGCCGAGGAAGCACTACTTACATTCGGTTAAACAGCTAGAAATCCGGAGACTGATCGCCAGAATTCAGCGTGTTGCCGCACGGTGATAAAGTTAGTGCGGACAGAGTAGGACATGAAGTATAGGGACGACTTCTTCGTCCGACGGATTACCTTGAATTTCTGAGGTCTCGTGGATTTCCGCGCCTCGTCGCGTTCACGCATTGAAGCTTTTTCACTCTCATTTTTTGTCTGCTTTGAAAAGTCGCGGAAGGCGGCGTTCCAACTCTTCCCAGTTTCCGAGGTGCGCGCGCATGAGGCTTTTCCAAAGTTTGCCGTGATTGGGAACCGAGAAGTGAAGGAGTTCGTGGACGATGACGTAGTCGCCGAGTTCGCGGGGCATCCCGACCAGCTCATCGTTGAAGCTCAGTGTTCCGGCTGTGGAGCACGAGGCCCACTTACGGCGCATGGGGCGGACATAGATCGCATGCGCTTTCACGTCGAGCGTGGCGGCCCATTCGAGCACACGGGCCTTGAATTCGTCCCGGTCGCGCCAGCGCTTCATGCCTTGTAGCTCCTTTGCAGCAGCGTGAACAGCGCATCCACCGTGGTGGTCACTTTGTTGAGGTCATCCTCTTCGGAGAAGATGGCGAAGGTCACCTTCGTGCGCGCCTCCCTGAGATCACCTTCGTGCGTCTTCCAGTTCGGATGCTTCTCGAAGGCTTCGCGAACCTTGCCGGCCACCTTCTCGGGGTTCGGGATGCCTTCCTCGGTGAACTTGGACATCATGAAGTAGGTGAAGCTGTCCAGTCCCTTGGCTGCCTGCTCTTTCTTGCGGGCCTCGTTCTTGGCAATGGCGGTGAGCAGATTGTCCAGAGCCTGCTCCGTGCTGTCCTGCCGGGCCTCGAAGGCCTCCTGCACGGCGCGCGCACGGTCCGCCATCGCGAGGAGGAACGGGTCGTCGCTCTTTTCCTCGGCTTCCTTCTGAATGGCCTTGATCAGGTTGATCACCTTGGTGGCCTTGCCTTCTTCCCGCATCTTGATCGTCTCGATGGTGCTGCGGTCAATCACCACATACTCGGCCTCAGGCTCGGCCATCGAAGTTCCAATGTGTTTCTGGACCAGCGCGTTCGTCTTCTTCTGGAAGTCGCGATCCACATACACCCGTCGTGCGTAGGCATTGCGAACCACCAGATAGATGTTTGATAACGTCGCGTAATCCTCGATGAACGGCCGCAAGAACGCATCCGGCGAGATGATCTCGTAGAGCATCTCGATCTCCTTGTATTCCTTGAAGAACTCCTTCCGCCGCTCGGGATCTCGGAAGTGCTCGATCAATCCGTCGATGTCCCGATCGTCAAAGTTGTGTTGCAGCAGGGATAAAAAACGAGGCGCCGCCTCCTCCATCTTGTTTTTGAAGAGCACCTTCAGCAGCTTCAGGTCCTTGACGATGGCGTTGATCTCGTCGCTGTCGAAGGCTAGGGCCTTTTCCAGCTTGTCGAAGATGCCGACGAAATCGAGGACGAAGCCGTGGGGTTTCACCATCTCCTGCGCCTCGTTCTCGTAGGGGCGGTTCACCCGGGCGATGGCCT
>JBMOHW010000467.1:0-1714 GCA_049317665.1 Terrimicrobiaceae bacterium | reverse complement strand
ATGGAATCATAATCCACAGGTCCGCGGTTCGAATCCGTGAAGCGCCACCAAAAATTATTTTAAAAATCAAGGGCTTAGAGAAATCTAAGTCCTTTTTTTAATTGCACTAAAAACACTACACACCTACTACACACTTTCTCATTAGAGCAATCGGTGGGTACGTTTGTGGCGTATTACAACCAGCAGCGACATCACGAAAGCCTGAGTAATCTAACCCAAGCAGATGTTTACATTGGAAGAGGTGAATGATCAAAGAAAAGTCTATCCAACGCAGGCATCTACAAAATCAACTTGAATCTTTTTAAACTTTAACCAGTGAGCCAATTTCTCCATTGAGAAATTTTCCAAACTGTCTCAAAGTATTTGAAGAGGAACTTTCCAATGCCTTAAGTGTTAACAGTAAGGGAATTTTTGTAAGTAAAAACCCTTTGATCGTTTCCAAGTGATGAAGCGGTGAGGAAATTGTTCTAGCTGGCACTGAGGAATATCAGCCTGAAATGGAATATGCCGATTTAGGACTGGAAGGTTGCAATGAATCAGTTTAGTATTAAGCTTGAGAATTTGGTCATTCAGCAATGACTCTTAACTCCGTTCTCACAAAAAATTCGCACATTCTTTTACCAATACCCGAACCTTAAATGCCCAGCATGTCCTTTCTGCCTAAGCTCTCCCAGTGGCGCAAAAATACCCCCCGACTGGCAATCGGTCTTGTGCTGACCGTTTTGGCCATATTGCACGCCATTGGTTTTATGCCAATTAAATTAATACAACGGATAGATTATATTTTTTACGATGCCCGACTTCAGTGGACCATGCCTGGAGGCATAGATGACCGCATTGTGATTGTCGATGTGGATGAAAAAAGTTTAATCACGCCTGAGCTTGGTCGTTGGCCATGGAGCCGCGACAAGATGGCGCACATCATGGATACCCTCTTTGAACACTATCAAATCCGCCTTTTGGGATTTGATGTGATCTGGGCTGAGCCCGATACCAGTTCGGGATTTGCAGTCTTACAAAAATTGACCACCAACGAACTCAAAGGTGATGCTAAGTTTGCTGCGACTGTCAATTCCTTAGGCAAGCGCTTGGACTACGATGCCATCTTTGCGCAATCGCTTGAAAACCGCCCTGTGGTTTTGGGTTATTACTTTAATTCCAATCAAGATGCCACCGAAATTGGCCTACTCCCAGAGCCGATTTTTGTGAAGGATGATCTCGCGGGGCGACAAACGCAGTTTGCTGTGCGCAAAGGCTACGGTGCTAACTTAGAAAAAATTACGCTTGGTGCTCCACTTGCAGGGCACTTTAATCCCACAGTCGATATCGATGGCGTTATTCGAAGCGTACCAATGATCGCGCAATATCAAGACGATTATTACGAGTCCCTCTCACTGGCGATGTTTCGCCTCTATCGCGCCCAAACTAAGCTCGGGCAAGAGCGTTATGGCACCCTGCCCACTCGTATTCCTGGGGCTCAGCTTGAGCCTGCTGGAGATCCTAAAACGGGGAATGCCTTTCCCATTGAAGGCATACGTATTGATGGTCTTACCATTCCTGTGGGACTTGGGACCAATACCTTGGTGCCTTTTCGTGGACGCCAGCAAAGCTTTCCCTATATTTCACTTGCGGATGTCTACAACAAAGTCGTTCCCAAAGAAAAGTTGCAAAATAAGATTCTCTTGTTGGGCACCACAGCACCAGGGCTAGCAGA
>JBMOHW010000466.1:0-1721 GCA_049317665.1 Terrimicrobiaceae bacterium | reverse complement strand
ATGACTCTTTCCTACAAGACATTATATATGTTAGGTAAAATAAAAATCAACTATAAAAAAAGACCGCTAGCGGTCTAGAGCCGAGGCGTACTTTCGCAGAGGCCTCGGGCATATTATATATTACTTATTATCGCGATGCAATATACATCGTGACTTCAAACCCGAAACGCTTGTCTTGAGCAATTGGCTTTGTCCACATATACTTCTCCTTTATTATTCACGTAGGGGTATCCTACTATAGTATTTTAGCTAAGAAGACTAGAAAAATCTATCTCTTGACCATTAAGTGTTAGTATCGATTATCATTACTCAATGGTAATCCACTCACCGTCTGCTCTATACTGAACCTTATGTATAAACTCATTATACGTGATGTGACACAGGTTAAGAACTAGTCTCCCGGCATAGTCCTTCTGAAGGAAGTATATATTACCAGGTACTGGTTTGAAGGCATATCTTGCTTGATCAATAAGAAAAGCAAGCTCCATACTAGCCCTTATTTTCTCATATTCCTGTTTAATAATATCAGCTTGTTTCTGTAAAAAGGCAACCTTTTCGTTGTACCTGTTCACAGACTGACTTAGATTATAAGATTTTAAGTCCTCTATTTTTACCGGAGGGAAGTAAGCACTCCCCACCTCAGTCGGGTAGGGGAGTGAGTTACGATTTAATCCGGCTACGTTAAGATCTGCAGGTGGATTGAAGATCTTTTCGTATTCATTTGACATCAAGTAGCTTCAGCAAATTCAACTGCCTTCTCGAGAGCCTTGATTTTAAGAGACTTGTTAGGTCCAAACCAGGCCGACTGAATACGGGTTTCGTTAGTACGGCCGAGCAGATGATCAGTCATAAACGTAACAGCATTAAACGGCTGCCACCAGCTGCCTTGAGCAAACTTAGCACCAGGTTGCTTCTCTAGAACATCAAGAGCCTGAATAGCATTACGAGAGATCTTTCCGTCTTCCTTAGACAGGGTCGGGAAGATAGTAGCAAAGTACTCCTTGACCTTCTCTTCACTATAACGCTTGCTACCAAGGAATGCAGCCATCTCCTTGTAAGTTTGCAGCTTATCCTTAGCAATGCCAAGCATCTCCTTAGCGACATCCCCGTCAAAAGTACGACGATGATTCATCTTGTAGGAATTAGCAGCTTTAGTATCAAGGGCGAGGGTAAGAGTGTTATTGCAAACAACACGGATAGGAGTAAAGCGAATATCAATCGATTGACCAAACTTATGAGGATTAGTGAAGAGCAAGTAACCCTTAACCTCATCGCCGCCAAACAGCTCGAAGCCGTCCTTAATCTTGGCTAGGGCCCATACAACTTGACCGTTCTTCAACGAGCCGGCAGTATGCATTTCCATATCACCGTTATGAACAAACTCGTCAAAGAATTCAAATGCTTCTTGATTCTGAACAGGGTTCCAGTCCGTAGTAACAACATCAAGAATGCTATTATCAGACGACCGAACTAGCGCATGCCGCCCGGTAGCAGTCTTAACACCTTCGAGGTCGATAAAGGTAGGAACCTTATTAACAGTCCAATCAAGGTCAGCAGTCTTGAGCATTTGCTCAGGCGACAGATCGGAAGGGACTTCCTTACCGAGACCGTGCCAAGGTACTTCACCAGCGTAAGCCATAGTTTCGATCAAATGTGCCATGTCATATATCTCCTTTTTCAAATGACATATGTATTTTATTCTCGCGACGAAAATAAATCAA
>JBMOHW010000465.1:0-1729 GCA_049317665.1 Terrimicrobiaceae bacterium | reverse complement strand
GATGTACTTATCAATAACGCTGGTTTTGGAACAAGCAAAGCTTTCACAATGTCGACACTAGAAATCGAACAGCAATTGCTCGATGTTTTGGTGCGTACGCCTATGCGCCTTATGCATGTAGCTCTGCCACTGATGAAGGCGCGAAATCAAGGAATTATTATCAATGTTTCATCTGTGGCTGGTTATATCGCTGGCGGTTCTTACAGCGCTTCTAAGTCCTACTTAACAGTACTGACTGAATCTCTGCACACAGAACTTGCTGCAACCAATGTAAAGGTCAGCGCTCTGTGCCCAGGCTTTACACGCACCGAGTTCCATCAGCGTGGAAAGATGTCGATGAAGGGTCTGCCTAACTTTTTGTGGCTCAATTCCGATCGATTAGTTGAACAATCTTGGCGTGATGCGCTTAAAGGTAAAGCGGTGAGCGTTCCGGGCTGGCAGTACAAGCTTCTTGTCTTTGTTGTGCAGACCATTCCGCGTTCCATCGTGAGAAAAGTTGGTATGAACTTGAGGTCTAAACAACGAAAGTAAAGGTCAAATCAATCAGACTCACGGCGGGTTTTCAGCCTTATTTAAGAACTTAATCGATAGTATTACAACATGACTACTAAAGGCACTCATATGTTCCGTAAGATCGCATCGCTTTCTGTAGCGCTCGTTGTCACAGCTGGCATCATGATCGCAGTACCGGCAGATGCAGCAACCAAGATTTCTAACGGTGTTGCATGCAAGAAATCAGGTCAAACTACCAAAACAAGTAGTGGAACCTATCGTTGCGCAAAGAATCCATTAGTTTCCAGTACAAAGTTAACCTGGTTGTCTGTTGATTGTTTAACGGCTGCAAATAATGCCGTTAAGGCACAACGTGCTGCAGTTACAACTGCTGCAAACTTTAAGGCACAGATACCTGTTATTGAACTTGGTATCGTGGCTGAAACTGCAAATAAGACTGAGATTCAGGTAAAGCTGGATGAGACAAATGTAAGATTAGCGGCTGCACAGGCTAAGTTAGCAGCCGCAACAAGGGATGCAGATAAAAGAGTTTTGACAACAGCAGTTGGCTCATGGACATCGGCTGCGCGTGCCTACTCAAGCAAAATTCGTAATATAGATATAACGATCAAAAAACTCGAAGCTGCAAAGCTAGCGGCTACAAATAAGCCAGCGGAGCTTGCGGCAAATGTTGCAAGTTCTCGCGAAAGCGCGAAGTTGATCTGTACTAACGGCCTATAAACCCCAATACTTAACAAAAACCCCGCTGCCATACAGGTAGCGGGGTTTTTGCATCTAAGGGAATCCCTATCCCCTTGTCTCATTTGTGTTCCTATTCTTGATACATGCGCGTACTGCGTTTCCTTGCCCCGATGTTGTTTGCGATCGCGCTATTTGTGCACCAAACTCTTCACAACACTTGGTCTGATCTATTTCTATTCAATGCAGTCCCGATAGCTTGCCTAGTTTCGATACTCATGGCACCCGCCGGCAATAATAAGTGGCCGCAATCTTTAACTGCTTTAGCCATCGGAAGTTGGAGTTTAGGCTCAGTAGCTGCAACTGCTAGCTCTTTTCTAGAATTCTCGACACTCTTGGGAAACATCTCTGATGCGCTGTATCTAACCTTCTATCCGCTAGCTCTTTTGGGTTTACGACTACTCATCTCGATACAACAAAGGCTGACAATTCTTGAAATTGTCGATGCCGCAATCGTTGGATTGGGTCTAAGTACTTT
>JBMOHW010000464.1:0-1730 GCA_049317665.1 Terrimicrobiaceae bacterium | reverse complement strand
TCCTGTTGCGGCTGCAGCTCCTATTGCGCAACCAGCCGATGCTTATGTAACTCCACTGGTTCGCAAATTAGCTTCTGAACTTGGCGTCAATCTTGCTTCCGTTAAGGGCACTGGCATTGGCGGACGTATTCGTCGCGAAGATGTTGAGCAAGCGGCACCAGTTAAATCTGCACCAGTTTCCGCAGCTCCAGTTGCTGCAGTCGCTCGCACTTCTGCGCCAACAATTGCGGTTTCACCACTTCGTGGAACCACGGTAACTATGTCGCGTCTGCGAAAAGTTATCGCAGCTCGCATGGTTGAATCCCTTCAAGTTAGTGCGCAGTTAACAACTGTCATCGAAGTAGATGTTACAAAGATTGCACGTCTGCGCGATAAGGCAAAGGCAAGTTTCGAAGCTCGCGAAGGTGTAAAGCTAACCTTCCTACCTTTCTTTGCAGTCGCAACTTGTGAGGCACTAAAGCAACACCCGGTGCTTAACTCATCCGTCGAAGGTGACCAAATCACTTATCACGGTACTGAGCACCTAGGTATCGCTGTTGATACTGAACGCGGCTTACTCGTTCCAGTTATTGCCAATGCTGGAGATCTAAATATGGGTGGAATAGCCCGCAAGATTTCAGATCTCGCAGCTCGTACTCGCGATAACAAAGTCACCCCTGATGAATTAGGTGGTGGCACATTTACCCTCACCAATACCGGAAGCCGTGGCGCTCTATTTGATACGCCAATTATTAATCAACCACAGGTTGCCATCTTGGGACTTGGCGCAATTGTGAAACGACCAATGGTGGTTCGCGGTGAAGATGGTGGCGAAACAATTGCGATTCGCTCAATGGTCTACTTAGGTCTTTCATACGATCACCGCGTTGTAGATGGCGCAGATGCTGCTCGATTCTTAGTTACTTTGAAAGAACGTCTAGAAGGCGGCGCTTTCGAATCAGATTTAGGACTTTAATTTGCTGCCGCCACAAAGAATTGCCGTAACTGGTGCCTCTGGACTTATTGGCACCGCGTTAGTTGGGCACTTAAAGTCCCAAGGCCACACTGTTCAGCGCTTAGTTCGCAGAGCTGCCGTCTCTAGTGACGAGATAACCTGGGATCCGATCGCTGGAACTGTTGATATGGATGCACTGGCTGGAGTCGACGCTGTGATTCACCTAGCTGGCGCAGGTGTGAGCGATAAGCGTTGGACCAAGAAGTATAAGGCTGAGATTCTTAATTCCCGTTTGCTTGGTACAACCACAATCGCAAAGGCTGTCGCCATTGTTAAGCCACAAGTTTTCATATCCGCTAGTGCGATCGGTTGGTATGGCGAAAGTGGAAATCGCGCAGTAGTTGAAAGTGATCGAGTTGGTGATGATTTCTTAGCAGCGGTTTGTCGCGAGTGGGAATCTGCAGCCGATCTGGCAGGAGATGTCCGGACCGTAAAAATTCGAACCGGGTTAGTACTTGATCCAACTGGTGGTGCACTTGGCAAAATGTTGCCGATCTTCCGCTTTGGTTTGGGCGGGAAGTTAAGCAATGGAAAGCAATGGTGGTCGTGGATTACCCTGCATGACCAAATTCGTGCGATCACATTTCTTTTGGAAAATAACGTTTCTGGGCCAATAAATCTGACCTCACCAAACCCAGTGACTAACTCAGATTTTACTGCTGGATTGGCTCGTGCCCTACACCGACCAGCGCTCTTTCCAGTGCCCGCACTAGCACTAAAGATCGTACTTGGTGGC
>JBMOHW010000463.1:0-1730 GCA_049317665.1 Terrimicrobiaceae bacterium | reverse complement strand
GTCGAGTTCAAGGGGCCGGTGACGATCAACGTTCCGGGAAATCTTCGCTTGGCCGGGGGTGGCATCATCAAAGCCGACTCGGCCGTCTCGCTCTCTGCCGCCTACATCGGAGTCGGACAGCCTCTCCGCGCACCAGTTAATCCGAGCGACGAACTCTTTTTCCCATTCACTCAGTCGGAGACCGCGACCGGCACACACTATCTTGCTCAACCGACTGCCGGGCCGGGTAGTGTGACGTTCTCGGCTTCCTTCATCGACGTCGGAACACTCTCGCTCCAGAACATCCAAACAACGACATTTGTGGCAAACAATGGCGACATTCGTGGAAGCGGCACCGTAGCCGTTGCCGGCGAACTCAACCTTATCGCCGCCCAGATCTATCCGACGACGAGTTCGGCATTCAACATCTTTGCCTACGACCACGCCAATGGCCGTGGAACAGTCAATATTTCCCGCTCAGGAGTCGCTCAGGCTCCCCTCTCGGCAGGCGGTGTGCTTGGGATCTATGCCTCGGTCATCAATCAGGGCGGAGTTCTGCTCGCGCCGTTTGGGCAGATCAATCTCGGTTGGGATGGCACCGACTTTGATCCGACCGAGCAAGACGATGATCGCCCGTTCGATCCCGTCGGCGGTTCGCGCTACAACACTTTGACGAGGTCATTTGAAACCATCGTCGCTTCACCTGTCGCCTCTTCGGTCATCCTCCGATCGGGAAGCATAACGTCCGTTGCTGGTATCGATTCGTCAACCGGTGAGGAACTTCTCGTTCCTTACGGCCTCACAGCCGATGGCCTCTCTTGGATTGATCCACGGGGCGTCAACGTAACGACCTCTGGGATCAGGGCAAAATCCGTCCGCGTGGCAGGCGATAGTGTTGTCACCGAAAGCGGGTCAACGATTGACATCCGGGGCGGCGGTGACCTTCTCGCCTACCGGTGGCTTCCCGGCAACGGCGGTGGAATTGACCGGCTCGGCGCAGCTGGGTCCGCTTGGTCGGGCGATACCGTCTACGAGTCCGGCACGATCGTCTCCTACAGTGGTAAAACTTGGTCGGCCCGAGTGCGGATCGATCCAGAGGATTTCACGGCGGCCCAGTTCCCAACCTCGGTCCCCGAGCCAGGTAGCGTCAGCCGTTACTGGACGCTTATCAGTGATTCCTATGCGGTGCTTCCGAATTTTGGATCCAAAGCCGCTCCGATTGCGCCGTTTAACACCGGACTCAATAGCGGCGAACTCGGGGGAGACCCGGGACTGGTCAGTAATCTGGCCGTCGGCGACAGGGTTTATCTGGCGGGCGGGGCCGGGCTTGATGCCGGAACCTATACGCTTTTGCCGCGTCGATATGCGCTTCTTCCCGGGGCGTTCCTCGTCACGCCCCAATCCGGAGCGACCATTGGAAATTTTTCGAAACCTGAAGGGACCGAACTTTCATCCGGTTTCACGGGAAATGCGTTCAGCCAAAGATCACAGGATCCACAGTCCAGAACCCAATTTGAGATCGCGCCGCCCGATGTTGTCTCGAACCGCGTGAAATTTGATACATTCCGTCTGAATCAGTTCCTTGTCGATGCCGCCGAGAGGCTGAACATCGATACCGTCCAGAGGATGCCTGCGGACTCCGGTTACCTCTCGTTACACGGCAATTCTGCCATTCAGCTTGAAGGAACCGTGTTGGCGACTCCCTCGAAAGGTGCGCGCGGAGCGTTGGTTGACATCAGCAGCTTTGCCGA
>JBMOHW010000462.1:0-1743 GCA_049317665.1 Terrimicrobiaceae bacterium | reverse complement strand
ACCTCAGCGCTGATCTGCCATCACCCACAGGCAAAGTATTTCGTCGCTCGTTAGGCCTGTTCTCACTGCGAGAGCAGCGCCCGAGCCACTAAGTCAATACCGAACGCCGTGAGGATCGCGAGATACATCAATCCTGTTGCCGCCATCACGGCCGAATACGAGCGCTCTTTCAACGCGAGTCTTGTCGTGATGATCAAGCCGATGGTCGTGACCGTGCACATGACCCAAAACCAGGTGAGCAAGCCGTTGTAGCCGTCGTCAATGGTTCCGTTGATCGCCGAGATCATTCCGATTGGAACGATCAACAGGATCACTTCGGGAACCCACAACCAACCTGTCCGGTAAACGAGTTCAAGAAGCGCGCCTCGAGCCAGGCCCGGCTGCACGAGATACCAATGTCCAAGCAACATCGCATCGGTCACTGCACCCAAGAACATTGCCCCGATAACGAATCGCGAAACAGCAAGCCACGCGGGACCGCCTGCTTCCAGGCCAGCAGCAACCACTCCTACGAAACCAATAACTGGTGCGATGAGATCAAGGCGGGGATCAAACTCACGAACGTTCGTGTCTTTTAGCGCGCCCTCTCGTTCAATCCCTGTCATTGCGGCAACACGCTCGGTGCGAGACTCGGCCAACGCAACCTGACCGGAAACCCCAGCCTTACGCCGAATGATCGAAGACGCGAGCGCGTATCCCGAGGCCAAAACCACACCAACCGACGCAATGTCACGAACCGCCATCGGTTCAATGACCAAGATGCCGATATACGCGGCCCCACCTGCCATCAGTAGATACGTGCCACGCATGAGCCAGCCGTAGCCAAGTGAAACTTCACGTCGCCGCGTCGTCACCCACAGGAAGAGCAAGCCACCAGCAGCCCACTGCAGTAGGAGCGAGGCGGCATCGAAATCGATCATTGGGCTGTCACTTTGTCATGCTTCAACAGACACCAATGCCCGTTCGGCGTTCGTTATCGACTCGGCCCCAGAATCAGTGACCACCACAATGTCCTCGAGCCGGAAGCCAAACTCGCCGGGAAGGTAAATGCCAGGCTCGACCGAGTAGGCGTTGCCCACTTCAAGTGGCGTTCGATTTCCGAGAACGATGTAGGGGTCTTCATGTTCTTCCACCCCAATGCCATGCCCGGTTCGGTGCATGAACCATTCGCCAAAGCCAGCACCTTCGATGATCGATCGCGTTGCCGCATCGACATCTTCGGCGGGGATACCCGAACCTCCAGCGGCAAGTCCGGCGGCTTCAGCAGTGTGCAGATGGCCGTAGACCTCGCTCATTCGAGAGGTTGGAGTTCCTGTAACAACGCAGCGAGTGATGTCTGAGCAGTAGCCAACACCATCTGCGTCGGCCATCGTTCCCCCGAAATCGCAAAGAACGACTTCATTGGCACCAATAACACGAGAACCTGGCTCGTGATGAGGACTTGCAGCGTTCTCGCCTGCAGCGACAATTGCAAAGTTCACACGGTGATGGCCTTCTGCAAGAATTCGCCGGCCGAGATCGGCAGATACCTCAGCTTCGGTGCGGCCAATAAGTGGAATCTCGCCAGCCTGAAGTTGTGCAGCGATGCGATCGACTGCTGCGGCAGCAGTACGCAATGCGACTACCTCAGCGGCGTCCTTCACTGCACGAAGCGGACCAATGACCGACGCAGTTGTCGTGAAGTTCAGATCGGGACGCGCGTGCTGAAGCTCAACAAGGAATCGAGCCCAAGTGCGTTCGCCA
>JBMOHW010000461.1:0-1743 GCA_049317665.1 Terrimicrobiaceae bacterium | reverse complement strand
CATCGAAGAGGCTCACTGCCTCCAGCGCGTGGCCGTTCGGGTGGTAGACGATCGACGCGGTGCCGCTCAGCGGGTTCTTGCTGACAGGGCAAGCGCCCGGTGTCACGGGCAGAACGTGGCGGATCTTGCCGCAGCCGTGAGCGTCGACGGTGACGATCCGGCTTCCGGGGCGGTGCTCTGCGCGGGCGGTGACGGGGATCACGACCACGGCGCCATGATGACAAGCGCCACGATCGACCACGCGATCACGGCGTCCTGACACGACTCGGGGACGCGGAGGAGGATGAAGTGCGCGAGGAACGCGGTGCAGGCGAGCCAGAGGGCGGGCATCATGGCGCCACCTCGTCAGCGTTGCGCTTGTCGAGTTCAGCCTGCAGCGCCGCGACCTGCTCCGCCAGCATCCGACGCGCCGCGAGCGTGAGGCGCAGCGACGGCAGCGGCGGGGCGTCGTCGTCGATGTGGTCGCCGTGTTCGATGCCTCGCGCGAGTCCGGCGTAGGGTCCGGCGATGTCGCGGACCCACGCCCCGATCGCCATCCGCTCAGCCGCGACCGCATCCGCCGCCACGATCGCCGACGACTCCGCCCGCTGCACCATCGCCTGCACCGCCAGCACGAGGCCGGGGAGGTCGGCAAGGGGGTCGACGTCGGCGGGGGCGCCGATGGCGGCGGCGATCTGGCGGAGGGCGTCGCTCACCTCGTCGCCATCGTCTTCGGCTTCAGCGGCGCAGACCCGGCAGATCCCCTCGTCGTTCAACGCGTGCTCCGGCCCTTCGGTCTCGCACTCCCGGCACGGGACATCGTCCTGCGGGTCGGTGCTGTAGCGGCGCTTGCGCGGGTAGTCAGGGCCAAACGCTTCGTCGATCATGCTCACCTCCTGGTGTGGTGGCATGACCATAACCGCTACCCTACAGCGCCGCAAGCTCCGCAGCCGTGACATACGAGATCCCGACCTGCGCCCCGAGGTCGTCGCGCCCATAGTCATCCGGTCCGAGCGCAATAAACCGCCCCGGCGGGAACCCATCCCCCGCCGTCGGCCACGCCAGCGGAGCCCCCGGAGTTACCCGCGCGTCGAGCGAGATCGCATCCCCCGCGGCGTCCAGGAGCGTCGCGTACCACCCAGCGGCCCGGGGGAGCCACGCGAGGCGGATGCCCACGTCGACGCCATCGAGGGTGACTGCGATCTGGTAGCGGTCGGGGGCGTTGGTCAGCGGGAGACGTTTCACAGGAGACTCCCGAGGAGGTCGGCACCGGCAGCGAGCGCGGACTGCTCGCGCACGGGCTGCTGGCCCTTGTCGGCGGTGTCGCTGAACCCAGCAGCGACGTCGGGGCGGGCGGTCTTCTGGCCACCGCCGCGCTGCCTCGCCTCCACCTCGAAAGTCGTCACCGTCGCGAACCGGGCCTCGATGAGCTTGAGGTCGACGGTGATCGCGAACGATCCAGCCTGCCGCCACGGGTAGCCCTGGAGGAGCAGGTCCGCGCGCACCGGTAGCCCCGGCTCCACCAGCGTGAGGAGGACCCCTTCGGCCTGGCTGAGGAAGTCGAGCACCTCCGCGATCCGCTGCGGCCCGGCGGTGATGCCGGCGACCGTGGGGTGCTGGCTGACCACCCAGGTGATCGCCTTGCCGATGGCCTTGGCCTGGACGTGGTCGGTGATGGTGGCGAGGTCCTGCGCAGGGTGCTGGCTCACCATCAGGTCCCGGATCTCCGAGCTGGAGACCACCCCGTCGAGCACGAGGATCGCG
>JBMOHW010000460.1:0-1743 GCA_049317665.1 Terrimicrobiaceae bacterium | reverse complement strand
AAGGTGCATTGATGGATCCAGAATTGGAAAACTTGCCAACTGATTATTCAGCTGGACTGGATTTCCGCATTGCAAAAACTCAAAAGGGCGGATATGCTGATTACAACACCTCAAAGTGGGCACGTAAAGAATCTGCACTTACTGAGGCTGAACAAGCAGCAGTTGAAAAATATGGATTGTTTGATCTCAGCACATTCTTGCCCAAGAAGCCCACAGCAGTAGAACTCAACGTGATCAAGGAAATGTTTGAAGCCAGCGTAGATGGCCAACCATTTGATGCCGAACGTTGGGGACAATACTACCGCCCAGCCGGAATGAGTGCGCCAGTTGGAATCGCAGCCGCAGATGCAGACGAAGACACACCTGTATCCAAGCCAGCAGCCAAGGCACCGGCACCAGTGGTAAATGACTTTGATGACGAGCCAGCAGTGGCATCGGCACCCGTGTCAACGCCAGCAGGTGGCAGCAAAAAGGCCGAAGATATTTTGGCCATGATCCGCGCTCGGCAAAAACAATAATATTGGGTAGTATCGCAGTGAATCACTGCGATACTATTTTGAAATGTTAAATTTTTGTAACAATTTGTTGGGCAGTGGTGCAAAGTTTGTTGTTAACACTCAAACCAATGAATGTTTTGCACTCATACTAAAAAATGGATCTACAACCTTAAAAAGTTTGGCCATTGATAAGCCAGAACTATTCAAAGTAGTTTCGGAAGAATATGTTAAAAACAACAGCATAAAAACCGTCACTGTGTTTGTGAGGGATGCAATCACAAGAGTGTTATCAGGATTAGCCACTCAGAGTGAAACTCTGCAAATTCCAAAACATGTGATTGAACATACACTAAATCAACAGGAATATTTTCATATCTATGACGCACATACTGCGCCTCAATTTTGGTTTTTGTTAAAAATTTCTCGAGTGTTGGATGTTAACTTTCAAATCAAACCATTGTCTGATATACAATACGTGGATACAGATGTACCGCATAAAAATGTAAATTCAAACACAGTGATTAGGTTGACTAATCCTATCATGATAGAAAAATTGATTCATTTTTATACTGAGGATATTGTATTATATAATCAGTTTCTAAATACCACATGCAGCATTGATTCAATAATTGAAAAGATAAAGTTAGAAAAAAACTTTGTCGATGATTTACAACAGTACAGATCAATTTTAACATATCTTCTGTAAAAAACACATAGGAAAACCCTGGTCAGAAGCCAGAAGACAATCATATCTAAACAAGAAAGGTAAACAAAATGGCTAATCGTCCCTTTGACGTCAGCAAGTTCCGCAAAGAAATCACCAAGTCAATCGAAGGATTGAGCATTGGCTTCAACGACCCTACTGATTGGGTATCAACTGGCAACTACGCATTGAATTACTTGATCTCCGGAGACTTCAATAGAGGTATTCCTCTGGGCAAAGTTACAGTTTTTGCAGGTGAGTCTGGCGCAGGTAAAAGTTATATCTGTTCTGGTAACATCATCAAGAACGCACAAGCACAAGGTATCTATGTAGTGCTGGTGGACAGTGAAAACGCTTTGGACGAAGATTGGCTCAAAGCATTGGGTGTGGATACCAGTGATTCAAAATTGCTCAAACTAAGCATGGCCATGATCGATGATGTGGCCAAAACAATCTCCACATTCATGAGCGACTACAAAGCCTTGCCCGAGACTGATCGTCCTAAAGTTATGTTTGTGATTGATTCACTAGGAATGTTGCTCA
>JBMOHW010000459.1:0-1748 GCA_049317665.1 Terrimicrobiaceae bacterium | reverse complement strand
TTGATTTTGAGGTTGCCAAAGGTGAATCTTTTGGTTTCTTGGGGCCAAACGGAGCCGGAAAATCAACCACTATGCGCATTATTGGCGCGACCTCAGTTCGAACTTCTGGCACTTTAACTATTTTAGGTAAAGACCCTGAAAAAAATGGGCCAGAGATTCGCGCTCACTTAGGCGTTGTGCCTCAGCAAGATAACTTAGACAGCGAACTAACCGTTTCTGAAAATATTTTTATATATGGTCGCTACTTCGGTCTGCCATCAAGTTTTATTAATAAAAAGATTCCCGAGCTTCTTGAATTCGCACAACTCGAAGAGAAGAAAGATACAAAAGTTGAGGCGTTAAGCGGTGGCATGAAACGACGCCTAACTATCGCAAGATCCCTGGTTAGCGAGCCAGATATCTTGATGCTCGATGAGCCAACTACCGGCCTTGATCCACAAGCACGTCACATTCTCTGGGATCGTTTGTTCCGCCTGAAAGAACAAGGCGTAACTTTGCTCATTACAACTCACTACATGGATGAAGCTGAACAGCTTTGCGATCGATTGATTGTGATGGATAAAGGCAAGATCATGGCTGAAGATAGTCCAGCCAAGCTGATTAAAGATTACTCAACCAAAGAGGTACTTGAAGTTCGTTTTGGCTCTGAGCGCAATCAAGAAATGGTCGAAGTGCTTCGCCCCCTTGCTCAACGTATAGAAGTTCTTCCTGATCGAATTTTGCTCTATGCCGAAGATGGTGAACAGTTACTAGAACAAATTGCCGCAAAAGGAATCCATCCAAATACTTCACTGGTCCGACGCAGTTCGTTAGAGGATGTTTTCCTTCGTCTCACTGGTCGCACCTTGGTTGAATGATGAGCACCAAAATTCGCAAAGTTTCTAAATACGGTTCATTTCATGTAGCTGAAGCTCGTATTCGCAACATGCTCAAGTGGCGTGGCATTATTTTGTTTGAAGCCATCGTAAATCCAACGCTTTATCTCGTCTCTATCGGCATTGGTGTGGGCTCTTTGATTGATGCAAACAATGGTGTTAATGGCGTTAGTTACTTAACTTTCTTGGCTCCAGCATTGCTCGCAAGTGCAGCAATTCAAGGAAGTAGTGATGAAGTAATTTTTCCAGTTATGCAAGGATTTAAATGGAACCGTACTTTTTTCGGTATGCGTTCTACAACTTTGTCTGCCCAACAAATTTCTTTGGGAGTTTTTCTTGCCGCTATGGCTCGGGCAATGTTTTCAATAGTTTTTTACTGGCTAGTGCTTTATTTATTCGGCGCACTCGAGTCAGGTACCGCTTGGCTGGCAATACCGGCAGCTCTGTTAGCAGGGGCCGCGATGGGTGCGGTAATGCTGGCGCTAGCGGCAAAAATCGAGAAGGAAGATTTCTTCTTTACTCTTGTCAGCCGGTTTGTCATGATCCCGATGTTTTTATTCTCAGGCACCTTCTATCCACTTACTCAAATGCCTGTTTTCTTACAGTTTTTCGGCTGGATTTCACCGCTTTGGCACGCTTCGGAACTTGGTCGCTATCTGACATATGACTACCCACTGTCCGGCCTACAACTCTCTATACATGTTGCCGTACTTACATCCATGGTTGTAATTGGGTTGTTCTTATCAGCTCGCATTTTTGCTAAGAGGTTAGAGAAATAAATGACATCTGACGCTGTACGAATCTCTGAACGTCGAGCCGGAAAGTTCGGCGAAAAATACTATTCCGGTCGCCCTCAGCAAGTGTTGCTCAGAA
>JBMOHW010000458.1:0-1754 GCA_049317665.1 Terrimicrobiaceae bacterium | reverse complement strand
CACTGCATCAAGGGACGAGTCAAACACCTCGTCTAGAATCAACAGGTTCGTGTTGGCACAGTTCTTCATTCTAGCAATGTCTCGCCACGCAAGCAAGAGAGAAAGGTCGATTCTCAATTTTTCACCCTCGCTGAAATTTTCATATGAGAATTCGTCGCGGTGGCGGCTCTTGATTATTTCATTGAAGTCTTCGTTCAGGGTGAACTGGGCAAAAAAGTCCATTGAAATCAAATACTTGTTAATGATTTTGTTCAGGGCAGGAATGTATTTACGAATGATCTTGCGCTTGATGCCGCTGTCCTTCAGCAGCACCGTGGCAATTTCCATTGTGTGTAGATCCTGCACAAGATCCTTCTTCTGCCCTTCTGCACCGTCCTCTTCGCCTTGTAGTGCAGCCATTGCGTCTCGCTCAGTCTGAAGAGATGCCTTCTCCCGCTGCACCTTCTCCGCGAGTTCCTGCAACTGCTTCAGGTACTTCTTGGATGAAGTGATGGCAGAATCGGTTCGGTGAGACTCCTGCTTCTTCTCGTCAATCTGCTTGACAACCACATTGGCAATATCCAACTTGGTACGAGCGTCCTCAAGCATCTGCTCCATCTTGAGAAGACCAAGCGCGAGTTCGGTTTCACGAGACTCCTTTTTGCTGATCATCTCCTGACGGAATTCATCAGGCAGTTCGTGCTTGCACACAGGGCAGTCCTCGTTCTGCTTGTAGAACTCCCGCTCTACCTGAACCTTCTTCACGCTGCCCTGCATCTGCTTGCGTAGAGTGTTCATCTGCGACAGGGAGTCGCGCTGCTTGTCCACGGACGCAACGCTCTCGGTGAGAGCGGTGATCTCGGTCTGTAGTTCAGCCTTCTTCTCAAGCAGGGCTTGAAGAGAACTCTGTTCCTCTGCGGCAGAAGTCTTATACGACTCTAATTGGGAATCGGACTTCTCCTCAATCTTCTTGATCATGTCAGCCTTGTGTTCAATCCGCATTTTGGCTGTGCTGATCTGTCCTTCCACATCGCGCAGGGCTTCCTTGGTTTCGGAAAGCCGCGTCTTCAGCACTTCATTCATTTTGGAGAACACATCAATGTCCAACAGATTCTCCACGATGTTGCGGCGATCCGCAGCAGGCAACCGCATGAACGGCACATAGTTCGTGGAGCCAAGGATAACTACCTGACAGAATGTCTTGTAGTTCATCTTGAGAATCTGCCCCTCAAGAATGGCTTGGTAATCCTTGGCGTTCGCGGTCTGCTCTACCATCTTGCCGTCCTTCTCAATGGCAAACAACTTGGGAGCCAATCCACGGGTCACCTTGTACTTGCTGCTGTTCAGGGAAAACTCAATCTCCGCTACACAGTCCTTGCCGTTGATGGAGTTCACCAACAGGGGCAGATTGATGTTGCGAAACGGCTTGCCGTATAGCACAAAGGTGAGGGCATCCAACATCGTGGTCTTGCCCGCACCGTTTTCACCACACACAAGAGTGGTTGGCGATTTGTCTAATTGCACTTCTGTGAATACATTGCCTGTACTCAACAGATTCTTCCAACGGATTTTAGTGAATGTAATCATGGCTTCATGCTCTCGTTTGCTAGGCACTCTGCGTATAGGTCACGCACCAAGTCCTTCAGCCGCTTGGGATCAGAAATATTCTGAAGGGCTTCGATTTCCTTGTTGATGATGGTGATGGTGTCCTCACCCAAATCCACGAGGTCGCTGTCCCCGCTTTGGTCTGCTTGCAGGTCTTCAATGATCGTGAC
>JBMOHW010000457.1:0-1754 GCA_049317665.1 Terrimicrobiaceae bacterium | reverse complement strand
CGACCTTTACCAGCCACTTGCGGAGATCAACGTCACGCCACTGGTTGACGTCATGCTGGTGCTGCTCATCATCTTCATGGTGACTGCGCCTTTGCTCGCTAAGGGCGTCAAAGTTAACCTTCCGCAAGCCAGCGCGGCGCAACCAATAAATCAAAAAGATCCAATCGTCGTGAGCGTGGGCAAGGATGGCAAAGTCTCGCTTGGAGGGGATACAGTCACAATGGAAACATTGCTTGACGGCATTCGCGCCATGATGGGCGGAGACACCTCTCGCGTTGTCCATGTGCGTGGCGATAGTGAAGCTGTTTATGGTGAAGTTGTCGGGGTGATGGATAAACTTGCCAGCAATGGCATCACCCATATTGCGATCATGACGAATTCACACCGCAGCAAAACTGGCGCGATGCTCAAAACACATGACGCTCCCGCCGGGGGAAGCGCACCAAAATGACGGAACTTGCCATGACGCAAGCCTCAACAGGTCAGAGGCTCAATCCCTCCCATAAAGCGTCATCCGTATTGCCAAATTGGCTGCGGCCAGCAACGATCATTGTCATTGTTTTAGCGCATATCGGTGTATTTGCCGCGTTCATGGTCGTCTCACCGCCTGCCGTCGTCTCTCTTGACTCCTTGACGATGGATCTCGTGCAAGAGGGCGATTTTTTTGAGGCGGAGGAAGTCGCTGAAGCTGAAGATACGCCGCCGCCCGAGGTTGTCGAGGACCCAGAATTCGCGCTGCCGCCGCCCGAAATCATGTCGCCTGATGCCTTAACGCTGCCGACAAAGCGCGACGATATGGAAAAAGTCGAAAAGAAAACCGAGGAGCAGCAAGCACAGCAAGCCACACAAGCGCGTGAAGCGCAGGCGCGCCGTCATGCAGGCGCGCCCGAAGGACGCTCAGGATCAGGAGCGTCTCAAGCACTGTGTCTCGCTCATGTCGCCTCAGATCTACGACGCCATACCCCAGGCTCAACCAGCCTTGGGCCGGGTAATGCGCATGTGACCTTCAGGATTAATCTTGGCGGCGGCTTGTCAGACATCAATGTATCTGGCTCTACGCCTGCACATGCAGCGCTTGCCCGCCGCATCGTGGCATCTTCACATGGTCCTGGAAGTTGCAGCTCGGCCTTGGTGACTCAAAGCTTTGCTTTTCACTAAGGACAATGCCTGCGCTTCCTAACCGCAGGTGCTTTGTAAAAATTTGGAACACTGCATTCTTTAGAGGTTAAACATGTTTATGCTGCGTGGTCGAACATGTCTGACTTTAGTCTGGGCATTTGCAGCGTCGGTTGCACAGGCGCAAAATCTTCCACCGCCACCGCAACAAAACCAACAGAACAATCACCAATCAACGACAGCGCCTGTATCAGCGCCGCCAAACACACAGACTGTTTTATCTGAAAGCAAATTCCTCAGCATTCTTTATGCCGAGATTGCTCGGCGCACGCCTGAAGATAACGCTCTAGGCGAAGGGGAAGTAACTGCAAGCTTTCATGTCAATGCAGCAGGCCGAATAGACAAAGTGACAATAGAAAAAACAACAAGCCCTGTCTTTGCTGAGGCTGTGAAGAAAATACTCGCCAGCGTTGAAGCGCCGTCGCCGCCAGGCGGCTCTATGGATGTTGGTCAAACATTCAAATTTCATCAACCTGCATCAGAGTGAAACGTTGTGTTGACGCGCGCCGCTTGTGTCATTGAGGAAACGTGATGATAAAATATCTCACTATAATTGTTCTATCCAGCGTCCTGACATT
>JBMOHW010000456.1:0-1761 GCA_049317665.1 Terrimicrobiaceae bacterium | reverse complement strand
TGATTTTTTAAAAAAAAATAAAGTTCCAAGAAAAAAAATATTATGGATAAAATGAAAGCTTTACAATGTATTATTTATGGAGATTTCCAAAGCGTTCCAGAGAGTTTTTATAAAGATAAATCCTTTGTTCTTGAGGCAGTTAAACGAAATGGGATGGCTTTAGAGTATGCGGATAAAAGCCTTAAGAAAGATAAATCCATTGTCCTTGAGGCAGTTAAACAAGAAGGATCTCCATTACAGTTTGTAGATGAAAGTTTAAAAAAAGATAAATCTATTGTACTTCAGGCAGTTAAACAAGATGGATCTGCATTACAGTTTGCAGATGAAAGTTTAAAAAAAGATAAATCAATTGTCCTTGAGGCAGTTAAACAAGACGGAATGACTTTAGAGATTGCGGATAAAAGCCTTAAGAAAGATAAATCCATTGTCCTTGAGGCAGTTAAGCAAAATGGATATGCATTACAGTTTGCAGATGAAAGTTTTACAAAAGATAAATCTATTGTCCTTGTGGCAGTTAAACAAGATGGAAGAGCTTTAATGTACGCGGATAAAAGCTTTACAAAAGATAAATCCATTGTTCTTGTGGCACTAAAAAAAAGCGGAGGAGCTTTAGAGTATGTGGATAAAAGTTTTACAAAAGATAAATCTATTGTCTTTGAGGTAGTTAAATCAAATCCATATGCATTACTGTTTGCAGATGAAAGTTTAAAAAAAGATAAATCCATTGTCCTAGAGGCAGTTAAACAAGATGGAATGACTTTAGAATATGCGGATAAAAGCCTTAAGAAAGATAAATCCATTGTCCTTGCGGCACTAAAAAATAGAGGAGTAGCTTTAAAGTATGTGGATAAAAGTTTTACAAAAGATAAATCCATTGTCCTTGTGGCAATTAAACAAGATGCAGAAGCATTTGAGTTTGTAGATGAAAGTTTAAAAAATGATCCTGATGTAATTAAAGCTGTAAAAAAATAAAATCTAGTTCTTCATTTACCATAACATCATTAAATTCTTTTATTTAAATGATGTTTCTTTTCTGTTTTGGGTTGGAAGCCATTCAATACATTTTTCGTACCATTTTTTTATTTCATCGTAACTATAAATTTGTTTCTTTATCCATTTAGACGTTAAATATTGTTTATCTTCAGCATAATCTTTTAGCTTATCAATTGGCTCATCATCGCCGGTTATTAAAAAATTATTGGATTGTTTTAAGAATTCTATTAAATCTTCTACTTTATTCTCATCATTTAATTTTATTTTTACTTGAATATTAATTTTTTTTTCCTCAATTTTTTTAATAAGTAGATTGTCCGGAATGTTTCCCTCAAATTTAGCAATAATATCGATGCCTTTAAGAGTACCTCCGCGCCAAGCTGGTATAAACGCCCCATTCTTTTCAAAAATTTTTACAACCAAAGTTTCTAACTGCACGCTAGATAATGTTTTTAGTGGATCAATTTTAAAGTCATTTAATTCACCAATTAAAAATTTTATAGCAGCAATATTACCTCCATATTTTTTTTCATCAATCATTGTAAAAGTATTTCTAGAAAATGCTTGGTTTGTTTTCATTGATTCTAAAATGTAGGGAACATCTTCATCGGGAGTTTTTATAATCTCTACGTCATAATATTTTGAAACTATTTTTTCTGAAATCTGGTCACTTTTTTTTTGTACTATTGCATCTGTTGATTCATACTTGATTTGACCTATAATTTTATAAATCCAAATTTTTTTATCGATAGTGATAAGTCTAGCTTC
>JBMOHW010000455.1:0-1763 GCA_049317665.1 Terrimicrobiaceae bacterium | reverse complement strand
AAATTCCGCACGCTTCGCTGCCGCCTCAGCTTCCTTTTTCGCGTCCTCCTCGGCCTTCTTGGCCGCCTGTTCCTTTTCACGCACCAGATCCCGTTCGATGCCGATCAGCTTTTCACGCGCATCAATGAGCGACTGCATGCGGACCACTTCGTCGTCGGTGAGCGCGGAGGATTCCCGCTTGGCCGCGAGGAGCGCGATTTGTTGATCCACCTCTGATGTGGAGGATTGCCCAACTCCCGAAAGCGTAGCTGTTTTCTGATCGGCCCCGGAAAGGTCTCCGAAAGCCGCATCGGCGATCTTCTTGTCGAGTGCCTCCTTGTTTTTACCGAGCTCCGCATTGAGCCCTGCCGCCTTCCGCTGGCTTTCCTCCAAGGCTGCCGCACGATCTTTTTCCGCCTGTCGGTGCGCCAGAATTTCGGGAGGGATCTTTGACATGCCATCGCGCATTTTCTCCAGCAGGCTGATCTGGACCCGGTAGTTCACCGCGATGTCATCACGCTGCTCGGGAGTCAGATTTTCGAATTGATCGGCCAGCCCGGCGAGAGATTCCTTGGCGGTTTCGATTTCCTGCTCGATGCGCTTCCCCAGGGCGACTTTATCCGCCTCGTTCGATACGTTCTTGTATTCGGCTTGGATCGAGCGAACCGACTTGGCTGTTTCGTTGCCAGCTGCGGAAACCGCCCGGACCGCTTCCTTCGCCTGGTTGATCTGTCCGATGACAGCTTCGATCGCCATGGCGATCCCAGCGATCAGGATGCCAATTCCTGTGGAGATGAGTGCGCCTTTGATGGCAAGAGCAGCGCCGCGGGCCGCCACGGTAATCCCAGCAAATGCGGTGCGCGCTGCCGTGCCCACGCTCGAAAAGTTCATCGTGGCCATCGCGACACGAACCTGGGCGAATGCCCGGGATGCCGCCGGGCCGATATTGGTCATCGCACTGACCACCTTGGCGTCGAAGCCCGCTCGATAGAGGGCCATCGCCGCCACGACGCCGACGATTTGCGGAATCATACCCGAAAGTGCCTGGCCAAATCGGATAGCTGCCGCTGCGATTTCTCCCAGGGATTCGCCAAGGCCGGTCAGATCTGTCGCGTCGAGGGCGTTACCGATTTCTTCCAGCGCCGGGGCAATGGCGGCCGTGAACCCGGCCGCAAGTTGCTGTCCTTTCAGATTCGCCGCTCCGAGGGCGTCCGAGATGGAATCAAACTTCGAAGCATTCGCCTGCATCGTGTCCGCAAGCCCGCCGACCTGTTGTCGGGCAACGTCCATTGCCGACCCGTCCAAGAAGATCGCCTGCAAGGCGGCTCCCTTTCGTCCGAAGATTCCCATTGCAGTTGCTGCCCGTTCGGTGGTGTCGGGAATCGCTGCAAGCGCGGCTGAAACTCGTGCGAATTGCTCGGCCGGGTTGAGTGTCTGAAGTTCGCCCATCGAGATCCCGAGCGCGGCGAGTGCCTTGTTTGTTGGCTCACCGTCCTCGTTGATTCCACCGAGAGCCTTCTGGAGCCGGTTGATCGCTGGCCCGACTTGCTCGGCATCCATGCCCGCGTTGGCGAATGCTTGTCGCAATACGACAAGATCGCCCACCGCGATCCCGGTCTGGGCGCTCATGTCCGTGAGCTGCCCGCCCAAGTCGAGGGATTCTTTAATCGCTGAAAACGCGCTCGCGAATGGAGCCAGCGCAGCGTTGGCGGCCGCAAATGCTCCCTGGACGGAAATCGTCGCGGCAGCTACACGAGCAAGCGCGGCATCAATGCCGGAAATAT
>JBMOHW010000454.1:0-1764 GCA_049317665.1 Terrimicrobiaceae bacterium | reverse complement strand
GGTTTGACGAGTCGCCTTTCCTCGCAGTCTGCGTGGCTGCGTTGCTTGCCGTGGGAGTCGATGAGGCGACCATTCAGGAGGCGATGCGATGAGCGACACCATGACGACCGACGAACTGAGGGACTGGCACGCGAGGCGGGACTCGTTCACGCAAGAGACGTGGCCCGATGGCAATGTCTGGTGGGTGCAGCGTGATGCGGACGGAAACGTGATGACGTTGGGCGAGCACCCGTTCCCCGCAACGCTCGACGGCGCGGCGAGTGCGATGCCTCCGCGTGTAACGTGGGAGCGGTACAACGACAAGTGGGAAGCGTGCGGCGTGGTCAAGGTGTACGAGGTGTCGTGCTATGACAATAACGACGAAATCCATGACCGCTACTTACTGGCGAAACTGGCGTGGGAACAGGAGGAGGCATCGTGAGCGACGAACGCCTCAAGTCAGACCTGCAACACTGCCGCCGCGCGTTGGCGATTCTTGCCGATGAGGTGGCGATGCTCAGGTGCTGCGTCTACGCACTGACTACGCCACAGCACGCGGCGACCGAGGCCGACCCGGTAGCGTCGGCGTATCTCAGGGCGGCGGAACAGCGAAGAAAGGACCGGGTAGCACGATGACCGAAGTGTGTGAACACGGGCACCAAGCCCGCAAGTGCGAGGTGTGCGAGTTGACGGCGGAGTGTGAACGGCTGCGTGAAGCGGTGCGGGTGCTGGCGAAGGAAGCGTATTGGTCGCGGACGTGGGAAGATTCGCACTTTGAGGACTCAGAAACCCCGGTGACGATCTTGCATCACATCGCTTGCAAATCCAAGGATTCGGCCCGCGAAGTGACGAACAACAACCCAATCGCGGCAGCGGCCGTGAGAAAGGCGAGCGATGCAGGCGAGTGAGCTTCGGTCAATCATGATGGGCGTTCCTGTTCAGGCAATCGGCGAAGATGTGACATGGACAACGGACCCGGAGAACGCGGCGTTCTTCATCCGTGGCGTTCCGGGTTTCATTCCGGTGTCGGTAGCCGAGGCCGCATTCGTCGGAAGCATGACGGCGTGGCTGGTGTCGCAGGGCTATCACAACTTCGAGTACAGCGTGGACGATGACAACAACGTGTTGCTTCTGGAGTACGGACGCACAGAGGTTGCCGTACCGCTTGCCAAGGGACGCGATTCAATGGTGGATGCCCTCGCTGCGGCGTGCAAGGAGGTGGGCGGCAATGGCAACTAATGGCACAGTGACGAAGAAGGCCATCGTGCGGCACGTTCCCACCGATACGCATTGGCTGGTCGATGCGAAGATCGACCTTGACAAGTTGGGAATGAGTGGCCCGATGAAGCGTGCGATAAAGCGGGCCGTCGAAGGCGACGGGACTGCAACGTGCTTGGGTGGATCGGTGAAACTGACCGTGAAGAAGGAGGCTCGCAATGGATGACAAGGCAACGGCGGCGAAGATCATCAGTAACCATCTGGACAATGCAACGACGATCAACGAACTTGAATCCGCCATCGTCGCGGCGTTGGAGGCGGCGAGGCGGGAAGGCATCGACAAGGGCCGATCAGTGGGCGTGCCATTGATCGGCAGGCCGCTTGAACCAACGTCCATGCGTGACGAAGACCACCCGAACGACTGGGTAGATTGAGGAGGCAAGGCGTGATTGACTACAACACCGCGACGGCGAGGCTGGCCGGGATGGAGGGGCGGGGATGAGTACCGACATCACATCCCTAGCCTCCATTGCCGATCATGCCTACCGACTGTCTAGTGAGATCATG
>JBMOHW010000453.1:0-1767 GCA_049317665.1 Terrimicrobiaceae bacterium | reverse complement strand
CAAAGGATTATGAGAGCAGACATCCAAAGAAAACCACTAGGATTTCAAGAGGTTATAGCGTCTCATTATCGGTGTGTGAGTATTTGTGTGACTAGATTACTAAGATCACAACAAACACTATCTCACTCTTTGGTTTTGAAAACCACAGGATTTTTGGAGCAACCGTTTAGCACTTCGTTGCTCCAAAGTACTATTTTGAAATAAGCGTTATTTAAAGTAATACCAGTAAATCCAGAAATCTTAATCGGCCATCATGGCTCACATTGGCTTGGAAAAGTAGGTAAGTACACCCCTACTTCTTTTTAATACTGAAATACTCCACGACTGGTTTTTCTACCAAGATATCCTGCAGCCACTAGCTCTCGTAAAAGTGGTGCAGGTCGGTATTTAGAGTCATTAAAGCTATTAAAGTAGGTCTCCATGATCGCTAAGCATGTATCCAATCCAATCAAATCGGCCAGTGCTAGGGGGCCAATCGGTTGATTGCAGCCCAACTTCATGCCTTCATCGATATCTTCAGGAGAGGCAATACCCTCACCTAATACAAAGAAGGCTTCATTAATCATTGGCAATAAAATGCGATTCACAACAAAGCCCGGCGCATTTTTTACGGCAATGGGATGTTTATCAATTTCACGGGCAAATGCAATCACACTATCTCGGGTCGTATTACTGGTTTGCAAACCACAGATCACCTCAACCAAGCTCATTAGTGGTACTGGGTTAAAAAAATGCATCCCGATAAAACGTTCGGAATTAGAGTTCAAGCTTGCCAATTTAGTAATCGACAATGATGACGTATTGGTAGCAATAATGGTCTCTTTTGATACTAGGCTATCTACCTCATGTAGGATCTTTTCTTTCAAAGATTTATTTTCAGTAGCTGCCTCGATCACTAAATCTAAGTTCACTAACTTTTGATAGTCAGTACTCACTGCGATTCGCTTTAGTGCCTGCGCCAGATTCTCTTGAGAGAGAGTGCCTTTTTTCACCATACGTTCTAAACTGCGCGTGATGGTATCCATACCCCTTTCGAGCGCTGCATCATTGACATCAATCATAGTCACTTCCAAACCATGAGTGGCACATACCTGAGCAATGCCATTGCCCATGATGCCCGCGCCGATAACACCGATTGATTTTATTGTCATGACTTTGAGACCTAACTAGGTTAACTATTCGATAAAACCATTTCACAAACGACTGGAGAAATCAGTAAAGGCGCAGCGGTGGCTTTGATCACTGTTTCGACCGAGACTCCCGGAGCAGTTTCCTTTAACAAAAGACCGCTTGAAGTCACCTCAATAAAGGCAAGATTCGTCACAATCTGACTTACAGGACGAATCGAGGTTAAAGGCCAGGTACACTCCGGGACAATTTTAGATGCGCCATCTTTAGCAGTGTGTTGCATAGCAACAATAACTTGTTTGGCGCCTGTAACCAAATCCATCGCCCCACCCATCCCTGGAGCAAGTACCCCTGGAATCATCCAATTGGCTAATAAACCTTTGGCGTCAACTTGTAAACCACCCAAAACCGTAATGTCTAGATGCCCACCGCGAATGAGGCCAAATGACATCACACTATCAATGCGTGTGGCCCCTGGTATGGCTGTAACATAACCACCACCCGCATCGGTTAAATCATCATCCTCCATACCCTCTGGAGGTCTCGCATCCAAACCAATCAAACCATTTTCTGATTGCAAAAATACATTGAGTCCTACGGGAATATGATTGGCCACCATTGTAGGTAATCCAATACCTA
>JBMOHW010000452.1:0-1768 GCA_049317665.1 Terrimicrobiaceae bacterium | reverse complement strand
CAGGAGAATATGAGGAATTAGTCGCATTAACACTGTTACCAATTTTAAAAGAAGCAAAGAAGAATGGAAAATCTGTTGTTCTAATCTTTCCTATTTTGAAAAACGCCTCCTTTCAAATGATTACTGGTCTTCTTCGTGGCTACAGTCGTCGCGAAGGGTATTCCTTTGATATCCATCAGATTGCGAAAGAAGATGAAACATGTCTTACAGTGACATTTGACTATGACCCAAAGGATCCAGCATCTCCTATTCAGTGCTCATCCTTTCATGCTTCAAAAGGTCTTGAATGGGATGTAGTTGCTATCATCAACATGAGTGACAGTATGTATGATATCCGCGGAGAGGAAGAAGATTCTGAAGCATTCTATGCTGAGAAGACAAATCTAGCATATGTAGGTGTAACACGGGCAGCAGAGGAACTTTACATCTTTGCGAATGCGAATATGGGTGGTAGATGTCGTTTATTCGCAAGACTTGGTCAAAAGATAGACACTCTCATGAATACTACATACTGGGGTGAAGATGAGAATGACTATGAAGCTGGTAGACTTAGACCAATTGGTGTGACTGATCTTATTAAGAGATTACCTCAACATCCTGATCTTTATAAGAGGGCTATTGCTTGTAGTGAGAATATCAAGATTCTGAGTGAAAAGCATGGGCAACCAATGCCAATGGGTGATGTCTATAACGAGATGAAGAAGAGAAATCGTGAATTGGCATTTGGTACATTTATAGACTGGAAACTGAAGCAATTACTGTGTAGCGGTAAATCTAAGACGCTCCAGGATATAATTGTTGAACTCTTTAGTCTCACTGGTCTCTATCTTTCAAGAGAAACCATGTATGAAGATATCGAGACCAGGCTAATGAAGCTTGACATATGGTTTCTAAATTCAGACAAAGAGCCAGATGAAAGCCTTGATCGTTATATCACCGCATCAAGACATATCGCAATGTTTAGTGGTCGTATGCGCACAATGGTCCCTGGAGTAAGAGAGATGTGGAATGATATCAAGAAACAGATTGACAAGTGTTCTGCTAAAGATATTAAATCCATTAAGGATGACTATATCTTGTCTCAGACGAATAACTTCTATCTGCGCAATGTAATTACTGAGATTCAAGCGGTTGATGCGCCACCTCATTTGAAACAGGGTCTTCCTGATGGGCTAGAAGAGTTTATTGAATGTGTCTTAGAACCAGCGGCACTTACACTTCGCAATTGTATAAAGGCAGCAGGATCTGTAGATCCATCTAATATAAAGGGCGATGTATGCTTGGAATCTAAGAGTCTTATTATTGGTGAAATTGACATGGTAGTCAATGATGTATTCATTGAACTCAAGTGTGGAACACATACAAAACCAGTTGAACTACGAGAAGCAGGGTCTTGTAAGAATCTGATACAACTTCTTTCATATGTCTGCCTTGGTCGCCATGGAACTCTGCCACGTGAATGTAAAAAAGCAGCTCTCATCAACCCTCTAACGGGTTCATGGGAGATCTATAATATTGAGGCATGGTCTGAAAGTGATTCCAAGGAATTCATGGCGGTTTTAGAAGAATTACGGTCTAGGATATAGAACTCTATGCGTCATCAAGGTAAAAACTCAAATCGACCGAATAAACTCCCACTGTAAATCCTTACAGATTTTCTCCCAGATCTTGTCCTGTGCGTAGAGCTTGTCGCGATTCTTTAACAAAGGAAAGCAATGTAGAAAATTATCCAATTCCAAAAGTTCACACAACTTGTAAAGTACATACG
>JBMOHW010000451.1:0-1772 GCA_049317665.1 Terrimicrobiaceae bacterium | reverse complement strand
AGGCAGCCTTAGTTAGTGCAATTGCATCTTTTCTGCCGGCTTCATCACTTGAGGCCAGGCCAAACTTTGGATTCTTTTTAACGGCTGCAGTGGTGGCCGGGATAAGTGTTATGACGATATCTAGATGCTTAGGAATTCTTGCCAGAAACCACGCCTCATCAAATTTATGTAACGTGCCAGTGAATGGAATTTCCAAACCGCGAAGGCGAGGGATGGCATAAATGCCTGATAAATACTCATCTTCTTCCTCTGGCACCCAATCAAATCGTGTAGGTGAGGCGGAGTAGGCACCGACTATCCATTTTGGTTCTTGCGACATTGATTTAACTCCCTTGCCTTATAACAGGATTTACTAATTTTCCAATGTGCGCAATATTGCATTCAACGATATCTCCATGATTAATGTGAACTGCGCCAGGGGTTCCGGTAGAGATTATGTCGCCAGGATAGAGCGGCATAACCTTGCTATGGAAGCTAATCAAATATGCTGGATTAAAGGTCATATTCGAAACAGTGTTCTCTCGGTGAATTTCGCCATTAATTACAGTTGCGACTCTGATTTTAGAGAAATCAGGATATAAATTATTAACTTCATCCATCGTCGTTATGGCTGGTCCGAAAGAGAAGAAGGTAGGAAAATTCTTGGAACGAGTTAGAAATCTCGGATTTTTCAGGAGAATATCTTCGGCAGTCTGATCCAAGATAGGAACCACTCCATATAAATAATCCAGAGCATCAGCCTCAGAAACATTTCTACAGTACTTGCCGATAACTATCCCCAGCTCTGCCTCAGCTGTTGTTCGCTCACTTTGTGTGGGGATAATTATCTGCTCGCCCTCACCAATGATGGTGTGATCACCTTTAATAAAGGATGCGGGCTCATCTCCAGGGGCAACTGCTGCCAGGTCTGCGGCATGAGCTAAATAATTTAATCCGATTCCCCATATCAACCCGGGGTGCAGATATGGAGCTAAGAACTTCTTTGAACCAATAGGTGATAGGGGAGCTGAATAATTCGATAAGGCTTGGTTTAACTCAGCAATAGTCTTTGACTCAATTACTTGCTTGACATCAGAAAAATTCTGGCCTGGAAAAAGTTTACTGACTTCAACGAATTCTGAGTCGTTGACAATCACAATTGCTTGCGAAGAGTTGCCCTGTGCGATGGTTGCTATTTTCACTTTGTCACCTCAGTAAGAACTCACTCGTCCGCCATCACAACGGATTTGCTCACCAGTTATGAAGGAAGCGCCAGTACTGCATAAGAAAGTAATCAGAGCCGCAAACTCCTCTGTCTTTCCATATCGCCCTGCCGGAATAGTCGATAGCGATTTATTCTGAACATCGGTTAATGGTAGGTCCAGATTCTTAGACATTTGGTTATCTAAAAATTGAACACGATCTGTATCTACGCGTCCAGGAAGCGCCATATTTACGGTGATTCCGTTTGCTGCAACTTCTCGAGAAAGCATTTTCAAATAAGAAGCCAAGCTGGCCCTGATAATTCCCGAGAGCGCTAAATCAGGATTTGGTGTTTGAATAGCAGTTGAGCCAATTGCAACAATTCGACCCCAACCCTTTTCTATCATGCTAGGCAGCACACCACGCACGAGCTCCATGTGCTGAAGCATCATATATTCCAGCGCTTCTAAATATTGAGCACGTGTAACACTGGCAGCGCTTCCAGGTTTTGGCCCTCCGCTATTTAGGATCAAAATATCTGGTGCACCCAGCTTTGACTTTGTCGTAGTGATTAATTTTTCAGCACTTCC
>JBMOHW010000450.1:0-1773 GCA_049317665.1 Terrimicrobiaceae bacterium | reverse complement strand
GTATAAATTGCGGTCTTTTTGGGTTTATCTTGGTTATGTAATCTAGTGGTAAATCGTAGGTATGTAATAAGAACAAATCATATACCTATTTTTTACTGTATGCAATCACACCACTGTATAGATAAACATTAGGGTATGTCATAGTATAAAAAAGTAGTAAATAGTAGGTGAAAGGTATTGACATCCTTATAAACAGTAGCATATAGTTGCAATATGTAGTTTTGATTGATGTATTGTATTTAATAGATAAACAGGAGTCTAAAAAATGAACATTGAATTAACTTTTTATTCTGATCCCTCCCATGGCTGGGGTCAAATTCCACACCATTTAATTGATGACCTTGGAATAGGGTCAAAAATTAGTGGGTATTCCTATAAAGACCAAGATTGTGCCTACTTAGAGGAAGACTGCGACCTCAGTCTTTTTATGCAATCGGCAGAGGCAAAGGGTTGGAAGATTACATTTAAAGAACGCAATTTTAACCACGATTGTGCTATCAGAAATTACAAACGCTATACAAAAGGAGATTAAACCATGCCACAAGCAAAAGAATTTTATATGCACGATAAAAGTTCAGGTTATGTATTTGTGACGCAATACCCCGAAAATTGGAAAGACTGCGAACAAATAAGCAAAACCGAGGGCAAAAGACTGCGGGCGGAAAACGCTAAACAAGTTTTGCTCAACATCCTAAAAGAGGGGGACACAATTTATACAGTTTTACGCCATGTATCAGCATCAGGCATGAGCAGACGGATTGACCTCTATACCTTTCGGGACAATAAACCCGTGTATTTAACGGGACACTACGCCATGATGCAGGGGGAAGACCCCCCAAAAGACGGGTATAAGGTCGGGGGGTGTGGCATGGATATGGGATTTCACCTTGTATATACCTTATCTAGCCTGTTATATAAAAAAGATCGTGGGGGTTATGAACTCCGCCACGAATGGTTATAAGGGGGACACCATGAGAAAAGGCAGAGAATATATAAACGGGGGGACGAATGCCCCCACAATCCCACAATATGAGGGGCAGATTGCCAAATTTTTGTCCCCGTATGCTGATGTAGTTTGCTACGACATAGCCAAGTTCAATAAAAAATATGGGCATCTTGAATGGTGGGGATTACCTGACCCAACAGAAGAACAAATCCAACAGGCGGAGGAGGTTTAATTATGTTTTATGTATATAAAAACACGATAAAAGATAGCGAGAGGGTGGCGGAGTTTTCAGACCGAAGTCACGCCATGGCTTTTATGGAGTATCACGCTTATAGGGATGATGATCCAAACCTAACAGGATATGCGGTAAGGGATTACGAATTAAAAATTTATGCGGAGATTGAATCATGAGATTAGAAGAAATTAAACAGGCACTCGCAGAGGGTCGCAAGGTTTACCACGTGAATAAGAATTATGAGGTCATACAGGATAAGATCGGGCAATATCTGATCGTATGCTCATTTAATGGATACACGATAGGGCTAACCCATAGCGATAAGCAAACCATGAACGGGAAAGAGGCGGATTTTTTCTCAGAAACACCTAGAGAAATCCGAGAGGCACAGGTTAAGGCATTGATTGAAGACATTATGACAAACCCAAGACCCGAAGACCTACCCAAAATTTACCAAGGTTTAGAGCATTATTTTGCGAGGGAACGAGCCGAAGAAATAGCAAGACAATGCAAAATTCGAGGCGATCTCAAAATTTAGGAGAGGGTCAGGCATGAACGCAATAAAAGACTGCTATATGCTCAAGATCAAGAG
>JBMOHW010000449.1:0-1781 GCA_049317665.1 Terrimicrobiaceae bacterium | reverse complement strand
GATTGAAGAACGATCTCATAGCGCTCCTCCTCGGTCTCCTTGCAATAACCACAATACCCTTTGCGTGGTATAATAGCTGTTGTGGTTACTGGCACAATGGCTGTAGTGGCTACTGGCTTTTCTGGCTTTTCTGGTTCTTTCTGCTTCTTCATATCTAGTTAGGCAAATAAAAAATTGATCTTCAATCTATCACTTATTATAAGTAACCTTATAATGTCAAATCACGATCGCATTCTGCCAATTCAGCCGCTCAGCTTCCTAGATCAAGAGAGCACCAAAGAGGCCGGCGATGAAATTGTGATTCCTGAAACAATGATGCATCAATGGATGGATCTCTTTCCGTCTGGGACCTCTATGTTGGCAAAGCTGACGCATATGGAGACGGACACGAGTCGTGTGGTCTGTATTGGGAGTTCGGATAAAGCGGACTATGTGTATGCTCCCAACTGGATTCTTCAGCACTTGGGGTATTCATCGGATGGATTGGAACAACTTGTCTACATTTCACCCTATACGGAGGAGATTCCTGCCGCGATCTCTATTAGCCTAAGACCAATGGATACAGCCATCTATCACACAGATCTGCTAGAAGTGATTCAATCCTATCTGGATCGCTTTCACGTAATGGAGGCCGGCACAACCATCTGCTTACCGTTAGAGGAACTGGGAGGATATGAAATATGCACCGTTATAGAACAAGTAGAGCCTCCTGGTATAGTGCGACTAGGAGGTGAGGTCCACTTGGAAATGTTGCCTCCTGAGGGTGGCATTCCTGAACACGAAGAGGTGGATGAGATTCCCTTTGAAGATGAGATTGTAGAAACACCCCTACCAGTTATTACAGAGTCCTCCACAAATTCTGCATCTGCCGCTTCAGTAACAACAGTCACAACAAATACGACCATAGAGGATCACCGAATTAAAATGCAGGAAGCGTGGGCTCGTCGTTTCCAGAATCTAAACAAGAAGGAAGATGAATAAACAAATGGAATTTCCCTACACTCGTATTTGTGGTATTCGTAACTATATCCCTCCCTATTTTTCTATTGTAAATGTTAATAGTCATTACCTTCTTACACGCCAGGCACATATTACACGTGTTCTTCGTCCATCCCTTACACTCCATACACTTCAGAATATGAAAGTTCTACCAAATGTCTATTCAAAACTGGACGCAGAATGGCTTGGACTCATTTCGGGTATTGAATATGCCCTAGAAAATGGAGAGACTGCAATTGCCTTGGAGCATTCTAATTTAGAATTAATGCAGGGTCTTATTATTCCCGGGACTAAATTTAATCGCCAAAATATTACATATTATAAACAGCAAATTCTTACAATGACAGAGAAGATTGAGTGGTTAGGCGCACGACCCATTCATACGCGACAGAATCGTGCCATAAATCAGCCACTCTATTAGAGATGTCTGCGCCTCCTCATTTTAATCCAGATGCATCACTTTTACCCGATGTGAAGGCTAGTATTGGTGGTGTTCAAGGAGGTGGTGGAGATCAAACTACCTTTTTAAAGGATATACTTATCGCACTAAAAGGGTCTACAATTCAATATAAAAATCCAAATGATACTGATGCAAAATCATATGTAGTTAGTGATATAGCAATAGAATCTAAATCAGAACCTGCAGCGACAGCGACAGCGACAGCGACAGCGACAGCGACAACTAATTCAGAACCTGCAGCGACAGCGGTAGCGACAGCGACAGCGACATTAGATCCCGCAGTTACAAAGGACCCTTTAAATGAAGCAAAAGAATCCGCCAT
>JBMOHW010000448.1:0-1782 GCA_049317665.1 Terrimicrobiaceae bacterium | reverse complement strand
AACTGGTGGCGGTCGTTATGGCCGTATCTAGGGTAGTAATACCCGTTGATGCCGTGGTCGTTGATGTACTCAAATCAATGGCAGAAATTCCCAGCCCAGTAGAGCTCATATCCGAGAAGGTCATTGTTTTAGTTTGGTTGGCATCGATACCGGTTTGGACATCAATCGATGTCGTCGTGCCATCCATAACTGACGAGCCATTATATTTTGTACGGCCGACGATATTGGTCAGGTCCGTTAAATAACTTGAGAACGTGGTTTGGTAAGTCGCGCGGGTAGTGGCGTTGTTTTCACCAGCGGCTGAAACGGCGAGCTCGCGCATTTTTGTCAGTATTTCTGATACCTGACCCAACGAGCTATCGACAGACTGTACCAGGGTGACTCCTTGGTTAATGTTGTCTATCGCCTTACTGTACGAGCCAATATACGACTTCAGCTTGACCGACCGTGCGTAACCGGCGGGATCGTCTTGGGCGGAATTAATCTGTTGCGAAGTGCTGATGCGCTGTTGGGCTTTACTAGCTTCCGTGTTCGCTTTGCTTAGTGCCGAGGCTGCGACATACGAGCTTGAGAAATCTGTATTGACCATTAGTCTGCTCCGAAAGTTCCAGGACGAGGGGTTTCGCCTTTGAAGTTGAACGGAGCATAAATCGAAAAAACACGAGTTTGAAAAACTTTAGGCTTTTTTGCATCTTTTGCTTTTATTTGCACAGTTTGCGGTTGTTATTGCTAAAGTTTTTCAATACGCGTTTTGCATGAGTTTTCTTTTGCATTCTTTACATCAGAAAATAGAAAGTTAATGTGCTTAATTACGATTGCGAAGGTAACCTTGCATTCTGGTCCTTATTCCGTTTAAAGCCCTTGTTAATGGCTCATAAGCCAGAATTGAGTAATCTCTTAATCATCAATTAGGTACGGTATTTGCTAACAGTTTTGTAGCTGACTGCTTTCCGTCGCATTACCAATAAATGTGGTGATTAACGACAGTTGAGCAATTTCAAAAATAATGTTTAAAACGATTATTGGATTTTAGATGGCAGTATTTCCGTCCAGTTACGATAGTTCTCAGATTGCGGCTTTGCCGACGACGTACTTTCCTGCGTTGTCGACTACACAACTGTCTGAGATAACGACTGCCGAAATGACCTATTTGTCAACGGCACAGCTCGAGGGGCTGTCCACGACACAATGGGGCTTGCTGAGTACGGATCAGTTGGTCGCACTTACAACTGCGCAGGTAGCGGGCATTGCAAGCGACGATTTGCAGGGATTGACCTCTGCACAAATATCCTTGGGTATAGGTTCAGACATTTCTGCCTTTGGTACCACCCAAGTTAGTTTACTGACTACAGCTCAAGCAGCCGGTTTAAGCACGTTGCAGGCAACAAGCTTGGGCACTGCTCAAATTGCAGCTATTACCTCTAATGATGCGGCGGTATTAGCGACAGTTGTACTGTCCGCACTAACAAGTAGCCAGATCGGAACTTTTAGTTCCGCTGCCATTGCTGCATTGACAACGGCGCAGGTGGTGTCGGGCTTAGGCACCGATCTTGTTGGATTTGGCACAGCTCAAATTGTTAGCCTATTAACCACCCAGGTTTCTTTTTTAACAACAGCACAAGTTTCAGTTTTAACTACTCAGCAACTTTTTGCTTTTGAATCACAAGATGCGCAAGCACTGACAACCGCCGATGTTCTGGCATTGACAAGTGTTCAGCTCGCAGGTTTTAGTACAGCATCGATTGCTGCGCTGACTACATCACAACTAGTTAACGGTTTCGG
>JBMOHW010000447.1:0-1786 GCA_049317665.1 Terrimicrobiaceae bacterium | reverse complement strand
ACCCAGGTTCTCCCCTAGCCTGTGGCAATACAAAACAGACGCCGTGCTCCAGGATGTGGAGTCCAAAATACCAGATGAAATCGACCACACAACACTCAACCCACAACTTGTGTCCTGGCTGAAAACGAAAAAGGTCAAGGATAGAATTTTCCGTGTTGGTATGGACAGGAGTCGGTACACGGTAGACCCCCTTGGAATGTTGACCGTGTGGTTCAACGACCTGAAGGAGAAGCCACGAACGGATGAGCTCTATCAGGACAAAGGGGCTTATCGGGAGGTGAGCATTGGGAAAGCAACCCTCGTTCTCTTGGACCCTGAAAACGAGGCGGTGTTTGATGCCGCGTCGGTGAGAGCAATCGCTGGGGTGTATCGCAACCTGCAGCAAGCAAAGTTGAGTTCGGTTTGGTATGGCCCCCTCTTCTACGTCTCCAAAGAGAACCCCAAGCTCACTGGAGAATTGCTCACCCTAGCGAAAAACATGGGGTACGACATCCAGAGCTATGGTGGTCGGTACAACCACAAGAATGACCTTGTGGTGACTTCCGGCTACCCAGATCAAGCAGCGTCCACCTTGACCCACGAGCTCGGCCACCGCTACTGGTACAAATTCATGAAGCAAGAGCAGCGGGAACGATTCCAGAACATGGTCCGCACACGCCCGGCAGTGATCGAAGAGGGCAATGAGGCCAAAAAGAAATACCTGGAGGAAATGGACTACCTACCGGGTGAGATCAACGATGATGGGGATCTCAAACCAGTCCTACCCGTCTCCCAATACGGTGGGACCAACATTGCCGAAGCTTTCGCCGAGGTGTTCTCCCACTACGTCCAGGGGAGAGAGATGACCCGGGACCAGAGAGTGAGCTTCAAATGGATCATTGGCCACTGAAACAACGGCAGGCAGTGGAGTGGTCCTATACACCCGTGAGGGTATGCCCCTCACCGTCACCGAAGCCTACTACCAAAACCTCCTGGAGCTAGCCACCAGAGAGGATTTCCCCCAGGCCCTGACCCGGCTCCAATGGGGGAAGAGAACCATCCTTGATCCTGACTTCCGCATGTCCGTTGATGACCTGTGGTTGTACCTACGGGACCGGGAAGTGCCACCAGAAGACATCCAAGCACTTCAACGGGTGAAGCCACCGAAGGCCCCACGGCCACCCAAGGGAATGTCGCTGGTGGAGTTCGGTGAGTCCATAGGGAAACCCCTGGCCGTAGGGATGAATGAAGGGGAGCTTGAGTCGGTATCCCTCCATCTCAAAGTCATGGCCAGAGCGATCAGCACCCTGCCACCCACAAGTCGGAAGCTGTACCAGTCAGAAGTGAGAAAGGTAGTTTTGGGTAGACCCAAGGGAACCGAGGATGCCTCATGGGAGCCAGGGGGGGTCCTAAGACTGAACCTGAAAGCTGGGAGCACACCGGACCTTGGGGTGTACCGATCCAGGGTCATCCATGAACTCGGACATGCCTTGGAAGAGAAACTAGGGTTGATCGTGACCCCGTGGGGCACCATCTACGGCAACCCTCCATTCATCTCTGACTATGCCAGGGTGAATGCTACAGAGGATTTCGCGGAGACGTTCCGGGCGTGGGAGACGGAGAGAGGGGTGTTGCGTTCCGTTGCACCAGGGAAGCACAAGGATATGAAGAGTCGTGTGGGCTAGAACCTGCCGACGTGGCATGGGTCGCAGTGTTCCAGTGCAACCAGAACGAACTCCCCGTGCTGTAGAATCTCACCCTCAAACCACTGGCATTTTGCCATGTCTCCCGCATACACGGGTCCAAC
>JBMOHW010000446.1:0-1786 GCA_049317665.1 Terrimicrobiaceae bacterium | reverse complement strand
TTGGCCTTAGAGCCTGAACAAAACCGTTGAACACCCCACCCATAAGGGCAACAGGATTCTTCACTCCTGAGACTAAAGCTGCCGTTGGAGCGTCTTGGAAGATCTGCTTTAACTGGAAGGTTGGAGATATGGTGATCAGGCGATGAGTCAGGTTGGCAACTTCTACCAATGGTCTGAACATCTCTATATCAAGAGTTTTCATCCCAAAGATGGCTTCAGCTACAAGTGGATCCTGAATCTGAACAATGATTCTTCGGCCCTTGTTAACGAAGTAAAACTTTCCTTCCTTGGGGTCCACGCTCTTGAACTGCATGATCTGACCCTTGGCGTTCCGGGTCCCGTACTCACTAACGATCCTGCTCGCGCCGTACTGACGTATCGCGTTCATCGTCATCCGCATGACGTTCTGCGTCATGTTGTCGATGATGTTCTCGATCTCTCGATTAGATGTGATAACAACCTGATCTCCGGCCTTAATAACAACGTTAAGTGTTACTTGCCCATCAGGGGTCGAACTGATTTTCGACGCGGGAACATTCTTGCCGTTGAGCTTGACTGAAACTTGAGCAGACGGCTGAATTTCAAACGCCTTCTGATTGGCTTCAGCAGTAAACACACTGACGATCTTCGACTTGCCTTCCTTGAAGATCTTTTCCCGACCTATGTTTTGAAGGGTCTTGGTTGTACTTTGAATAGGGGAGTGAACATCCTCGTCCTCGGACATGATCCGATACCAAGGAACGTAGTCCGGGATCTGCGATAGAACGTCATATCGTTTGTCACTCAACAGACCAACCTGTTTCCAAACCTTCAAGAGGTTTTGGTTGACCGCGGTCCAGTTGTTCATGATCGTGCGAAGCTCAGGATGTTCCTGCTCTCGAGCAATGAACTCTTGAATCTCCTCATCAGACATGTTCACTTTATCAAGCGCGATCTTGATCGATGCAAGATCGGCTGCTGCCTCATCCACGGCTTCTTTAGTCTGAAGTTGGATTGCAACATCCGGCTGTTGCAACGAACGATTGTACGCATCTACCGCGTCTTTGTACTCTTGCTCCCGAACCGCGTACTCGTCTTTAATACTCTGAGACCGTTTGGCTTCTAGGTACCCTTGGATGATATTTTCCCCAAGCTGATCACCGAGTTTCTTCTTGAGTTCTGCTTGGGCCTTATAGACGCCAACCATTCCCAACGGGGTCTGGGTTGCCACAAAGCGTTTATGGGTATTGTCAAACTTCAGACCACCCTGCATAACAACCTGAACCCCGATATTTCCGCTACTGATAGCGTTATCGAGAGCAACAGAAGCAATCGCAAGACCGTGACTGTCCTGCAACGCTCCGTTGTATCGTTCAAAATCTCGAGCGTTTAGGCCAGCACCAAACCAGATGTTCTTGTTCCGAAGGTACAGAACTGCATTCTCAGCACTATTAAAGATCTTACCCAGCGCCCATTTGGGATCACTAACGGCATCTCTAAAGAACTCTTTGGATGCTTTTTTAGCATCAATCACCCAATCTTTAACTGGGTTAGTCTGAAGCATCGGGACGTTTGGCCGGTTGTACTTGTCAACCAGATCCTCATCATCCTGACGGTACATGATGCTTTTTTCATTGGGGTCAAATGTCCCGCGATTGAACACCGATTTGATCTGAGTAGGATCAAACACAATCCATTCGTTTGTGTTCTTTCCCCATCCCAAATTTTCACCGTCAAAGATGATGACCGTGTCCGTGTCCCTCTCGAATTTAAAATTCTCTATTGTTTGCGTATACTCGGCAGAAGT
>JBMOHW010000445.1:0-1789 GCA_049317665.1 Terrimicrobiaceae bacterium | reverse complement strand
TTCTTGAAATCGCTCATCGTTGTCATTTGGTCTCCTCTTCGTCCTTGAATGAAATCTTTTTCACTACGCGCATCCGCGCGGCCAACAGATCCGTTACGGGCAATCCTTCCAGACACTCTTCAAGTGTCGGGAGCTTGCCCAGGTCTTCTACGATGTGCTCTTCGGCGATGATCCGAACTGGCACCTTCCGACCGTCACTGTTCGTGATAGTTGTACCAAGCACCTTTTCCGCAAGAAAGCAACCAAAAGCGTTGTGGAGGACTGCCCGATGTCTCACATCCCCCACCGCTGCCTTGGTGGAGTCAATGAAGTTGTGGACCGGCATGTAGTCCTCTGGAACCCCACCATAGCGATTGGCTGAGTTCTTGGCGTGATAGTAGCTGTTCACCTACTCAGTTACTTCGGGGAGCACCACAATGACCACAATCCCATCGCGCCACAGTCGAACCAAATGGTTAACAATTTCCGAAGCCTCCCCTGAAAAAGTGGTAGGCTCCCAGCAATCTGGAGTCTTGGGTCCCGGTACACAGTTGGGACCCCTACTGATACACGAACCCCGCAGGGAGCAATGAGTCTCCGCCACGGGTAAACGCTTCACGAAAGCCCTGGGGGGTGGCCCAAGAATCTGCATGAGAGGGGTAGCAAACCCCCTCAGTGCTTGATCAAATATGTGATGTGGGACAAGGGGGATCAGGGGCTCCCATGGGGTGTCCCTCAAAACCGACAGACAACCCCACGGGTCATCCTCCCTCGGGATAGCCCTAGCGACCACTGGATATCCCCATGCGGCATCCGGGAGCTTGGTGGTGACAAGGGAAGTCAAGAGGCCAGGACTTTCAGCCGACCAACCAGAGCTACCATATCACCCATCACACCATCGGCGTCGGTCTCTGAGAATGAAACCAGACGGTCGTACTCTTCGTAGAGCCGTAGGATGGTTGGTAGGGGGTGACGCCGTTCTAGCACCATGGACTTGAGGATGCGGTCAGCCCGGTTGGCGGCATCCGCAAACGTAGCCTCTTGCTGGGAGAAGATACCCTCAAGTGGGTCCTTGGGTGCTTCCTCCCTGTCTCCATCCTCCCAAGCGAGATTGGGCAGACTGAACAACTGCTCCAGGCGTTGGAGGGTGAGGTAGAAAGACAGACCCTCTTTCTCCCGCACCGTCTGGATGGCATCTCTGCTTCGGTTGCAACCGAAACAGAACCAGGAGTTGTTCTCCGGGTAGCACCGGGCCGAAGGCTTACCGTCACTGCCGTCACCATGAAGGTCGCAAGGGAACTGCTGCTCTCTATCCGCACCAGCCACCACCTGATAGCCGTAGTGCGCCAGGAGAGCTTCAATTGGCACTTCCTGGCGGATCCTCTCGGCCCGTCTCTCGGAGCGACTCATTCGGGTTCACCGTTGAGGAGTTGGGATACCCAGGCGAACGAGCACCCGTGAGGTAGTGTTCGTTCCGACGCGAAAGTCACGGTGGGGGCTGGGGTGATGGGGTCAAAACTTGTGGTGGTGCGCAGAGCCCTTAAAATGAACTGGAGTAGGTTGTTGCGGCCCTCACCAAGACACTCTGCGCACAAGCGTCGGGAGCATTCAATGAACCGAACCTCACCATCACACTCTACAAGGGCACCAAGTACAAACCTACACCCCAGGAAAGGGTCATAGTTGTAGTGGACGAGTTTGTACCGAGCCATCCGAGGATTACTCCTGGGATGGGGGACCCGGCCTAGTATCCATTGAGGGTCGCTCTGCCTTGCAAGTCCGGCAGGTTTCCATGAACCACGGGTAGACC
>JBMOHW010000444.1:0-1792 GCA_049317665.1 Terrimicrobiaceae bacterium | reverse complement strand
GATGGCACACAATCTCGCGTCTTCTGCCACGTGCAAGATGCCGTCAAAGCAATCTTGACTCTTGCAACAACTGATTCAGCAATCGGTGAGGTCTACAACATCGGCGGCACCGGTGAAACGTCAATTAAGCAGTTAGCCGAAAAAATTATCGAACGCACCAAATCAACTTCAACAATTACCTACACACCTTACGATCAGGCCTACCCAACCGGTTTTGAAGATATGCAACGCCGCATCCCAGATATTACAAAGATCAAAACCAGCATCGGATGGGCACCTGCAAATACTTTAGATAACATCATCGACGATGTCGCAGCCGAGATGAAGAAGTAAAACTAAAGCCCTTTCGCCCCCGGCAACTTCCCTGTCGTATCAAAGACATAAGGCGCAGATGCCAATACTGCTTTCCTATCAACCCCATCGTGCAAAGTAACAACTATCGCAATATCGGCGCCCCCCAAAGGTGTTGAACCCTGCCCTTTCCAACTACCTACCAATTCATCGCTCCAAGTAACTTCCGCGCCAGCTTTCTTCACTTCTTCAATAACTAACTCCGCCGGTGTTTCACGAGTATCAGCCACATTTGGCTTGTAAGAAACTCCAACAACTTGCACTTTCTTACCCTTTAAAGATCCACCATTATCTGCCACAACCCGTGCCACAACATATTTCGGCATCTCCAAGTTAACTTCATTTGCCCGCTCAATAAATGTCGCCGGCACACCGAGCCCTGCAGCAACATGCGATAAATAAGATGGATCAACCGGAATGCAATGTCCACCCACACCAGCACTCGGATTAAATTTCATAAATCCATACGGCTTAGTATTAGCCGCATTTAAAGTTTCATAAACAGAAATTCCCAACGCATGTGAAATCTGCGCAAATTCATTTACTAAAGCGATATTTACCTGACGAAAAGTATTTTCAAATAACTTTGCAGCCTCCGCCACCTCAGGTGATGAAACCTCCACCAATTCATCACAGAATGAAGAATAGAATTCTTGAGTCTGTTTTGATGCTTCAGGTGTTAACCCCGCATAAAGCCGCGGCGTATTTTTCTGATCCCAATCAACTCGGCCTGGATCTACTCGCTCTGGTGAGATTGCATATAAGTGCTCAACTTTTCCAGCAGATAACTTTTCAATCAGCGGCTTAATAACCCCGCGAATTGTCCCCGGATATGAAGTTGATTCATTAATCACTAAGACCGAATGCGAAATATTTTCTGCAATAGTCTTACAAGCAGCCTCGATAAACGTCAGATCAGGTTTGCGATCTTTATCCAGCGGCGTCGGCACCGCAATCACCACGATATCCACCCCTGCAATATCTCCGCCATCCGTCGTTGCGCGATAATTCCCAGCAGTTATAGCTGCTTTTAAATCTTCACTCTTTACGCCTTCTATATGCGAAATACCTTGATTTAGCTGATCCACAACCTTTTGACTGTTATCAAAGCCCACCACTTGATAACTGTTTGAAGCAAAAGCAGAAATAGTCAGCCCGACATAGCCCTGCCCGATTATCGCTACTTTCTTCATTTTTGAGTGTTTAAAGGATTTGAATTCTTAGGGTCCAAGCGTTTCATATTTGTCATGGCCAACTCTTTATCCTGCGGAGTCGAATTTGTAATTGCATATAAAGTTCTCCAGCTGTCAAAGCTCTCTGGATTAAACTCCACAGCTTTCTTGGCATACTCATAAGCAACATCAGGTAGTTTGCTATTTTCAAGAATTGAAACCATGTTTAGCAAACGATTTGTATCTGTCGGTGTCATATAAGACGGCTC
>JBMOHW010000443.1:0-1797 GCA_049317665.1 Terrimicrobiaceae bacterium | reverse complement strand
TAATGATGCAGGTACCTGGAAGACAATAAAGAACCTCAGCGTTAACAACGGTACCTGGAGAGATGTAAAATCGGGTTGGATTAATGTTAATGGAATCTGGAAAGAATTTTATAAAAAAATTCAAGGTAAATTTATTTACTTACCTGCTACAAGTGGAAATATAATTTATTTCTCTGATGACGGTATTAGTTGGAGCTCTAGGACATTGCCCGCCACTCAAACTTGGCGAGGACTAGGATACAATAGTACCAGCAATGCTATAGTTGTTGTATCACCAACAAATTCAGCTGTAAGCTTTGATGGAGGTCAAACGTGGTCAAACGGTGGAGCTTTTTATGCAAATGCAGTAACAAGTGATGTATGTTCTGGAAATGGAGTGTTGGCAAGTGTAGGAGGTTCGCCTACTCCTTTATGTGGCGCCGGTGCTTACAGCAACAATAATGGAAGTTCATGGGCTCAGACCTCACTTCCTACCTCATCTAACGCGTGTAATTACGGTAGCGTCACATTCGGAGCAGGTAGATTTGTAGCTGTAAGTACTGGAAGAGCTGCAAGTACAACTTCAACCGCTGCATACTCCGATGACGGAATAAACTGGGCAGCATCTACAATGCCCTATTCACAATGGTATATACAAACAAGATACTATAATAATAGATTTGTAGCTATAAGCTACAGAGTTAGTAGTACTGCAGGAAATGATAATGGCATAGCGTACTCCAACAATGGTATTAATTGGACTGCATCCACAAGACCAGGCTATAGCACGTTTGCATTACCGCAATCCATGGCATTTGGTAATAACCGATGGATAGTTTTAGATAGTACCATGAAGGCGTTGTATTCTGATGATAATGGACAGACTTTTAGCTTAATACCTTCAACTACAACTACATCACTGTATACTGGTGGTACAAGGGCATTTGCTTACGGCAGTGGTAAATTTGTCATTATAGTTAACAATATTTCAACAGCAGGCTACAGCGCAACAGATCAAATCTTAACCTCAACAGATGGGTTCACGTGGATCAGCACACCTGCCAGTTTTAAAACAACAGGCAGTGGCAAATTATATTTCTTTGAGAGTTTAAACTAATTTATACATTGTAAATAATATTATAATTCAATATCAAGTAGTTACAAATAATACAAAATAACAGTTGACTCTTTCCGCGGTTCAGCCATAATATATGGATCATGAATAGCACATTGCTAGAACCAACGGTTCGTAAGAACCCGGTTAACCGAGAGAACGCCGCTAAGTCCTCTCGCGAGGTGACTCCTCGTTTGGTTTGTATTATCACCGGCAAGTCCCGTCTTACTAACGCCAAGTATTTGGCTTCGAAGCCCCAGGGTTTCGTGACTAACTATATTGCTCGCCCTGCGCTGAAGCTCCTTCGCGCTGGTAAAAGCGTGCAGGACGTTCGGACGGAACTCGGTGTGACCGACGTCACTACCGCGATCTCAGATAGCGCTCTCCAGAATGCTATCAAGATCAACGGTAAGTGGTCTAAACAGAGCTAATTAGTTTTAGCTTAAGAAGAGCCTGAGTAAATATAAATAAAACCTACGAAATCCCGCACCGAGTTTAGCTCTTCTTTTCGGTGCGGGATTTCTATTTTAAATTATGAAATCAAAAACATATACACCTAAAGAATTAGTAGATAGAAAAGTTCTATTCATTAATACTGCCGTAAATAAATTTTTAATTCACGAGGGCAAGATTAATGAATTTTCACCTACAGGTAAATGTATTAAAATTAATCACGAATGGCACTTACTAGAGAAAATATCGAT
>JBMOHW010000442.1:0-1798 GCA_049317665.1 Terrimicrobiaceae bacterium | reverse complement strand
CAACACTAAGATTTCAAATCGAATCAAGAATTGCTTTCGATGGATTGTTTGACGTAGATGGCTACGTAATAGACTCAATTGACTCGAAAGATGACGACAAATTAAGAATACTGCATGACGGGACTTGTTTCTGCTATTTTTGCTCGATCACAGACAAAACAGTTATACTATCCGTCGTTATGATAGAACTCACGAGTGAGGACTTGGACGAGAATGCTCTTATAGAATCTAGTGCGAATCTAAATAATGCATTCCTCGAGCTATTGGTTACTTCCGAAGATGTACACGTGGAAGTTCTATATCTAGAATACATTGGAACCGAAGACTGAAAGAGATTAATTCCTGGTGCTTGGAAAACGTTTACCCGGGACCTTAGAAGTCACGTAGCCAAGACGATCTATTCTCCCCAAGAAAAACCAGAAGCGACAAGGAAAAACGGCGATTCAAATTTAATGGCTCGCGCTCCAAACAAAAAACACAATAAAGATCCGCTTGCAATTTTCTTAATGTGATTGACATTAAACCCAACTTGTTCCGTACTTTAAAACTGAAAACAAAGAAATTTTCGCGCAGTTTTACTTTGCGATCCAATGAAAATCGATTTCCCCAAGCAGCTTTCTGCGTTCATCTGATAAATCGTCTCTTTCGTAACGCTGTACACCTACCCATTGACCCAACTTGTATCCGTTTTCGATATGTTTACCTGGAACCCGACAATGTCCTTCACGTTTTTTAAAAGCAATTAATGCTTGAAAACCCATTTGCCATTTGTAAGATAGAACATCCCAGATAAATTCAATGTCATTAAGCATCTTGATTCGGTCGTCTTTCAAAATAGGTCTCTTGCGAATATTGGCTACCCAAATACCAAGTTGAAAACCTTCTTCTTTATGCCTTTGTGGAACAAGACAATTGCCTGTTCTACTTTTGTATTTCATCAACAACTTAAGACCGTGATCCCAACGGACTTCTAATGGGATCCAATTGAAGCCAATCGATTCCATCCTTTGAATCTGCAATTGAGTCAATTTCTCTTTATTATTTCGCTGAGTTCTAACCCAATTACCTAAATTAAAATTGCCTTGGAAATGGTCTCTCGAAACATCGCAATTTCCATTGACTTTTTTAAATTCCAAAAGTGAATCAAAACCAGTTTCCCATAATTTGTCATACGTATCCCAATTAAATCTTAACTCATTCAAAAGATTAATTTTGTATTCTGACAACTTCGATTTATTTTGTCTTTGTTGGCTTGCCCATTGTCCAATTTTTAACTGATCTTCTACGTGTTTTATCGGAATATTGCAATGACCTTCTCGAAGACTAAAGCGAACTAAAGCGTCATATCGTCTTTGCCATTGAACATCAAAGGCATTCCATTCAAATCCCAGTAACTCTAGACGATTCAGTCTTTCACTATCAAGAAGGTGCTTATTTGTTCTTTGCATTCCAACCCACATTCCTAACTTGAACCCATCTTCAATATGACCTTGGCGAACAAGACAGTTGCCATGCCGAGCCTTAAATTTCAATAATGCCGAAAAGCCGGACTCCCACTTCTCAAAAAGTGGATCCCAAATAAAACCTAGAGCGGCTAACCTATTTATTCTTTCTATCGATAATTTTGATCTATTCCCTCTCTGCGTACTAACCCATCCACCAAGCCGGAATCCCTCTTCAATATGATTCTGGTGGACATTTGTGTGCCCCTCCCGTTGCTTGAACTTGATCAACTTTCCATACCACTCATCCCAGGACTCACCAAGTCGATCAACAGTTTCAGCGTAAATACTGTTTG
>JBMOHW010000441.1:0-1798 GCA_049317665.1 Terrimicrobiaceae bacterium | reverse complement strand
TATTTGATGGTGTTTCATCATTTTTAGAACCTCTTATTGATGGTGTTAAAGGAATATACTACACAGTAAAAGATTGGATGATTAATAATATTGGCATACCTAAAATGAAAGTTTTGGGAGTTACTGTTGGCCCTTATTATCCGTTCAAATCAAATCCAAAAAGTGAAGAACCTGAATTTACAGACCGACCAATAAAAGCAAAAGAAGATAAAGATTTACAAAAATCTGAAGCTAAAGCGCCATCTGGTTCAGGTGCTGGCGATGAAGGAGGAAAATCTCCCTCTAAAGATAATCAACCAAAAGCTTTAATGACTGCTAGTGGTGAACAAATAACATTACCTTCTGGAGCTTTATTTGATAGTGAAAGTGGTTCTTTAGTTTATAAAGGAATTGCAATTCCTGCTTCTAAAATTGGAAGTCAAGAAGAATTAGATAAAGTGGTCCAAGCAATTGATAATAAAACTGTGGTTGAATACCAAGGAAAAGATGCTAGTGGATCTCCAGTAACAAAAACAATTAATGGTGCAACAGGAGAAATAAGTGTTACAGCACCAAAACAATCTCCAACTCCAGCTACTGCATCTCCTGCGGGCGCTCCTGCGGGTGGCGGTAGTGTTGGTGGTGGTAGCGGAGAAGTTTCTGCTTCTTCTAGTGGCCAATCATCAGCGCCACCATCTGAATTATCGGTAACACCACCTGAATCTGGTTCTGAATTATCAGACGCTTCAACACAAATCGCAGAAGCTCAAAGAATGGAATCAGCTGCTGATGTAGGTTCTTCAATTGACACCTCATCAACAAATAATACTTCAGGATCAACCGGTAAACAACAAACAAAAATTGCTGATGTATATGATACCGAATTTGCTAACTTATACTCAATGGCATAATGGCAGAAGAACAAAAAGACGAATCAAAAGAGCAACTAGCTAAATCTTTGGCATTTTTAAAGGTAGGTGCTAAGAATTTCTTACATCTAAAAGGAATAGCTCGTGATTTAAATGTTGCTAGTCAAAATATACAACGCCTTTTAAAAGCTGTTGGTGGAGAGCCACGAAAGAGTGGTCAGACCGACATGCACATTCTTTCTCCTGATGAAATTGATAGAAAATTAGCAGTTGATGTAACAAAAGCAACTGTTGTTCCAAAAGAAACGGCAGAAGAAAAAAAGCCATCTCTTGTTGGTAAAGCATTTGATAGATTTAAAAAAAGCAAGTTTGTGGATAAATTCAAAAAAAGTAAAGTTGGCCAAAAAACAGCTGGAGTTGGAAGTAAACTAGGAATGTTTGCTAAAATTTTTAATCCAGCTAATATAATGATATTACTTGGAGGTTATGCTATCATAGCCACTTTAGTAGATATATTTTGGGAAAGTTTAGTTTCGGCTTGGGACAGTTTTACTGAATCTGTGTCAAATATTTTTGGATCCATAAAAGAAGCAGCCAATAATATCTTAGATTCAATTTCAAATCTTTTCAGTAAAGAAACATTTGACGAAATTTTATCAAATGTAGCAGATTTTTTTAAACCTTTAACTGATGTATATGCAAAAGTTTATGGTAAAATCTATGATTTTGTTACAGAAAAAATAGATGACATTAAAATGTTTTTTGGAATTCCAATTGAACCAAAAAAAGAAAAGATACCAGGTGAAGATGAAGTAGATTCTAAAATAAAGAAGAAAGCAAAAGAAGAAAAACCTGTTCAAAAACCGGCTGAAGCACCAGCGCCAACTCCGACACCAGCAGCGGCCGCACCTTCACCAGCTCCAACACCAGCAGCACCAGCACCGGCAACA
>JBMOHW010000440.1:0-1799 GCA_049317665.1 Terrimicrobiaceae bacterium | reverse complement strand
TGATGTCGAAGCCACTCAAGCAGTTCGTCTTTGTTGTCCGCATTCAAAATATCACCGAGCGTGTCGGTTTTGCTCGGTTGTCGAGCACCAACAGCAAGTGCCAATAAATGTAAATCGTGATTTCCCAAAACACACTCAACACTGGCGCCTAACCGAATCAAACGCTTTAATACAGGCAGTGAGGAGGGGCCACGGTTCACCAAGTCGCCCAGCACATACAAATGGTCGCGGCTGGGTGAAAACCCCAGTTGGTCCAACAATTGGCCCAAAGGTTCATCGCATCCTTGGAGATCACCAACCCAATAAACAGACATTTGCTTCCAAATTCAATGGCAAAGCATCATTGTCGACGCTTTTTTGTCTTTTTTGAGCCGCCCGCTCTAAGGCTATTTCATTCGGATTCTGGCCTTGGCACAATGTGGGCATGGATATATTAATGATAGTGCTTCTGACCTTGATCAATGGTGTCTTTGCCATGTCTGAATTGGCATTGGCGTCAAGCCGCAAAGCCAGACTGGCTGCAATGGAGGAGGCGGGAGACAAAGGTGCTGCTACCGCACTTCAATTGCTTGAAAACCCCACCCAGTTTTTGTCTACGGTTCAGGTGGGTATTACATCGATTGGCGTCATGAATGGCATTTTTGGAGAGGCCGCATTCAGCCCCGCTGTCGCAACCTGGCTCATGGGCCTTGGCCTGACTGAAACAGTTGCGGGATCAACAGCCACGGGCCTAGTGGTGACGGCCATTACATTCACCACCATCATTTTTGGTGAGTTGGTGCCAAAACGAATTGGTCAGTTGTATCCCGAGCCTGTCGCCAGAATTGTGGCCAGGCCCATGGCTTGGCTGGCCAGCGTTGCCAGACCTTTTGTGGGTTTGCTTTCTATCTGTACCCATGCTGTGCTGAAGTTGTTGCGAATCGATTCGCGCGGTAACCGCGCAGTCACCGAAGAAGAGATTACCGCCGGCTTGGAGGAGGGGGTGGACGCGGGCCTGATAGAAGCGCACGAACATCAAATGGTCAGGAATGTATTTCATTTAGACGACAGACCCTTGACGTCTTTGATGGTGCCTCGTCTTGACATTCGGTGGTTTGAGGCGGGCATGAACCGAGATGAGTGTTTGGCTCAGGTTGGCCTTGACGAGGGCGCAGAGGGGCACTCTTGGTACCCAGTTTGTCGCGGAAATTTGGACGATGTCGTTGGTGTGGTCAGTGTGGCGCGTCTGGTCTCTTTGCCCTCGGATGACGATTCACCGGTCGAGAAATTGGCACTGCCCGCCACATTTGTACCAGAAACCCTGAGTGGCATGACCCTCTTGGAACAATTGCGCGATAAATCAGGTCGAATTGTCTTCGTTGTCGACGAATATGGTGTAGTTCAAGGCATGTTAACCCCCAGAGATTTACTCGAAGCCATTACAGGGGAGCTGAAGCCATTCACCGTTGAAGACGCTTGGGCGTCCATGCAAGCAGATGGCGCTTGGGTGCTGGACGGCTTAATGCCTGTCAATGAACTTAAGTCGAGGCTGGATATCAAGCAATTGAATGGTGAAGAAAGAGGATTATTCAATACACTTGGTGGATTTATTTTGGCCGAATTAGGTTATCTGCCTAAAGTAGGCGATATTGTTCAAAGTGAAGGCTGGCGTTTTGAAGTTTTATCTCTCGAAGGTCGTCGAATAGACAAGGTAAATGCTAAATTTTCAACTAATTAATGAATTTATAAGTTTTACAATATTAATCAAGTTGATTGATATTTAAATTTGAAAGAAGTATAAAAGAATGGATGATTTCGCT
>JBMOHW010000439.1:0-1803 GCA_049317665.1 Terrimicrobiaceae bacterium | reverse complement strand
ACTCCAACATAATCTAGTTCTAAGCCTTGCGATGTATGAATACATCCAATGTCATCGATTGAATTTGGATCAATTAACCAAGCACTCCCACGAGATTCCAAATTCCATTTCGCCTTAAAATCAAATTCTGGAAAGACTATGTCGAAACCATCTGGGTTATTTCTGCTTATCCAATCCCAACAATATCCAGCAAGCATCCGGGACTTATTTGCTTCGGCATTTTTGGAACGAATTTCTTTATACAGCTTAGTTGGATCATTGAAGACCTTGAAATCATAATTTATACCCCCAAAGGAAGTCTCTGAGTCATCAATGATTCCAAGCGCTTCGTCAAGCCAAGTGATAAATCCATCTGAACCATTGCAACGAAACTGAGACTTAAGCTCCAATAAATGAATATCAGCTCCCATAGATTTTGCAAATCTTTCGATTTCAAATTGTTCACCGATATCTTTCCAAGTCACCTTTTGAGCTTCATCAAGGAAGAAAACAGAAGTTTTGGCGGCGTGAATTACTTCGCGAATTTGATTGTCGCCGCCTTTTGAATATTGAGTTCTTAGTTTTAACCGATGGGCTTCATCAACAATTAACACATCAAAGTCGTTAGCTTCAATGCCGGTGAAATTACCTGATCCGCTGAGAAGTTCTTTGATCTCACCGCCCTTGAAGGCGGACTTGAGCTTTACTTCAAAAACCGCACGGGGTGCAGCATTTGGAGTTACATAACGTGCAATAAGGCGCTGCCCCATCAATCTTGAAAGTGCATTAATTGCAACAACAGATTTTCCTGTGCCTGGGCCACCTTTTACAATTACAACCTGTTTGTTACCTAACAAGCCATCTTGGGATGCCTTGATAATCGTTTCTAAAACAGTCTTTTGATCATCGATTAAGACAAATGCTTCTTTGCCTTGGAGCATTTTTGAGACTGCTTCTGCAAGCTGAAGAGAAGGTCTTGTTGGCGATGAATCAATTTTTTTCAGCAGCTCAACTCCGCCGCCCGTCTTAATCCGGTCTGAAATCAATTTTACGATTTCTTTCTTTTGGCCTTTAACAAAAACTGGCGTATTTCTAAGAGCCTCTTCATATCTAGAGTCATTAACAACCTCTAGCTCTAAGCAATTATGCAAATAAGCACAAGAGGTCACTTTTACAGGGGTCTCGTATACGTACTCGTTATACATTTCCAGAAGGCTTGCATAACTTCGCGCCTGATACGAAGGATGAACAACATCACGTTTCTTTTGACCGACGAATGTGTTTACGTGCTCGGGAAGATCAGAATAATCAACATCAGTCCACTGCTTGAGTTCAATGATGACGATTGATTCGGACCCATCTGATTCTTTGCCTGACACAATAAAGTCAATACGATTTTTCAGCTTATTGATCTGATATTCGATTGCTATTCCCGCGTCCATAGGAATCTCGGAACTGGCAAGAATGTGTGACATTCCATTACCCAGCGAGTTGCGCCAAGATGCATACTCGTTCGGCCCTACCCCTAGCCCAAGATTTTGTTTAACAGCATCACGAACCAGATCTTCAATAATGTGAGCATCATCTAGGAATTGAGCCTTACTGGCGAGGTATGCGAGCATGGATAGAGGGTATCGGAGGTAGGTGTCTTTGCCATGTAGATCGCCATGCGTCCCACATTTCTAAAGGATTTGATATCAATTAGAAATTTTCTACGGCTCCCTGGATTTTTCAAGGTTCGAGATATTGTTAGGTAATTAAAGAAAGGTAAGAAGTGGAATTTGTTCCTGCGCGCAACAAGCTCGAGGTTGTCGCACGAATAAG
>JBMOHW010000438.1:0-1805 GCA_049317665.1 Terrimicrobiaceae bacterium | reverse complement strand
GAAGCCCGGGTCGTTCTTGCCCATAACTAAAGCTACCAAGGTGCCGCCGACCATGGCCATCAAGGAGTTCACCGCCACCAGACCGGACACTTTGTCCAGGGTTTGCGCACTCATGACATTAAAACCAAACCAGCCTACCGTGAGCACCCAGGCGCCCAGTGCCAGAAACGGAATGCTGGAAGGCGGGTGCGCGGAGATAGCGCCATCTTTGCGGTAGCGGTTGCTGCGCGCACCCAGCAACAAAACCGCGCCCAATGCAACCCACCCACCGACCGCATGCACCACCACGCTGCCGACAAAGTCATGAAACTCCGCGCCGGTGTGCGCCAAAAGCCAGGCCTGCACGCCCAGTCGCTGGTTCCATGCCACGCCTTCAAACAGGGGGTAAACCAGCCCCACCAAGACCGCCGTCGCGATAAGTTGGGGCCAGAACTTGGCGCGCTCGGCAATGCCGCCCGAAACAATGGCCGGAATCGCAGCCGCAAAAGTAAGCAGGAAAAAGAATTTAACCAGGCCATAACCGTTGTTGGCTGCTAATTGTTCGGCGCCTACGAAAAAATGGGTGCCGTAGGCCACGCTGTAGCCGACCGCGAAATACACCACGGTAGATACGGAGAAATCAGCAAGGATTTTCACCAAAGCGTTGACCTGGTTTTTGCGACGCACGGTGCCTAGCTCTAAAAAAGCAAAGCCCGCGTGCATGGCGAGCACCATCACAGCGCCTAACAATATGAATAAAGTATTAGCGCCCTGTTGTAGTGCGTCCATGAACCCCTCCTGGATAAATTGCTTTGTTTTGGTGCGTAATTTATGTTTGCACCGCGAATGCACTAAAAGTAAGCAAATTTTGCGCCAAATTTGGTGCGGAGACTGCCGCGCGGCTATCGCTATGGCCAGGCGCGTCGTGCGCCTGCACTAAGGATGCGTATCGCGATAGCCTTTACTCGGCGTCATGGCGGCCAGCGCAAGCTCTCGCAGATTTGGCTTCCAACTGCAAAGAGAGACAATCGCGTCATGCGAATCTTTTGTTTTTCTAGTCCCTCGCAGGCACAAGGCGGGAGGCGAGGGCGCATTGGGCGCTTGATGGTGCTGGGGCTGACGCTGATAGCCACCTCCAGCGGCGCCATGAGTTTGCGCCAACTAAGCGCCCTAGAAAAGCAAGATAAACAGGGTCCCAGCTATGTGCGCTATTACCTGGTGGGCGTGATGGAAGGCCTGATAGGTGCCGAAAAAGTGCGGGCAGCCGAAGGCGCCAACCCACGCATCTGCCCTGCCGATAAACGCATGGGGCCGGCCATGGCGCAAAGCCTTTTCGAAGCCGAACGCAAGCGCAACCGTGATATGTATGAAGCTGATATGCCGGTAACGCTAGTAATGCGAAATGCCTTGCAAAACGCTTACCCCTGCGATGAGTAAACCCTGGCGAGCTGAAGCGCCATAAAGAAAAATAATGGAAGCATTCCTAGTCTCCACCGGCATCGTCGCCCTGGCCGAAATGGGCGACAAAACACAACTCCTCGCGCTAATTCTGGCTGTGCGTTTTCGTAAACCCATTCCTATCGTAATGGGCATCTTTGTGGCCACCATCGTGAACCACGGCTTGGCCGGTGCGCTTGGTGCCTGGTTGACTCAGGTGATCGGGCCAGAGATCTTGCGCTGGGTACTCGGCGCGTCCTTTATCGCCATGGCCGTATGGATGTTGATACCTGACACCATAGACGACGAAGAGGAAGGCGAGGAGCCACGCTGGGGCGTTTTCGGCACTACCGTAATCGCATTTTTTCTGGCGGAGATGGGTGACAAGA
>JBMOHW010000437.1:0-1805 GCA_049317665.1 Terrimicrobiaceae bacterium | reverse complement strand
GTGCTGATGGTGTCGCACACCACAGACTTGGCCGTTGACTTTGGACGCAAGGTGCGTAACTTGGTTGACCAAGATATGTACAAAGAAATATTCCCAACGGTGACGCTGGCAGCGGATAGTAAGTCTGCCGGTCGGTGGAACACCAACTCAGGTGGTGAGTACTTTGCCTGCGGTGTTGGCTCTGCCCTTGCAGGTCGTGGTGCTGACTTCTTGATTGTTGACGATCCGTTCTCTGAGCAGGACATCTTGAACGGCAACTTTGAGGTGTTCCAAAAGGCGTACGAATGGTTTACTTTTGGTGCTCGAACACGTCTGATGCCGGGTGGCCGGATGGCGATTGTGCATACACGCTGGCATCCCAACGATCTGATTGGCATGATGGCCAAGGACATGGCTCGCAACGAAGAGTCTGATAAGTATGAGTTCTTTGAGTTCCCCGCCATCTTCCACGAGAACACGCCAGAAGAGAGGGCGCTGTGGCCTGAGTTCTTTGATCTTGAAGCCCTGCACAGAACCAAAGCGTCGATGCCCTCGTTCCAGTGGAACGCTCAGTATCAGCAACAACCCACCAGCGAAGAAGGTGCGATCATCAAACGCGAGTGGTGGATGCGGTGGGAAGAGGAAGACCCCCCAGAACTTGAGTTTGTCATCATGACACTTGACGCGGCGGCTGAGAAGAACAACCGCGCTGACTTTACAGCACTGCTCACATGGGGTGTGTTCACCCACAAACTCACAGGGGAGAAGCCCCACATCATCCTGATGAACGCCATCAACAAACGGGTGGAGTTTGCTGAACTCAAAGACTTGGCGCTGGAAGAATACAGAGAGTGGGAGCCTGATGCGTTCATCGTTGAGAAGAAATCCAGTGGTACACCTCTGTTCCAAGAGTTCAGACGCATGGGCATACCCGTGCAAGAGTTCACCCCACACAGGGGCACAGGTGATAAAGTTGCACGACTAAATGCAGTGTCGGATATTTTCAGATCGGGCATGGTCTGGTATCCTGCGGGTAGGCGCTGGGCAGAGGAAGTTGTGGAGCAGGTGGCTGCGTTCCCCGCGTCAGATCATGATGACATGGTTGACTGCACAAGTATGGCGTTAGCTCGGTTCAGGAATGGTGGATTCATCAGCTTGGACAGCGACGAAAAAGATGACATTTACTCAATACCCCGTAAAGCGGCGTATTACTAAGGATCAAAGATGGCTACTAACATCGACAAAGCACTGTACCAACAACCCACGGGGATTGATGCATTAGCGCAAAACGAAGATGCGATTGAAATTGAGATCGTTGACCCTGAAGAAGTCAACATCAAAGCGGGTGATTTAGAGATCAGCATCGGTGAGGGAGATGATGACACCTTCTCTGATAACTTGGCTGAAGAAGTAACCGAGGGCGCACTGCAATCTATGGCAGGTGAGTTGTGCTCTGACATTGACAACGATAAGAACAGCCGCAAGGATTGGGAGAAAGCCTACACAGAAGGTTTGAAACTTCTGGGCTTGCAGATCGAAGAGCGCACAGAACCTTGGAACGGTGCGTCAGGTGTGTTCCACCCCATGATTACAGAAGCAGTCGTTCGCTTCCAAGCTGAGACAATCACTGAGACATTCCCCGCACAAGGCCCAGTGCGCACCAAGATCATTGGTAAAGAGACACCCGATAAGAAAGAAGCCGCTGCTCGTGTTCAAGATGATATGAACTATCAGTTGACAGAGAAGATGGTTGAGTTTCGCCCAGAGCATGAGCGCATGTTGTGGTCACTGCCAGCCACAGGTTCAGCGTTTAAGAAGGTGTACTA
>JBMOHW010000436.1:0-1806 GCA_049317665.1 Terrimicrobiaceae bacterium | reverse complement strand
TTAGTGGTTCATATGCACTATCAAGTTCATATGCACAATTTGCACAAACTACGGGAAACGTACAATCGGCCTCATATTCAAATACATCAACATTAGCCGCAACCGCATCTTATATATTATCATCAAATGTATTCGGCCCCAACGGATTTAATACAATAGCAACCGCATCATTAGCATTAACAGCATCCGGCTATCTACTGATAAGTAATAGTGGTTCAATGCTAACTCCTTACTTACTTATAGGCAATACGGGTTCAATGCTATCCTCATACGTATTAAACTCACAAACAAGTAGTTTTGTACCAAATACCGCAACATCGAGTTTTATAACTAATACACAAACAAGTTCATTTGTTCTAAATTCGCAGACTAGTAGTTTTGTTCTAAATTCGCAGACTAGTAGTTTTGTTCTAAATTCCCAAACAGGATCATTTGTATTAAATACACAAACAAGTTCAATGAGCGTTGCAACCGCATCATTTGTAACCGGTTCAAATGTTTATGGACCAAACGGAGCAAATAGTGTATTAACAGCATCATTTGCACAAACGGCATCATTAGCATTAGGTATAGTTGGAGTATCTAGTTTTGCATCATCTTCATATCCATTTAATGTAACAGGGAGTACGATTTATTCTTGGAACTCCAATGTATCACAAAGTTCAAAATTAAATGTAACAACAAATAATAGTTTTATTGTTGGATTAAGAGCTGGAATAGATGCTTCATATGACTCGCCTGGATTTACATCAAATAATGCGGATTCTATAATCGTAGGGTACGAAGCCGCTATATCAAGTATAACATCTAGCGATAACACAATTATTGGAAGAGGAGCTGGGCAATATTTAAGTGGAGTATCTCATTCTTTATTTATAGGAAGTGGTAGTGGATATGAATCATCTGCGGATAATTCCGTTTTTATCGGAAGAAATTCGGGATACCAATCATTTAATGCAAACCATTCAATTTTTATAGGAAGATTTTCGGGATACCAATCATTTAATGCATCATACTCAACATTTATAGGATTTCAGGCCGGCCGAAATAATACCGGACAAGGTCCCGGAGATAACAACATAATAATAGGTACAAACATATCATTACCAAATAACACAGCAAATTCTATAAATATTGGAGGTGTATTATTTGCTAGTGGTACATATTCTACAAAAACCGGCAACCCAATAACTACAGCTTTGGCTACAGGTAGAATTGGTGTAAACATATATCCAACGAAATATAATTTTGAAGTAAATGGAACGGCAAATATTTCAAATGGACTTTATGTAACCAATAGTATAAACTTAACAGGTTCAAATAATCATATAGGAAACTATATCATAACCGGTAGTATAAATTCAACAGGTTCAAATACGTTTACGGGAAATACAATAATAACCGGTAGTTTATTAACATCGGGTTCAAATGTATTTAGCGGATTACAAACGGTTTCTGGTAGTCTAAATGTAATGGAAAATTTGACTGTATTTGGATCTGCATCATTTTATGTATTTTCAACTACATTTATAACCACATCAACCATAGTAGCTACGGGTTCAAATACATTTGGTGATACGGTGGATGATATACAAACACTAATAGGATATGCAAATATATCAGGCAGTTTAACGGTTACGGGATCTACTTTTCTAACTGCATCAAATGTAGCTGGAGGCCAAAATAATTATATTGCCCGATGGAATAGTAATGATTCACTAACAACCGGCTCTTTATATGAAACGGGTTCAAATATATTAATTGGAACTACTACAAACCCAAACACAAATTTCAAATTATATGTTA
>JBMOHW010000435.1:0-1814 GCA_049317665.1 Terrimicrobiaceae bacterium | reverse complement strand
TGACACGCGAGATGCAGTATCTAGCCCAACTAAAAGCCGTTCTTTAGCGTAGTTCCTTAATTGACCGGGGTTTTCCGTAGCTATTTTTAGGTACGGAGCCATTAAAACGTCAGCTTTTTCCTTTGGAATTCCAAGCATTTTAGCTTGGTTGTAGCCGTGTTCTGTAACGTATCCCAATAACTTTTGCGGATCAATTGAGTTTGGATCTTGTTCCGCAGCCACAACCATTGGGTTGTTGATCATGGAGGTCATGCCAGACGTAATTGCGCCAAGACGTTTTTCTTCTAAGCCCATTTGAGTGGCTTGAGATTCAGCTCTAGCCTTACTGATCAGCTCTGGGTAGAGTTCGGACAGCTTAGAAAACTCCATAGCCTTGGTAGCGGTTCCTACCAGCTCGCCAAGGGTCATGGCCTGTGGGCCTTTTACCCCTAACGAAATTTCAGGTTTGATGTTATTTGCCATGATCAGACCTTACGCAAAGGTTGTCGAAACTGCTTGCGGCGCATACGCCTGACTTGGCGTTCCACCTAAACCGCCACCGCCGGGAGTTGCAAACGGATTCTTACCAAGCAGGGCTGACAACTGTAAATAGTTTGACGGGCCTTGCATTGCCTGACTATACGCATTAGCTGCGCCTACGGTTCCCGCCGCTTGAGCTGCTCCCGCGCCTGTCGTAAGACCAGCTAAGTTTTGACCTAAAGCCTGACCAGTACCAACTCCCGTGTTGACCGCACCCTGCCCCATGCCAGCTATGTTTGCTAAGGTGTTATAAATGTTGGCACGTTCTGTTTGTGCTCGATTAAAGGCGTTACCGTACTCGGTAGAAGCTAGTCCCTGACCAAACTCCGTAAGACCTCTTAGGGTGTTGCCAGATAAAGCGCCACCCCCTACGTTTCCTAACCGTTCCGTGGCCTGTGTTCCGTACCGCATACGAAAAGCCATTGACGGGTCAAGGTAAGGGGCTAGTGCTTGTTGGTCAGCAAAGGATTGGGTTAAGAAAGGCTTCATGCCCTCAATGTCTTTGAGAGCCGCGTAACCCTGCTCCCGGTATGGCGCAAGATCCTGACGGCCTTGCTCATACATTTCCTTTTGAATTTGCGCGGCGCGTTCAGCAGACTCCGCTTGGATTCTTGCCGCATCTTTGGCGGCCTTCCCGCCCATGTAGCCACTAACTAGGCTACTACCTACTACCGCTGCCGCTACCCATGACATAATTTTTCTCCATCCAAACTGGTTGTTAAAACTTTAATTCGGTTATGCGAATCAAACAAGGCTGTCTCATCGGGTTCAATAAGTTCTGCCTCAATTTCATCCAAATCGGTTTTATCAGTTCGGTGGAACGTGACCCCTACGGAATCACTTACCGCCAGCGTTACCCGCTTGGTTCCCGCTTTGGACTCAATTATATCGCCGGGGCGTAAAGTAACCATTCCTTTTTCTGACCAAGCAATGATTTCTCCTGCCGCACACATAAAAAAGTGGTCTTGCTTATGCACTTTTCCAACAATCAACGTCCCTGCCGGTCGGGACAACTTACGACAATACATACCACCTGAAAAGTAATGCTCAGTTTTCAGGTCTGCTTGCGGAGCCTTGACCATCTCAGCCTGTAGCCGGTCAATCATCTCCCGCGTTGGGACAAATTGTTCTATGACCTCAGACATCGTAGTAAGGAACCTTTTTAGACTCCCCGTTAACGGTTATGTTGATGAACCCCCGTGGGTTTGCCGGTAGGGTCGCAGAGCCAGCCGTAGCCGTAGAGCTGCTAGAAAAGTTAAGCAAGTTCAAAAAGAATAGCTGCCACGCCGGGGTCG
>JBMOHW010000434.1:0-1816 GCA_049317665.1 Terrimicrobiaceae bacterium | reverse complement strand
ACTGGTGCGCGCATTCGCGGCGGGTGCCGCATCAACAACAACGCTGGCGGTGACGGGGCGCTCCGGCTTGTGCCCTCCTTTTGCTGGGGGCTCAACGGGTGCAGCACCTTCAGATGCCCACGCCTCAGCAAGCAGTGCTTCAGCGGCGGCATTGATGAGCGCCATCTCGCGCGTTGCAGCATCGGCGCTGGCCTGATCGTTAACGAACCGATCGGGATGATGCTCGCGCGCGAGCCCTCGACGCGCGGCGCGAATCTCATCGGTGCTCGCGCCAAGTGCAACGCCGAGTACCTCGTGCGGGGTGCGACGTCGCGTCATCGCGAGGCATCCTCATCGGCGGCGCTGACCGCAGCAGAGACAAGGGCGTCTTCCGCGGAGATCGTTTCCGCATCACCACCGCTACCACGAGCGCTCTCGGGGGCGGGGGCGCCGAGTGCGATGTAGTCAGCCACGGCCGCATCAAGGCCAACGTCGGCACCGGCCCGCTCAGAGAGGATCCACTTGTGCTCCAGCGCATCGCAGTACGCCTGCAGCGCGTCACGCCCCGATGCAAGGTGCGGGCGGAGTCGGACCAGCGTGGGCTCGAGTACCTCGGCGCGCCAGCGTGCCGCCACGAGCCCTGTGGCGAGTCGCTCGCCGCTCTGCACCTGCAGCCAGACGCCGTACTCGTGCAGATCGTTCAACAGGAGTTGCGCCTGCCCTTCGAGCGCATCGACGCCGGTGAGGCGAAGGAGTTGCTCGGCGTGGAAGCGACGTGAGGCGATTGCCAGCGAGACGCGCATCCCCTCACCGCTCGTCACATCAAGGCTCAACTCTTCGACGGCGAAGCCGAGGGCGTGTAGGTCGCGACTGCGGGTGGCGACGGCACGGCGGTCGTTGGCAGTCGCAATAAACGGGCGATGCAGTTGCGCCCAGAGCGCGGTGTAGCGCTCGCGGAGGGCGGCTGAGGCGCGCACCGCCGCGTCGGTATCAACCTCGCTGCCGCCCAGGGCGGCGGCGGCATCGGCGAGGCCGAAGGCGACGTTCTCGACCAGGATGTCAAGGTCGTGCTGGCGCTGCCCATCACTGAGTTGCTCCTGATACTCGGCCGTTTCGGCATCGACGAGGTAGGCCTGCAGTCGGTTTCCGTCGCGCTTCAAGAGCGCGTTCGCCAGTGAGCCGTCACCCCACCAGACGCCGTGTCGGTGCAGGTCAACGAGCAGAACGGCGAGTGCGTCGAGGAGTCGTTCCGAGAACTGGCCCGAGGTTGCGGCACCTGGGGTGCTAAGGAGTCGCCGGTATTGAATGCTGCCGCGCAGGTAGTCCGTGATGATGAAGCCCTCGCCGGCATCCCCGCCGACTCAAGGCGGCGCAGGATGGCGAACTCGCGCTCCACCAGTGGTGCCGGGAGCTCCTTGATGGCGAGCAGGCGGCCAGCCACGCGCACGAAGCGCACCAGGTGGCGTGATGGGCCAACTTCGAGTGGCACCAGTTCTACCTCGGGGCTCGCCCAGTCGCGTAGCGGCTTCGCCCATGGGAGCGCAATCAGCGCCGGTTCTGGGCTGCGTAGCGTGACGTGTGGGGCGGCTACAGACATAGAGACCAAGTGTAGCCCCCTCCCCTACGATGAGGGAGAACGAAGGAGGCTCCATGCGCAATCTACTGAAGGCAATTGAGATCTCGCGACCTCTGCTCTGGCTGAACACGTCGATGCCACTGCTCTTGGGTGCGATTGGGTTGCGCGGCGAACTTGTTGTGAGCGACGTGGTCCTCTTCGCCTTCTTCCTCTTTCCGTACAACTACTTCTTGCACGCGCCGAATGACTACTTCGATTTTG
>JBMOHW010000433.1:0-1817 GCA_049317665.1 Terrimicrobiaceae bacterium | reverse complement strand
GGCCAGGGCTTCGCGAATGGTGTCGGCATGGCGATTGCGGAGCGCCGACTCGCTGAAGAGTTCAACCGCCCAGGGCACACCGTCATTGATCACCGCGTCTTCGCCATCGTCTCCGACGGCGACCTGCAGGAGGGGATTGCCTCCGAGGCGGCATCGCTCGCGGGGCACCTGAAGCTCAGCAAGTTGATCTACCTCTGGGACGACAACCTGATCCAGCTCGACGGGCCAACCTCCACCGCCTGGTCAGAGGATGTGCTGAAGCGCTTTGACGCCTACGGCTGGCACACCGCGCGCGTCGAAGATGGCAATGACATCGAGGCAATCGACCGCGCCATTGATTGGGCGATCGCCGATGAGCGACCGAGCCTCATCGCGGTGCGCACAGTTATTGGATTCGGTTCGCCCAACAAGGCGGGGAGCCAGAAGTCCCATGGCGCGCCTCTTGGCCCTGACGAGGTGAAGCTCACGAAGGCCGCCTACGGTGTTGACCCAGAGGCAACCTTTGTGGTGCCCGCTGATGTTGCCGCCCTCTATAAGGAGCGCAGCGACCACGGCGCAACGCTCGTCGCTGCCCACGCCAAACAGCTGATCGCCTACGCGACCGCATTCCCTGCAGAGGCTGCTGAACTCCAGCGCCGCATGGCGGGAACGCTTCCTGCCGGTTGGGAGGCCGCACTGCCGAAGTACGAACTTGGTGGCGATGCGCCAACGCGCAACGTCAGCCAGTCGAGCATTACGGCGCTCGGTGCCGTGCTTCCAGAGTTGATTGGCGGTAGCGCCGACCTATCAGAATCAAACCTCACCGACATTCATGGTGGCGGCAAGTTCACCGCTAGCGAGTCGGGCCGCAACATTAGCTACGGCGTGCGCGAGCATGCAATGGGCGCGATCGCAAACGGCATCTCCTATCACGGTGGTCTGATTCCATTCGTAGCGACCTTCTTGACCTTTAGCGACTATCTGCGTGGCGCACTTCGTCTCGCGGCACTTGCAAATCTCGGCAGCATCTTCGTCTTCACGCATGACTCGATTGGTCTCGGTGAAGATGGGCCAACACATCAGCCGGTTGAGCACTACGCAGCGCTCCGCGCCATTCCGAACGTGCGCTTCTTCCGACCTGGGGATCCAAACGAGGCGGCTGCCGCATGGGGCGTCGCCGTTGAACGACGACACGCGCCAACCGTGCTCGCCTTCACCCGACAGAAGCTGCCAGTACTCGCCGGCTCCATTACTGGAGCGGCAGCGGGCGTACGACGTGGCGCGTATGTGCTTCGCGAGGCGACGGGCGCCGCGAAGTTGATCTTGATCTCGACAGGCTCAGAGTTGCACCTCGCTGTTGCGGCTGCAGAGCAGCTCGAAACTGCAGGCACACCAACGCGCGTTGTTTCGATGCCGTGCCCTGAGCTCTTCGGTGAGCAGGACGCGGCGTACCGCGAGTCGGTACTGCCTGCGGCGCTCCGTGCGCGCGTCGCAATTGAGGCCGGTGTGAGCCTCGGCTGGGATCGCTGGTCGGGCACCGACGGCGCCATCATTGCGATGGACCGCTTCGGCGCATCGGCTCCAGCGCCAACCCTCTTCAAGGAGTTCGGTTTCACCCCAGAGCGAATCGTTGAGATTGCCAAGGGCGTGCTTGCGGGCAGCGTGCACGGCGTCGTTCCAACGCCGCACCTGCACGACGGGCATCAGGTTCGCTGAAGTGGCCCGCCGACTCGCCATCGCCGCCGACCACGCTGGGGCCGCACTTAAGGCAGCAATCGTCGCCCGGGTTGCTGAGATCGCACCAGACTGGAGCGTCGCCGACCTCGGTGGCGATGGGA
>JBMOHW010000432.1:0-1818 GCA_049317665.1 Terrimicrobiaceae bacterium | reverse complement strand
GGTGAAGAGGGTTGCTTGTCTTTCCCATCACTTTCTTATCCAACCAAGCGCGCCATGCGTGTTGTGGCAAAGGGTTGGAACATGCATGGAGAACCTGTGACAGTAGAAGGTTCTGAGTTATTAGCTCGAGCAATTCAGCACGAAACAGATCATATTAACGGCATTGTTTTTATCGATCGACTCGATGAGCAAACTCGAAAAATAGCAATGAAAGATATTCGAGATTCAGATTGGTTTTCTGACTCACTAAATAAAGGGAGTGCACCAATCATAAAAGTTTCTCCACACAACACTTTCGGTAAAGGTTTCTAGTGCGCGTAGTGGTGGCTGCTACGGCAGAGGTAGCAATCCCAACGCTTGAATGGCTCAAGAACTCCGATCACGATTTGATAAGGATTGTCACAACACCTGATTCGCGCGTTGGGCGTGGAAAAATTCTTGCTGAGTCTCCAATCGCACGATGGGCAGATTTAAATTCCATCGCGAAACTCAAACCAAACACTAAAGATGAGATGCACCACGCATTTGAAAACGCGGATCTTGTTATTGCAATTGCATATGGACGAATTCTAACCGAGGATGTTTTGTCGATTCCTAAGTTCGGATTTGTAAACTTACATTTCTCTTTATTACCGTCTTATAGGGGAGCAGCTCCCGTACAAAGAGCTATCCAAAATGGTGAGGTAACGTCGGGTATTTCCATCTTCAAGATCGATGCAAACTTAGATACTGGTCCAATTTATTTCCAAGAAAAATATGAAATTTCACCGGACGCAACAACTTTGGATGTGTTGAGAGACCTTTCAGAAATTGGAGGAAAGGCATTTCCCAGAGTCTTGGCAGAAATAGAAAAGGGAATACAACCTATTCCTCAAAGTAGTGAATCAGTTAGTTTGGCGCCAAAGATTTCGAAGGAAGAAGCTCGAATTAACTGGAACATGAGTGCCAAGATAATTGGTAATTCAGTAAGGGCTTTCTATCCAGCGCCTGGATCATGGACCACTTATCAAGGAGTTAATCTAAAAGTAGGTAAAATAGGTTCAGCTTCAAATTCAATGAGCCTTAAGCATGGAGAAATTCATATCGATGGAAAGAAACTATTTGTTGGAACTTTAGATGTCCCCATTGAAGTATTGAGAGTTACGCCTGCGGGTAAGAAAGAAATGGCAACCGCTGAATGGTTAAATGGTGCTCGAATAGCTAGTGGAGATTTTTTTGAGTAATCCACCTGGTAGAAAATTTAGTGCGCCGCGCCCTGATGCTTCTCGTTTGTTGGCTTATGACGTATTGCATGAAGTGAACCGCAATGCAGGTTACTCAAATCTTCTATTGCCTAAAGCGTTATCTCAATCATCGTTGGACGAGAGAGACAGGGCATTTGCTACGGAATTGGTATACGGAACCCTGCGCATGCTAGGCAGACACGATTGGATACTTGGACAAGCTAGCGATAGACCGTGGTTGGAGGTAGATCCTGCATTAGTGGATGTAGCTCGCTTAGGTGCGCACCAACTCTTTGAAATGCGCGTGCCTACTCATGCGGCAGTATCTGCAACCGTAGAACTTGGCCGCAAAGTTTTAGGTGAATCAAAAGCGGCTTTCCTCAATGCAATATTGCGCAAAGTAAGCAAAAAATCCCTAGATGAGTACGTTGAAGAAATTTCAATGATTAAAGATGATTTCGAAAGACTCGAGATTTTATATTCACATCCACAATGGATAATTAGTGCTTACATGGATCAATTAGGTGATTTACAAGAAGTTGAACAACTCCTCATAGCAAATAACATTGCTCCTCGGCCTACCTTGGTTTCATGG
>JBMOHW010000431.1:0-1819 GCA_049317665.1 Terrimicrobiaceae bacterium | reverse complement strand
GAGCAAGTACTTCAATGCTGTTATTTGGACTGGCACCGACACAGGAACGAGTCGATCATTCAGCGGTCTACAGTTCGCTCCAGATTTGTGGTGGAGCAAAACAAGAAGCCAAGCCTACGGGAATCAACTTTTTGATTCTGTTCGAGGTGCAGGATCTACAAAAGCACTTTCTTCTGATCAGACAGCGGCAGAAGGGGCGGGCAACGGCGCAACATATGGCTACTTGTCATCATTTGATGCAAACGGGGTAACATACACCCGAGGATCGGCGGGCAGCGGATCAAACCCCGACGGGTACGCATACTACGATGAGTTGAGCGCAACATATGTAGCATGGGCGTGGAACGCTGGCGGCTCAACAGTAACCAACACCGCAGGGACTATATCGGCACAGGTTAGAGCGAACACGACCAGCGGGTTCTCAATTGTTCAATGGAGCGGTTCTGGTGCTAATGCAACAATTGGTCACGGATTAGGAGCAACACCCGCTTTTATTATGGTAAAAGATAGAAGTAGCGGAACAAACGGGGGTGCGGTTTACCACACCTCAATGGGCGCTACAAAATATCTAAAACTTTTCCAAACCACAACTGGAACTGATGCAGAAGCAACCGACAACACTGCATGGAACGGAAGTTCTCCAACATTTAACACAAACGTCTTTTCTGTCGGGTCTCTTGCAAGGACAAACTCATCAGGAACAAGTAATATGATTGCGTATATTTTTGCACCAGTAAACGGGTTCAGCGCCTTCGGCTCGTTTACGGGCAACGGCTCGGCCGACGGCCCATTTATTTATTTAGGTTTTGAGCCCAAGTACTTTATGATCAAAAGAACAGACGCAGCCTCTGATTGGGTTGTTCTAGATTCTGCTAGAAATTTATACAACGTCGCAAATGCCTCCCTGTACCCTAACCTAGACGTCGCAGAGGGAACAGCCTACTCCTACGACTTTTTAAGTAACGGATTCAAAAACAGGAACACGGCCGTGAATGTAAACGGCGGAACATACATCTACGCAGCCTTCGCAGAATTTCCATTCAAGTACTCTAGGGCATTCTAATCATGCACAAGCTAAACGACACACCGATCAACATCAACAACCCGATCACCGTCGAGGGCATAACCTACCCTCACCTGCGCGACCCGCAGCTCCGGGCCGAGCTGGGCGTGACCGAGCACCCGGACCCTGAGTGGTACGACGAGCGCTTCTACTGGGGGCCCAACAACCCCAAGCAGCTCAACGACGAGACCGTCACACCGGTCACCGGGTACGAGACGCAGACGATCACCCCGGAGGAGGGCGAGCCCTACGAGGAGCCCACGCCCGTCTACGGCGAGCCGTACGTGCAAACCGGTCTGAAGACGCAGCACATACTGCAGGTCAAGGACACCGCGGGCAAGTTGCTAGCCCAAACCGACTGGTACGTCACACGCAGGTACGAGCGCGGGGTTGAGATCCCGGCCGAAATAGCCTCAAAACGTGCATTAGTAGTATCAGAGGCTGACCGCTTGGAGTCGGCCATTTCGGGCTGCGCTAACGTCGAAGAGCTGATCGAGGTTCTTGGAGGACAGAGCTGGCCCGCCTGATATGAGGGGCCGGTATGAGGATCGCCGTATACGCGATTAGCAAGAACGAAGAGCAGTTTGTAGAGAGATTTTGTAAGTCGGCCGAGGACGCCGACTTGGTCATGATAGCGGACACGGGGTCGACGGATGACACCGTTGGCCTGGCGAGAGAACTAGGCGCCACCGTTAACCGGATCTGCATCACACCCTGGAGGTTCGACAAGGCCAGGGACGCGGCGCTGGCGCTGAT
>JBMOHW010000430.1:0-1821 GCA_049317665.1 Terrimicrobiaceae bacterium | reverse complement strand
CTTTGTCTTCATACTCGTCTTCATATTCATCCTCCTCTATCATTTCATTACTACCACCCACAGACCTAATACCGGGTATCCTTGCCCCTTCCTTCTGATTGTAGAATATAAGCGTGTAACGCTCGCCCTTAAATGGCTGTGTTTGATGCGGCAATATGGCTCCATTAAACATCGCTGGCTTATCGTGTATGTCTAATAGTTCTCGCCCCTTCCCGTCTGGATTATATACATATAATCCACCATTACTAAAATCCCCTATCGCAACTATAACACTAAATCCTACATTCACCATATCAATGTGCTTCTTCGCAACCACATTATGATTTAGCGTAATTGCCGAATACCTCCACCCTTTTGGTACTACAAGATTGCCTAATTTAACTATTGCTTTTAGCAACTCGGGATACTTCTTGTTTGATACAAATTCCTTGTATCCACTTCGCGTCTTGCCGAATCCAAAGTTCTCAGTGCGTCCTATGTTCCCTATTACTATATCCCTTTGGAAAGTCTTAACCTTTCCAGCCTTGGGATGTCCCTCTGGATAATAACTGCTTCGCTTTATCTTTGGTACAGTAATCCGCTCAACCTCTTCTAAGAAATCTATCTTCGCATCCTCATAGCCAGCACGAGGCTTTAGTATCAGAACCACCGGGCTATCTTGGTCTTTAGGAATTTTAACCATATCTTATAAAGATTAGGAAATTTAGTATTATATCAATTAACGACGACCTTCAGACAATCTTTTCATAGTGTGTGCTGCTTCCAAAGACAATATTAATTCCAACATTTCCCTTCCATATGTATCAAATATCACTCTGCGAGCAATCTCTTCGGGAAAACTTCGTTGAAGTTCATAATACTGATTCAATATTGCTTGTGTGCGCCTTGGGTCACGCAATATTTTACTACTAATTGTTTCTTTGGGAGGTATCAATCTTTCTCTACGACGACGCCGTCTTTCATCATCTTCCTCATCATCTTCATCACGACGAGCCGGAATATACGCTGACCTTCTCAATACAAATTCACCGTCCATACCACCCATCATTCCCATTCCCATATGCCCTAAAATCATTTGCCGCTGTGCTTCCAATTGGGCGCGATGCGCTGCCGCAGCAGCCAATTCATTTTCTATATTTTGCCTTTCATTCAGTGCTACGGCACCGGGAAACGCTACTAAAGCATCAATAAGTTCATTCAATTCGTCAATACGAGCATTTACAGCAGCAAGTCTCTGATTAACTTGCGCAAGTTGAGCAGCATAGTCAATAACAATTCCACCCTTCAATACATCCTTCATTTCCTTCTTCTGCTCGGACGCTTCTTTCTTCAATTGCTTTTGTGTGCGACTAAGCAACTTTGTTAGTTTCTTGTGCTCTTTCTTGAAGCCTTTTTTAGGCATTACAACTACATCATCAATCAGTTCTGTTTTCATACCCCCGACCATATGCGATAAATGAGAAGGCATTTAATCTATATATAGGACAAAGAAATTAATGTGGAGCAGAGCAGTCACCACTTTCATTCTCGGTATGGAACAACGCGTCGTCTTTCGCGTACCAGCAATGAAGAACCTTATCATTACCGGAATACAATACAATGAAGGAACTGAAGAAATCGTAATTGACGCAACATTAAAATCGCCACCTTCAATATATGGCGCGCAACGAAGTGAGAGAATTAGCGGATATGCGGGCGCTGGAGGAACTCGCTCACCGACTGAGTATGAAGACCGGAGCGACGCCAAGGCAAGGAGTCAGCCAGATGCGGGGCGGTGCGGCTGCTCCACGGCGCGTGGTGGGGGGTGCGGCTGCCGCACCG
>JBMOHW010000429.1:0-1829 GCA_049317665.1 Terrimicrobiaceae bacterium | reverse complement strand
CGAAGCGTTACAACGCGCCGTATACCGAACTGTATGATTGTACGCGAACACTCTGCACACGCAGCCCAAGTGCCGTATAGCGTCAACCCTTCGGTTGGAAGACCGTTCTGCAACGCCTTGAATATTACCGCTCGTTCCGCGTGTTCGGTACAGAAATTCTTGGTGTCGGGGGTGTAAGGGTAGTTGCAAAGCCGCTCGGGAACGCTGTTCCACGCTGCAAGCACCACGCCACCCGCAGGAACAACTAGAACCGCGCCCACCTGTGTGTTAGGGTCGGTGCTGTGACGAGCAGCCGCAAATGCGTCCTGCAAGTACATACGATCCACCCACCAATTGGCGGGATCTTCGGGGAGAACATCCGTCCAGTTACTGTCCATTTACGAACTTTCTCCAGTCAATGGCACACCGAATTTTCCAGTGGCGATTATTGAGTTCCTTGACAATCTCTTCAAGCAGTGCGATCTTTTCCTTTTGATACACCACCTTCTGCTGTAGTTTGGCAAGGTCGGCATCGGATTCCAAATACAGGTCAAGATCGTTACGCAGAATCTTCAGGGGGAACGGCTCCCATCCACGCGCCGTGAGTTCTTCATGGGACATCTTGCCTGTGTAGTACTCCCACTTGGCACGGAGCAGCGACTTCAGGTCAAACTCGTGCTTGCTCATAGCCAACTTCTCGTCCATGAGAAAGTTCAGGTACTTGCTGTGTAGTTGGGGAATCTTCAGGGCTTCAAGATCAAGCGCAGCATCGTCCAACCGCACATCGCGCTCAATCTCTTTGCGTATATCGTCTAGGGTCATAATGAGTTCTCCGTGTTGGAGAGTCTACACCATCTGCACCCACAATCAAGCAGCAATCACAATAAAATATCAGTATTGTTCAATAGAGTAACTGCGGTATCCAAAAATAACCGTTGACTGAATGGGTTCAGGATCAATCAGTACGGAAGAGAAATCTATGGACGATAGGTTCTTGGGGTACAGCCCATCAAAGGTTACATTCAAGCGAGGCTGTTTGCCGCTGTTCAACACAATCAAGTTTGCGGTTGTGAGGTGGGTGTTTACGGAACGGAACTCGTTGTAATTTTCCACATTCGTGCATGACCGCATCCAGTTGTATATCTCAAGCCAATTTGTTAGATTCTCGTCCACCACGAAAGTAATGCTCAAATCGTCAAACTCCATTTTGGATGGAGTCTTGATGGGCACAAACGGATTGGGAACCGCCACATCAGTCAAGGTCACGGACGGGATGGAAGCCGTCTGACAAAAGTAAGTCATCTTGGGAGTCCGATTCATGGTGAAGCGGAAGTAGGTCGGCAGCAGAGCGTTGATGCTCTCAGGATACCGATCCTTGATGTCTTCGGGAAAATCAAATTCAAAGGTGTTTGCCATACTAGTATGTAGAAAAGAAAAGGGGAGGGCACGAAGCCCTCCCCCATCCTTTGCCTTGTGAGCAGTCTATTACGAAGCCACGCCGTGGAGGTTGTCCACGCGGAAGATACGGTAGTAGACATTGGCGCGAGTCTTCAGACCGCCGAAACCAACGGTGGTTCCTTCTGCAAAGGGGTTCGCGACCATGCCGTAGCGGGTCTTGAATCCAATCTTTGGCTGGAAGGTGTCGGTGGTAACAGCACGCATCATCTGGAGCGGAACATACGGGCAGTAGAAGATACCTGCATCGTATGGGCTGCTGCCCTTGTAACCCGTGCATACAAAGTTTGCACCGCTTGCAGCAGTGGTGTCGATGTACGGATCAATGTAAACCTTGATCTTGCCGTTGAGGGTACCAGCAAAGGTATTGCCAGTGTCATCAACATCAAGTGTGG
>JBMOHW010000428.1:0-1830 GCA_049317665.1 Terrimicrobiaceae bacterium | reverse complement strand
GTGCCGCGAAGCCCCAGCACCGGGCGGCTTCCATCATCAGGACGGCATAGTCGCGGCAGGATCCGCTGCCGAGGGCAATCGTTTTGCTGGGAATCTGGACACCCGGATCCTCACGGCGTTGATACCGGAGAGATTCGTAGATGCGGGTATTGAGTTTGTTGAGAAGTTCAAGGGTGTCGATCAACTGGCCCGGTTTGTAGAGCTCGCTCAGCCACTGCTGCAACGCGATGCCGTCATGCGGGTAGCTCGGCAGGCGGTAGGGAACCAGGCCCAACTGTTCGTTTGTCGAGTATTGAAATGGGAACGAACGGGCCCGCGGGTCGATGTGGCATTCGATGAGCAATTCATCGTAGAGATCGACGTTGACCTCGCTGAAGACGCGCAATTTTTTTGCCGGCTCTGAGAACGTCACGATCGCAACCGAATTTGCATTAACATCGCGCAGCCAGCGAACGGTGGCCGCCGGCTCGATTTGGAGGCGGCCGCTCTCGATATGGACATCGTGCCCCTCTCGCGGACGCATCAGCGCTCGGTGCGGGCCGAAGGTGACCGGCTGAGTGTAGAAATACTCTGTCGTGTGGGTGATTCGGATCCGCTTCATGGAATCCGGGTTATACCCGGAAGCGATGGCGTGTCCAATCCGTCCTTGAGGCGCGTCGGAGCCGGAGATCTCTTCGGCGTGATATTCAGCTCTCTCCCGCTCCAACTGCCACTCCAAACCGAGCGAAGACTTTTTCAGAGACGAAAACTAATGCCCGTCTTTGCCGCGCTGGGAAAATGATCAACGACGTTTTGACCGTGTTTATGTCATGCCGGGTGAGAAGGCTCATGTTTTCGCCCCGTCGAAGGTTGTAGAAGGAAAGTTGTTTCAGGTGGTCCTTCCGATGATCGCGAAAAACCTATTGGGAGTTCATCCTTCGGAACTCCATGGCGAGTATATAAGCACGGATCTCTGGCGCGAAATCGCCGCGCAAGATGAGGACGATGTTTCCCCGCAACACTTTCCCCGTATTGAAAACGCGTCCCAGTGGTTGCTCATTCATGAAAATCCTGAAACTGGAGGTGATCACGGATTTCCAGTTGGCCTCAACGACTACCTTTCCTACTCCAGGCACATCGTATTCGCTGGGTGCAAACGACCAACGTTTTCTGCGACTGTGGCAGATCATTCGTCCTTCAGTCTGCAAGACCGAGTCCAAAAAGGGAGGCGTGATCTCGGTGACAGAGTAGGTCCGTCCGTTCACTTCGACCAGGATCGAGCGTGGCCAACCGTATGTAACTGTGGCGATATTGTGATTATCGAAGTTTCTGATCTCGAGTGTTGGTTTGATCCAATTCGTGTGTAACGAACCGACCAAAACCTCCGAGGGTGTAAACTGTTCATCGACCAAAGACTCGAGGAGTTTTTCCGCGGTGATCTGTTGCAGCGAGCGTTCCCGCCGATTTGAAGCCGTCACGGCCCAGACAATGACGACTGCGAATATAACGGTGGCTCCGAGAATGGCTTGAAGGAGTTCGGTCATTGTTTGGAATCAGGGCCAGTAGGAGCCTGCCTATGTATTACAGCGCTATGGTGCAAGAATCTTTGGTCGGAAGCCTTAAACGGGGTCAGGCATAGGTTATTGAAGGATCGCGCAGAGCGGGTCCGGCCTGTTGACGAAGATCCCGAAAAACCAGATCGCTGTTGAGTGCCGATGCGCAAAACCATTTTTATCGCGTTTGCCCTGGCCAGTGTGCCTTACGGGTTGCGGGGTTCGCGTGGAAAGGTTATGAGTAGCAGGGTCGCATGTCTTCTTCCGCATTAAAAATCCCCCGATGGTTTGGCGCCGT
>JBMOHW010000427.1:0-1832 GCA_049317665.1 Terrimicrobiaceae bacterium | reverse complement strand
ATCCTTCGGGTGCGCATATGGAGTTCTTGAGGGCTGAAGATCCTGTTCTCGACGGCAGATTCTGAAGATTGAGGCTATCTGAACCACCCCACCTACCTGTATGTGCAGCATAGTATTTAAGGGGAACCGGTAAATGTCCTCTAAGCCCTATGCCTATAAACCTCTCTGTGCGTGTTTCTTCAAGTGTAGATTTGACCCCAAGCCTAGCCGCCACCGCAGTCTGCACCGCTATATCTTCATCGGCTTGTAAGGCTAGAAATTCTTTATCTGTTTTAGCAAATGCCAATGTTTCTTTGCCTGTGGTCGGGCTAACTTTCGTTGGCGGTTCCACCCCCCTGCTTCGCAACCAATCTGCAAACTTGTTGTTAGACATGAGTGTTTCAGTATCCAGCCCAGACGCAGTAAGCAATTTATCTTTGAAGTCCTTGATCTGCACTAAATGTTTAGTAAGCAAGTCAACATTTACCCTGAGAACGGGTTCGGCAAACATCCGTATCGTAAGGTCGATCAACTTTAGTTCGTGCCTTGGAAAGTCAGGCAACATCTTCTTAAACAACTTGTAGGTTAGTTCTACATCGTTACAGCAATACAACCCATACTGTTTCAATTCTGATTTAGAGAAGTCGCGCTTGTGTTTACCAATAGCACTACCAACTTCCAAGCCTTTCATGCCAACGCCATATAACTCGGCAAGTTTTGCCAATGACTTTGACTGTGTTGCGGGTAGAAGTGCTTGACCCATAGACATGGTATCAATCCAACCCAAAGGCACGATGCCAAATCGCCATACTAAAATAGCCGCATCGAACATCGTATTATGTGCAAGGACTAGGCTGTGCGCCCAATCAAATTGCGTTAGCCACTCTTCAATATCTTTGTGAGTACCACTAAACCAACGCGTGTCACCGTTGTTTTCTTTTACTGCTACACCAATTACTTCAAATAAATCTGACCGAACATACTCTTCAGTCGTCATCTTGCTTAGGGAATAGTCTTTATCGTAGTAAGTCTCAAAGTCTACTGTCAATAATTTTGTTGATGACATCTTCTAACTCCTTCACATTTTCTACATTTATAACAACGGCGATACCCCCTTGGTCTTTGATAGACGCCAAGTTCTTATATTGCAACGCAGTCGGCTGATCTTTGGGCGTAGCCTTACATTCAATGGCTATGAACCGCCCCCGAAAACAAGCAACTATATCGGGTATTCCACTAGAACCGTAACCGGACATTACGGGATAGAACCAATAGGCTCCAAAACTATCAAGTAGTTTTGTTACCTTGATCTTTACTTTCTTCTCCGGAGTCATTTGGCTTTCTCAAAACTTGTAACTCAGAACCATACAGGAAATAAGAGTTTGCTTCAACTTTAACCCCAATGTCTTCTAGCAACTCCTTGTGTGGTGCGATACGCAACAACGCCACCTTCTGCTGAATAAAGTCGGGTAAGTCATCGAATGAATCGTACTGCGTAACAATTGGTGCTTGCCCATTACCATAAACATTTAGCACCCACTTATCACCGCCGATTTGAAACGCAATTACTTGCATGGCAGAGCCTTTATCATCATTGCAGTTAGATGAAATCCATTTAGATCTTTGTTGTTCTTCACGAAGTTCCTGTGCTTTTTGACGTAATTCAGGAGTGGCATATTCAATTTTACCGTCAATCAAATCAAGAATAACATCTGACCACCCGTTGTTGCACATCCTGTTCCAAATTTCGTTACAGTTCCTTTCAACTGCACGATCAAGCCAATACAATGAATTGTGTCCTAATTTCAATATATCTCTAGCACGATCTGCATAAGTAAATGGGCGAACAAACT
>JBMOHW010000426.1:0-1840 GCA_049317665.1 Terrimicrobiaceae bacterium | reverse complement strand
ACTACTGCCTAAATGTGAATTGCCACTTACAGGAAAAGCTTGCATCAAAAAAGTTACAGTAAATGGTGAAATTTTTCATACCAATAAATTTGTCACGGAAGAGATCACGAATTTATTACAAAATTTGCCGTTGAGTATTTTGCCAAAATTTGATGAATTTATAAAAAACCAGCCAGAGCTTTTTGTGATGATGAAAACCCAAGAAGGCGAAAAGGAGGTCAGTGGGTTTTTAAATTTTTTTTCCTATCGGTAAAGTTTTTTGATCTTCGTGATTATTTTGTTACAAACTTTACCTTAATAAATAATTTTAACTGGTCTTTAACTGATCTCGATGAAATGATTTGGTGGGAACGGGAAATTTATGTTAAAATTTTGGTAGACTATCAAGAACAGAAAAAACAAAAAGAAATGACAGAAAAATATAATGTAGGAATGAATCTCCAATGAATGAAGATAATGTTTCAATTGACGTTCAGGCAGAAACCCAAGCATTTTCTTCGGCAATAAGTCCGTCAAGTCTTGCCGGTGCTAGTGAGAATTCACCACAGCCAACTATGGAATTGCCAGAAGCCATTCCATACGCAGCAAATGTCGAAGTGGAGCTGCCAGACCCCCTTCCAATTAAGCCCACAGAAGTTGATGTAAAAAATCAAACAGTAGCTGAGGTAGCAAAGGTGGCTGTTGGCTTGGATGTTAAGTTTGATGCAGAGTCTGCAATAAAAAACGTTCAAGCCAGCGTTTCGGATTTGGAATCCAGCGTATCGGATACTATGGGAAGTATAATGTCAAGATGGTTACCAAATCCTCGCCCAGTTTCAAATTTTGAAGAAAGGCCGACAACCGATCCCAGTAACTTAATATTTGAAGCCAGACGAGATCGGTTTTCACAATATCCAAAGTGGGCATAAAAAAAGCCCCCTTGCGGGGGCTTTTCTCAATCATTCTCCATTTCGGAGAAGTACTTTAGAGGATCCTTTTCCTCTACATCTTCCGATACCAGCGTCTCACTCACATCGTCCTCAATGCTCTTGGACTCGGTGAACTGCGCACGGATATCGTCGCCAGTTGCCTTCTTAAGGCGCTCCTGAAGCTCCTGGTAGCTCTTGAACTGGCTCTTGTCAGTAAACTCCTTGAGGGAATACTGCTTCTTCCAGAGCTCCTCTAGCTTCTTATCGTCCCCTCCAAACAGCGGGGCAGGAGATGCAAATTCGCTACGATCATAATTTACATAACCACCAACGTTGCGAATCTTGATCTTAAAATCAGCACCAGTCCAGAAGTTGAACGGATCAACCGCAACCTCATCCTGATACTCGGGGTGGGCGAGGCTCTGGATCTTCTGGAAGATCTTGGTACCGTACTGATACAGAAAGTTCTTACCCTTGTTCTCTGGATTGGCGGGGTCTTCAACGACCAAAATATTAGAGATGTAAGTCAACTTACGCTTACGATTACGCGCAATGTTCTTATCATCCTCAATACCACTATTCCAAAGTTCGGTATTTGCCGCACACACCGGGCACTTTTCACCGATGGTCGTGGGGCAGTTCTCGTAGAACCAACCACCCTTGCCCTTAAAAGTGTGGCTGTAGACTGCCACAAATGGGCTATCCTCGCCATCGATCTCTGGAAGGAACCGGATTACTGCATAGCCGTTGCCAGCCTTGTCAATACCGGGCTTCCACATGCGCTCGTCCTTGTAGCTCTCTTTTGAGGAGAGCTTGTCAAGACGCTCGGTTAGGGATGCGACTGAGTTCTTACTCTTCTTCTTAAAATCTGAAAAATTTGCCATATGTTTCTTTCCCCGAGGAACTACCTCGGCCTTAGTTACAATCAATAT
>JBMOHW010000425.1:0-1840 GCA_049317665.1 Terrimicrobiaceae bacterium | reverse complement strand
ATTTATATGATACCTACATTTTAAAAATCGGTCTGCGAACGCCCCTGTGTCAGGTACTTAAAAGATATTACACAGTGTACTACAATGGACATAGTGGGGACTCATGTCATGATGTCGATACGAAACATTCCCGAACCAGAGTTTCTAAACAAGGTTGAGACTATAAAACCAATCTTGGACATCCTAGTGCGAACGTGCAATCTTCACGTCGTTGCCGAAGCGGGCCATCAGTTTACGCCGTTTGGTGCCACGTACGTGTACGTGCTCGAGGAGTCTCACATGTCTATCCACACGTACCCGGAAAAGGCGAGCGCCTACATGGACATCTTCTGTTGCAGTCCCGATTTCGACCCAGAAAAGGCACACAATGTAGTGAAGGTACTCTTTGACACGGCCGACGTGGACTGTCACATCATGAAAAGATGAAACTCAGCACAAATTTTTACGTAAGGTGTAAAACCTGAGAACCACCGTATTGTCTTCGGCGCCGTTGAAACTCAAGAGCTTTCCAGTCTTGTCGACCCAATTGACTGTCAATCTGTCGAGTTTCTGAATAGGGTACGGATAATGAATTTCTAGAGTATAGTCTCGTTGTTGTGTGTACTGTTTTATGTTTCCACTCGACACGTCCATTGGTATCATGCCGAACGAACGGTTCGCTGTGTTGTTGACGGTCGTGTCGTACGGCGAACCCATAGGTGCGCACTCGTTGTACATTGTCCGAAGTTCTTGAATGTCGAGAAACACCGCCTCATTTGCATTCATGTCCACGACGTGCTGGGACTTTATGAAAAACAGGTTCGAGTACGCGAGATTGTTGGCGTAGACTGTCGTAGCCGAATTGGTTGCAGTGACGTTACACGGGAAATCAAAGCCCATGAGAGAAGCGAGTTCCTGGGTCGCCACGTTCATCACGAAACTCGTTGGTCTCGTGAATATAAAACGTCCCTCGGCCTCGATGTACCCCACTGATACATTTGCGGAATAGGCTGTGGCCATGTAAATCGTGGTCGAAAGAGTCGCAGAGCTGTAAAAGCCCTCTGGTAACGTGTTAAACACCAATGTGTTTGAGGACTGGCTCGAAAATCCTATAACGTTCGAGCCGTTCGTCAAGTTATACATGGTGTTTGGTATGCCAGCGTACAAAAGTTCCACACTCGTGATATCCTTAATCGGAGTAGTCAGATACAGCGTATACGAGTTTCCGTATGGGAACCTTGTCACGTCCCTATTCGTGGACGTTACAAAAATGTTTTTGACTTCGAGAGGACAAGAAGCCATTTCTATGTGAGACGAATTAATTTTTAATCTCCTAGCACGGCATCAGAGCCGAGGAGTTTGTAATTCATCGCGGCGCTGACAACAGCCTGGTCGTCGCAGTAGCCACCTGGGGTGAGACCACCCGTGTAGTAGGCGCTCTGAACGACGCGGTTCCCCTTGGCGTCAACCTTGTCAGCGGAGCCTGGGTTGCACCTGAGCTCCGGACCGAGCTTCGTCATCCTGTTGAAGAAACCTGCGAACGACGAATCGGAGATGTTGGTCTGGACGCTGGCTGGGCTCAGGTACCCGCTGGTTGCCTGGAAAACAACATACAGGATGACGACCAAAACGAGAATGGTGACAATAAAGTTCATAGACCCCTTTTTCATGCTCCCGATCATTTATAATCACAAAATATTTTATTGAAGCGCGTTAAAGGTTTCTGAATACTTTCATCTTAAAGAGATATGGATGACATTATCCTAGAGCGCGGACAGCCGTCTCAGATTTTGAAACTCAATGACGACGAGCAGGCCCTGATGAATGAGATTGAAATCACGACCAAGCCATCGGCGCCCCG
>JBMOHW010000424.1:0-1840 GCA_049317665.1 Terrimicrobiaceae bacterium | reverse complement strand
ATATTCGCGTCCCCGTCACAGAGATCGCTCGAAAACTTGCGTTAGCGGGGCAGGTCATGCTCCGGTATTGTGAATTTGTGCGACTTGCCTGCCTCGATCACGAACTCACGCCTTTTTTCTTTTCCGATGGCGCTCGTAATGGAGCAACGGAAGTGACCATGCTTTAGCCCCTCCAGAATGACCTGCCGGAGTCGGTCGTAAGCCTCCCGAAATTGCGGACCGCCGCTCCGCGCGGCTTCGAAGTCTGGTGCGTCGTTATCCATTGTGAAGTAGTCCCTTCATGTCTTTGATCGTTGAAGCGAAGAGCAGCGGCCGAACGCGAATGGCATCGCCAAAGAATCCCAGCACGTCTTCGCTCCGGCTCGGGCGGTCTCGAAACACGAAGACCTTGCGTCGCCCCTCTGCCCTAAGATGGACGAGGTCATAGCCAGTGCAGCGCAGGAAACAGGCAAGGTAAAAGTCCCGTGTCTCAAATGTGGACTGAATCGCCACCCCACTGTCATACTGTCCAGTCGACATTAAACAATCTCCTAAAAAAAAGGGAGGCCACGTCGGAGCAAAAATCTCAGGCCGGCACCCTTCGGAGAAGCAGACCAAGCTTTTCGAGTCGGATGCGCATGGCTATAGGCGAAACAATGAATCTTCTCGCCAGTGGCACCGCGAAGTTCTCAAACGCGCTTTCCGCAGTATCGGCGTACTTCAGCCCAGCTATATTAAATTTCACAACGGGGACCTCCACAAATGGATGATCGACTGGCCCGCTCTGCGGAAAGACCCGCGGCATTTGGTCCGGGAACATTTCATTCCACGCTGCGAAAACCAAATCGCGCGGCATCAATAAGCAGGACGCGTAAAAGTCCGCTTGCCATTCGACGGGCACCCTCACATCGCTCGACCGGCATATAAATGACCTGGCTGAAGGTCCTTCAAACCGATCAACGTCGCCAGAATCAGAGTCGAAATAGGGACGGTGCAATCGCCAATGCCCACCCCCCTCATGCGCCAATGTGAACCGGTATCGGCCCTCCATCCTCGGGTGCTCCTCGGGGTCGAGGCTCTCGTCTATAACGATCCGCCCCTCTTTGAAGAACATCGCGCCAAGGATGTCTGGTTTGTCGCCTAAACGCGGAACGCCGAACAAACTGTGCGTGTCATCGAAATCGATCCCGAGTTTCAGGTGTTTCTCAACAATGTCCTCAATTGGAATCGGAGGAACGAGGACGATGTCCCTAGCCCGAGCATATTCGGCCAGCAACGAGATCGCGTCGCGCTCAATGGTCTTAGGGTTCATGTACGGCACTTTTAAGATCACAGGTCTTTCATCCTCATTTACATCCTATCCCTCGATTGCGCGGCTAGCCTTTTTTCGCCTCTTCCGCCAAGCGAGCCAAACGATTGATTTCTTCGACCGACATGCCCCGTGTGGTCCGCAGCAAAGCGGCGAGTTCTACGGGGTGAGTCTTAATAATTTCCGATAGATCACTTGACACCCTACCCGCCCGCGCCAACAGATCGTCGACATCACAGCCAAGGATCTTGGCAATCAACCGAACCGTAGCCTCAGCGGGTGGGGGAAACTCGTCGCGCTCGCATTTGGACAGATAGGTTGGGCTTATCTCGATGATCTTTGCCATTTCCCGCAACCCAAGGTCTCTTTCCAGCCGCTTGCGCCGGATGAATGCCCCGAACCGCTCTTCGTCACCCATTTCACCTCCGCTCCGTCAACTGATTAGTAATCACTATACACACTCATCACGAGAAGGCAAAGCTTTATCGAATCAGTTCGAATACTGCCGCTGTCGTTAAGCATGACCCTTTGCGTCCTAAAAAATGTTTCTGT
>JBMOHW010000423.1:0-1848 GCA_049317665.1 Terrimicrobiaceae bacterium | reverse complement strand
GTCAGAGAAGCGCTGTCTCAAAGCACACAAGAAACGCCTTCTAAACGTACAGAGCAAGAGACCCGCAGAGTACAACGTGCTCCCAAAGAGCTACGTACAGCCACGGGCGAAGCCGCTAAAGAAAGTTCTGGCATTACCAAAGTCAAGACCCGCAAAGGTACAACTGAGACTGTTGGCCCTGCCCGTACAGGCAAGCCTCCCATGGCGGAGAAGAACCTGCCTAAACCGTTGCGTGTGCCCGGTAAAGTGTCCATCAAGGATCAAGAGCGAATTATTAGAGAAGCCAATGATTCCGATTTGGGCACAGCTTACCGCACCCGTGAGACAGAAGGCGGCACGATCGATGCCAAAGAAGCCGCTGACTTCATGGAAAAAGTGCAGAGTAAACTGCCTTCAAACGTAAAGATGGTATATGCCGCTAACCCCGGCAAAATTCCTGTGGCGCTCCTCAAGCGTATGTCAGATGAAGGTATCGACCCAACCGAAGCCATGGTACAAGGCGCTGTGTTCAGTGACGGCACGGTCTTGGTGGTTGGTGACCAGCATGCTGACTTGAAGACTTGGAAGCCACAGTTTTCCACGAGTTGGTTGGTCACTACGGCATAGATACCATAATCGGTATCCCCCGCCTCCAAGCATACGCCAACAAGACAGACCTACGCAAACTGGCCGAGGAAATTGGTGGTCAGAAACTTGTAGACGAAGTCATCAGGACTGCTCAGTTCAACGCAGCGCAGGGTAAAAACGAAGAAGTCCAAAGACTTCAGGTCTTGCGTGAGATCATTGCGCACACCGAAGAAGCTCGCGTAACTGAGAGCTTCAGACAGAAGGCTGGCCGATGGCTTAAAGAGTTTGTCGGCATGATTCGCGCAGGTTTGCGTGATCTGGGCTTTACTTCTTCCTCTGTACTATCAACATCTGACGTCTTCTATGCTTTGAAGCAGTCCCGCAAAGCGTTTGAGAATAAAACCATCGGTACTTACAGGGCGGCTGATGGCCAAATCGCCTTCCGTACCAAGAAAGAACCCACGCAGTATGGCGCTTCTTTTATTGCCAAGGAACCAACCCTTAAAGACCAGTTGCTCGGCAACATCATGGGGCTCACAGGCCGTGTGCAGTTTGTAGACAAAGACGCAGCCCTATCTGAAGCCTTTAAACGTGGCGTAGCCAACAACGTCATCACTTCCTTGGAAGCACAGAACGCAGAGTTCTATCTACGATTCGGCCAACAACGCAGCCAGTATGCGGGTCAAGCGCTGACCAACGGAAAACTTATCCTGCGCAAAGGCGAAGGTGGTGGCTACGTGTACGACAGCGTCAAGGGCGCTAACATGGTTGAAGTGGCAGAAGCTTTGCACAAGGGAAAGTTTGCCAACGACTCAGAAGCCGAAGCTATCCTGACCGCATACGTGGCGGGTGAGCGTGCCAAGGTCAAGGGCTGGCAGAAGTTGAACTACGAGAACCCTGCTCTGGCTGAGAAGGAATACAACGATGTCATGCGTTTGCTCAACAGCGACAAGACAAAGAAAGATGCGGTGCTTGAAGCCGCCCGTATCTACAAAGAGTTTAACGCTGGCCAGATTGACTTCCTTGTGCAGACAGGCGCTATCACGGAGAAGTTGGCCAACGAACTTAAGTCCGTACCGTACATCCCGTACTACCGCGTCAACAGCAACAGTGGCAACATTGAGTTGATGGTGGACAAAGAGACGCCTGTTCGTATTGGTAACGTCAAGACTGAGCCACAACTGAAAGAGTTGGTTGGCGGTAACAAGAACATCTTGCCTATCTTCACAAGCTCGGTTCAGAACACGTTCATGTTGACGGACTTGGCACTACGCAACCAGA
>JBMOHW010000422.1:0-1850 GCA_049317665.1 Terrimicrobiaceae bacterium | reverse complement strand
GTCACATTCCCCGCCGTCTTGCTTGCCGCCTGCACCGCCGCATTCCGGCCCTTGCCCAGCGTGTGCGTGAAGAACATCTTCCCCAGCTTGATCCATCCCCGCGGAGCCCCATCCACATAGACAAGGCTGCGCCGGAAATACTCAATTCCCCGCTCCTTCAGCCGCAGCAGCGTCTGCGGAGAAAAGGCATCGTAGAGAAACTGCGCATCCCGCTTGCTCCCCATCGTCTCATCCACGATCCACCTCTCTACTCGGTCCTCATGGTTCCCCTCGACGTAGTAAACCCGCGCCCGCGGCGCAGCCTTCTGGAGTTCATTGAGAAACCAATTCGCCGCCGCCACATCCTCCTGGTAGGTGTAATCCGATAGCGCAATAAATCCGATCGGTTGATGTTTCGCCAGCCACCCGCCGCACTCCAGAATGTCACCCCCCAGCACGATCTCATCCGGATCCAGCAGCTTCACATCCGAGAGGAACGCATCCACCGCCGCACGGTCCATCCGCATCCCATGCACATCTCCCACGCACACCCGCACCTTGTCGCCACCCGTCGCCACCCGCTTGACCGCACGGTATTTTGCAATCGGCCGAGCCGTCTGCGCATCCGAGTATTCCGATAAAAGCTGATCCCGATCTTTCCGCAGAGTCGCACACTCACGCTTCAGCTTTGCCACCTCAGCCTTGGCAGCAATCACCGAGCGGATCGCATCATCCCCGCTGATGTTCTTCCCCGCGATGTCATGTGATGTTCCCATATCGTTAGAGTCCTACAGCCGTATCCGGATGCAGCACACAGGCCACCCATTCCCCCGTCGCCACCTCCACGTATTTCATGCAATCATATTGCCGCGCATGGCTCCGCAGCGTCCCAGCCGAGACACACCACTCACGCGCCAGTTCCTCCATCGGAAATCCCCGCCCCTTTTGCAGCCCATAGATCTTCGCCTTCAGCCCCTCACTAGGCTTCTTGTCCGACAGCCGCACATTCGTCAGCGAGATCCCCCGTAATCCGCGCCCCGGTTCCTCCGGCATTCCTTGATCGGTTCGCGCATCCAGCCAATCCCGGATCAGCGCCATCGGCACAGCCGCCCCATTTCGCTTCAAGTAACACCGAATCCGTTCCGGATTCCGAGTGCCCGTCCGATTCACATAGTCCGCGATCCGCTCATCCGTTTTCATAGTCCATCCTCCTCATGCACCGCATCTTCAAGATCCATTATTGGAGACATCTCCCGCCGCCGCTTCCGCAGCGCCTTGATCGCCTCATCCAGTGCCGGCCGTGCGACAAGCAAATCCGCCTCCGAGCCATTCGACTCCCGCAGCGCGATCAGTTGCCGAATCTGCCCCGAGATCACAGTCAGTTTCGCACTCATATCCTATTTCGCCGCCACCTCGTCCGTCCGCTCCAGCTCGATATCATAGTGCGAGCTTTCTCCATGCGGCCCCCACGAGACCTCATACGTCACCCCCCACGGCCGAAACATAATCCCCGTCACGATTCCCGGCTTGTCATCCTCATCACTCGCCCGATGCCTCACACGCTCACCGAAAGTAAATTTTACAGTGTCCATGTTCACGATAAGTCCCATCCGTTCCCTCAGTCCTACCCCAGCAACTCCAAAAATTTTCCCTTCTCAATCAGCTTTCCGGGACAAGTCTTCGATGTTTTCGGATCATCCCTGTGAAAGCGCACCGCCTCCTTGCCCACGTTCAGCACAGCCATCAGCGACCGCACCACATGCGCCGTAGTCCGCAGCACCTGCAATCCCCGTCCACTCCAAGGATCCTCCGAGTCGTAATCTCCGAGCATTTCAATCCCGATGCCGTTTCGGTTAAAGGAAACCGCATGG
>JBMOHW010000421.1:0-1853 GCA_049317665.1 Terrimicrobiaceae bacterium | reverse complement strand
GGCCTCGTTAAGCCAGCAGACAGCCGGCGCATTGTTGACAAAAAGGGCTCCGTAAACCGGTCGTTGGATACCCGCAGAACCAGTACGCGCGGGCAACCCAACTGAGATCGTAGCTGCTTCGATAAAGCGGTGCCGCTTAGCGCCTCCGGAGCCATATAACGTAGAAACGCGAGATGGCGTGCCTTCCGGTTTGATCAGCACTTGCTTGGCAAATCTCACCGTTCGCTCGCCGATTAGTGTAGTTGTTGTCCCATCAGTGTTTGCTAGGTGGCGAAAACGCAATGCACCAACTTCCCCGGGCATTTCACTGCGCGTGTAGATAGCAGCATGGTTGGCGTAGAGGCCTTTGGTGGTTACACAAAGCATCCCTACCGAGGGAAGTTCCTCGGCGAGCGACCTGTATTTGAAACTCCAATTAAGCAGTTCACTCTCGGATCCTTGGGTAGCACTGACCACAAGAGGGTGTGACAGAAAAGCTACAACGAGTTTCCCACCCAATCCGGTAGCAAATGGCGGTACGGCACCACACACCGTGGCCTCGAGGTGAACCCGGGGAATCAGCAGGTCGTGCATGCCACGGACGCCGTCGTACAGCCATTTCGTGTGAAGCGTGATGTCGCCGGTCTCGAGGTAAGACCTGATAGCTGCTTCGCCCTTAGCGAGCCGCAACCCATAAGCGATCCGCTTCCGGTCTTTCAGGAGTTCACGTTGGTCGTCACGTACAGTACTTCGGCCTTGCGCTGTGGCTTCAAGTTCGGATGCGCGCTTAACGACGTTGGCTGCGGAAATCTTGGACAGGTTGCATCCATCGGATGTTGGTCGAAGATGCTTCCGAATGTCGCGGAATCGATCCGCTATGCGGAGCACACTGTCCCGGTCGATACCGTTGATCCAGCGAACAAAAGACGCCTGGTTCAGCCCTAGTAGATCATCACGCCACTGGCAGAATGGCGCTTCATCGCCAAGTTCCAAAATTCCTGCCACGATCGGGTGAGGGCCGAGTAGGTGGTGGGTTGCAGTTACCACAAACCTTTTCATTCGGCCACTTCGGCCACGGTATGGCATGGACCAATACCGCAGCGCTGCGTTAAAGGCTTCTTGGTAAGGAACGCCGGTTGGGTGAAGCACGGCTGCGGGGACCAACTGAAACTCAGCCTCGCTGAGAACGCTCGCAAGTTCATGCCCCTCAAGTTCTCGGGCAAACAATGGCGCAACGCGGTCCAATTCTTTCTGCGTAAGTGGGCGAAGGTCTTTGGCGGCGCTCATAGCCGCCTGTGCAAACGCTCTTCCTTCCGAGCTATTCCAATCTGGCCATTGGACATAGAGTCTGCTGTCGCGGGTCCAGGCGTTCGCACCCGCCTTAAGCAGATCTAGCAAGAGCGACAGGGAAAATGCGACTTTGACGTGTGCTGGATCATCGCTGTCTGCGACGTCCTCCAGCATCCTTTCGGCAGTTTCACCGAGCATCCCAGCGCCGGTTGCCGAGACGAGTTCCCACAGGCGCCAATCATCGCGTTCCCAGTTTGGCGCAAACAGGATCGGTTGAGTGCCAGTCTGAGGGCGGTTTGCAACGGCCATCTAAAATTCCTTGACGATCCTTGTCTTGGTGATTCGTGTCAGCAATCGATCTTTAGGCCACCTAGTCCCCGGCAGGCTGAATGCTAACCGCTCAAGATGGGGGGCATTGTCGGGCTTCAATGCGTGTTTGGGAAGGGCCTCAAAAACTCGAGTGGATACCGGCGCCGCCAAGATACTCCCCGACGATCGTGAGGTCCCCTGCATTCTCCGGCTCGAGCGTGATCGGCTCGAACGCCGGATTCAGCGGCAAGAGCTCAATGCGGTCGTGCCGCCAG
>JBMOHW010000420.1:0-1860 GCA_049317665.1 Terrimicrobiaceae bacterium | reverse complement strand
ACGAGTTTGCTGATGTGGATCCTGAAGCATGGTATGAAACTCTCCGCCCTACTCTAAGTGACCGAGAGGGTGGTGCATTGTTTATTGGCACACCCAAGGGACTGAACTGGGCACACGACCTATTCACGCAGGCAGAAGATTATCCCGATGAATGGGTGTCATTCCAATACACTACCTTAGATGGGGGTAATGTTAAACCAGAAGAGATTGAAGCCGCCCGCAGAACTCTTGATGAGCGGACCTTCCGACAGGAATATGAAGCTACCTTTGAAACATTCTCGGGCCGTGTCTATTATGCTTTTGAGAGAACTAATAATGTTAAATCTTTTACTCCGCCAGGCGATAGGCCTAGTTACGAAATACATGTGGGCATTGACTTCAACGTTGATCCAATCTGTGCTGTTGTGGCAGTCAAATCTGGCCCAGTCCTCTGGGTCATCGACGAGGTCAAAATCTACGGATCTAACACCGATGAACTTGTTGAAGAACTCCGAACACGCTACCCCACTCAGCGAATCCTCTGCTACCCTGACCCTGCTGGTAGTCAGCGTAAGACGTCAGCAGGTGGACGCACTGATCATACCATCCTCCGCAATGCCGGCTTTACGGTCCAGGCTCCCCACTCGCACAATCCAATAAGAGACGGTGTCAATGCTGTGAATGCCAAACTACGCAATTCTCGGGCGGAAACCAGCCTCTATATTGACCCTCGGTGTAAATATGTTATTGAATGCTTGGAGAAGCTGACTTTCAAAGAAGGCACCAGCATTCCAGATAAGAATTCGGGTTTTGATCACATGACAGATGCCCTAAGATATATGGTGGATTATCTGTTCCCAATTAGGACTCCTGTAAGCCCTCCGGAGGTGCGTATGTGGGGACATAAAATTGCCACAACATAAGGAAATAAACTAATGGCCAATCAAACGCTTGTCAATGACTATGCTAGATTAAGCACCAGCAACTATGAATACGGACGCCTACGCAATCGCTGGCAGTTCCTATTAGACAGCTTTATCGGCGGTGATGACTATCGTCGTGCTGGTTATCTAACCAAGTATGTGCTAGAACAAGGCAATGAATACACTGCCAGACTGGCCAACACTCCCCTACAAAACCATTGTGCCTCAATCATATCAGTATATCTCAGCTTCCTATTCCGCCAGGATATTGAACGCAACTTTGGCTCCTGGGAAGGACAGACTGATGTGGAAAGCTTCTTGATGGATGCTGACTATGATGGCAGGACTTTTGATGCCTTTATGAAAGAAGTGGCACAATGGGCCGCAGTGTTTGGACACTGCTGGATTATTATGAGTAAGCCTAACATCGGAGCACAGACTCTAGGACAAGAGCAAGAAGCAGGCGTCCGCCCCTATGTGAATTGTGTCAGTCCTTTAGTAGTCAATGATTGGACTTGGGAACGCAATCTCAACGGCAGTTATGACTTAGTCTATATCAAATACATTGAAGAAGTCCTAGAGAAGATGACCATCGTAAAAGAATGGACTCCTTCGGTGATTACTACCTATGTTTTAGATGATGAGAAGAAAGAAGCTCATGTTCGCTCTGTCGAACCCAACTTATTAGGGCGTGTGCCTGCTATCCAGGTTTATAATCGCAAGAGCCTAGTCAAGGGACAGGGCGTTAGCGACATCAATGACATCGCCGATGTCCAGCGTATGATTTATAACCTAACATCAGAGATCGAGCAATCAATCCGTTTAGATGGGCATCCTACATTGGTAGTGCGTTCAACGGATCAATTGGGTTCCGGTGCTGGTGCCTTAATCATCACGCAAGAAGGTGCGGATCCAGCCGCGAAACCCTACTATCTCGAGCATTCAGCCTCAGGAGTAG
>JBMOHW010000419.1:0-1863 GCA_049317665.1 Terrimicrobiaceae bacterium | reverse complement strand
TCAACGCCTGCTTGGTACGGATGCTGTCACCCATAGGCATCAGGGCCGTGCGGATGGTGCTGGCTACATTGCCTGTGGAATTGCCGTACAGCTTGTACAGGTCTGTGCCTGTAGTCCCGTAGAGGTTAATCACCCCACCAAACGGGACAGAAGTGATGTATGTCAATGCGCCCTGGCTGGTGATGAACCACTTTTTCTCAAAGAACACCGCTTGAATAGGACGCGCAGAGGAAAGCGGGTCGTTGTAGGTAAAAGAGAACGCCGCGCACAGAATGCTGTTGAGCAAGACTTGCCCGCCCGTGACGGGCTTAGTGAAGTCAATGTATGGAAAGATGCCGTCCAGTTGGTCAGAAATCTTGCTGGTAGTAGAACCAACCAGGGCATACATGCCGTAGTCGTTCATGAACAGGACAGAGCGGAAATACGGGAAGATGCCGTACACCCGCTTAGTACCAATACTGGCACTGACGTTGGTGTTGGTAAACAGAGTTGCGCCCGTGTTGGACACCCGCAAATCAGAAAACACATTGATGCTGTCATCTCCAAAGATGTACAGGAAGTTGTTGGCAGACAGCATGGCTTGAATGTTGCCGTGCAATGTAGAGTCTGTGATGGTGAACGAACCCGCAGACACAGATGTAAAGTCGCTGACGCTAGTAGCAGATGAGTAATACACCGTCCTGCCAGCCGCTACCCATGACCGACCAGAAAAAGTAGCTACGTCCACAATCTTTTCCACATTGACTACGGCTGTGGCGGTTGCACCTGTGCCTGGTGTCCCGCTGCTGTCGGAGAAAACTACTGTTACGTTGGACGCAGAGGTGTACCCAGCGCCTACGTTGGTCATGATGACCTGGGTAATTTGACCGCCAGACACAATAGCGTTGCCTATGGCCCGTGTTGTATAGCCACTACCATCACCAATAGTCACAATGACGTTGGCAGAGTTGGTGTACCCCGTACCAAAGGTGTCCATCACCACTGACACTGTGCCTGTCTTAAATGTCACCAGAGATGCCAATGCTGTAGCGTTGGTAGTAGCTCCACCTCCGCTGATAGTCACTGTGGGCGTAGACGTATAGCCTTGACCGCCGTTGGTAAGGGTGATGGCAGTGACAACACCGCTGCCAACAGTCACAGTAGCCGTTGCCCGCACGTTGCCAGTTGTTTCTTGCGGGGCAGAAATAGTGATGCTAGGGGTGCTGCTGTAGCCTGCGCCAGCGTTGGTAATGCCAATAGAGCCTACAGAGCCAATGCTGGACAGGTTGCCGCCATCCCAAGAGAACAGTCCCTTATCAGGGTCGCCAATAATGACCTTCTGGTTTTTGTATTGAGCAGTGGTTACGCCTGTAGAGGAGAACGTGCCCGCAGCAGCAATGTTGCCAGTGGTGGAAGTGGTTACGTTGAAATATTGCGCCGCACCATTGGATTGAAAGCCAATCACATAGTCACTGACATCTATGTTGGCAGAAGTGAGCGCGGTGATTGTGTTGCCAAACGCAACAGCAGCATTGCCAGAATCTCTGACAACTGACTGCGCGGGAGTGATTTTTATGTTGCCAGCCCCAATGGGCATGGCGTTCTCTATCCAGGCAAACTCATCCTCTTTGATAGCCGTTCTGTTGGCTTTGGTGTTAAGAGAGGTGAAATTCTTAACAACAGCATAAGACTTCTTTTGCTCTGCTGCTGCCATGATTAGTACGGACTAGAGTAAGGGTCTGGGATGCGGCGCGTGAAGACAGAGTTCTGAACAGAATTAACCTGTTTCATGTACTCTTGCTTGTAGATTTCCGCTTCACCATAGCTCTGTTCCTTGTACTTGGCTTTGTAGGCTGCGTAGAAGGCCACAGGAGAGGTGTACGG
>JBMOHW010000418.1:0-1864 GCA_049317665.1 Terrimicrobiaceae bacterium | reverse complement strand
TTGTGGATGCTAGAAGAGAATTTAAACGAAAACGCGATATATCAATTTTTAGTATCGGCATTTCTATATATTTGTGAAGAAGATAAGAAAGCAGAGTAATTCCTGTTAAATATATTAGAATATTAAGTAGGCTCGACTGATTAGGAAAACTGCGAAGCAGAATCATTGCTGGCCAATGGACCAGATAAAGAGGAAAAGCAATGTCACCAAAGAATTGAAATACTCTTGAATTTAATACTCTGGACAGAAAGTCTCTGTTCCCTTCAGTAATAGTTAAAAGCACGAATATTGAGGTAGCGATAAGTGGTATCAGGACTAACGACCCAAATCCCTGATTTTTTAACAAAATGAAAGAAAAAATGATAGTCAATGAGGATACTTGAATTAAATAGATTTTGACTTGGCTGCTAATTTTCTTGGATAAGCTAATGTGCGCGAGTACCGCGAAAACTGAACCTAAACCAAACTCCCAGAATCTAGAAAAAGTTGAATAGTAATTACTGATTGAATTATTCTGATTCTGTCTAAGCATAAAATAAAATGAAGCGCAACTTAGAATAAGGTTAAGGCCTAAGACTCGCTGATACCATTTACTTTTATATCCAAAAAATCTCAGACCATGAAAAGATACAGCAAGTAAAAAGAGTAAAGGTGAGAGAATATAGATCTGTTCTTCCACGGATAGCGACCAATAGTGTAATAATCCAGAATCTTGAAAAGATTTTAGGAAATAATCCTGAGAGTCACTCTGCAGTTGCATATTGAAGGTAAACGAAAGAATCCTGGGAACTCTTCTAAGAGTTTGGGAGAGCGCATTAGTATCACCAAAGATATGAATTATGCTCACCGCTGCACCCAGAACTAAAAGTGAGAGTGGTAATATTCGCCGAACTCTTTTGATAAAATAGTATCGAATATCAATCCAGCCAAATTTTTGATTTAACTCACGATTCAAAGCATATTCGCGCAGAAATCCGCCAGTAATCAAAAAACCTGATATCCAAAAAAAGAGGTCAACCCCCCAATAACCACGTTCAAATAAGGGGACATCGAAGTGATATCCAAGCACAAGAATTACGGCTACCCCACGAAGTCCATTAATTACGGTAACTCGGGAAGACGCTCCGTTGATATTTTCTTTCATAAGGTTACCCAGGGTTGAATTTGAAGGCATTGAGTGTCATATCTGATTTGAGAAAACATGCATCTACCAGCCTTTCTATGAGTAAACCACTTTCTGTTCAATTCAGAATACCAATAGTTCTTTCGTACAAGGAAATGTACATTCTAGTCACTAGATTAGGGGAATATTTCTCTAATCTTGCTCTCCCATTTTCAGTTAGTTGATTGAGTAAAGTTTGATTCGAGGTTAAATTCAAAATCGCATCTGACAGAGATTTTGTGGAGTCATCTTCAAGTATCAAACCAGCGTCACCTAAAACTTCTGCGGCGCTTCCAGATTTCGCGAACGCGATAACTCCTAGGTTACCTGCAAAAGCTTCAAGATAAATTAAGCCAAAGGATTCATGCAGCGATGGATGAACGAGTACCTTGCACCGACTGTATAGATTGCTTAGTTCGCGGCGGTCAATTGACCCGTGCCATGTAACCTGTCCATATTCAAATTTGCTATCAAATTCTTTTGCCAGAGAATCCCCTGCGCCCAACCCGGGACCCACAAGATGCAATCTTAAGTGAGGATTTGTGATTAGTGCCATCTGCCAAGCGGCGAGCAGGCCACGGATGTTTTTACGTCGATCAGTATTACCAACGGCTATTACATGATTTAGTTGCTTCAATTCCGCTGAGTTAGCTATGGCAAGGCGGTTCATATTAGGAATTACTTCTCCGCCCAAATAAAACA
>JBMOHW010000417.1:0-1865 GCA_049317665.1 Terrimicrobiaceae bacterium | reverse complement strand
ATGTTTTCTTTTTTCTTCCGACATTTTAAACGGTAGATTTAAAGCTCTTTTTATTTTGCTCCTTTTTCTCTTTCTTAATGTGCATCATTACCTCTATAAATGGCACTACAACACCTAAGTCTTGACAAATAAATAAACCATCATATTCGTTGCTTTCTTGCAGCATTTTCAATAAGAAAAATCTGCCATAGTCGTCTGAATTAACATCAGTTGTTTTTGCAGGGCAAACAAACACATTATCACTTTCATAATAAGGTTCACCAAAGTAGTTTATGGCTACAATATCCAATTGGACAGAGCTACCAAAATGCTTTGTAATTTCACTAACTATATTCTTGCTTACAGTTCCAAATCCTGTTCGAGCAACATAGTCGAACAAGCATAGTATTTTTTTTTGTTTCACGTTATAATTTATTTACTACCTTATAAAAAACTTTCCTTATAAGGTATTTTGAAATTTCCCAAGTTATTATCACAACAGCTACTTTCATAATACCATTTTTACCAATAGAGCAATAAAAGCTATTTGAGATATTGTTGTTTTGGTTTTGCTCCATTTAAGGCTTTTCCTTGTATCAATCAATTGCCTATTTACAATATCATACTTGATTGAATCGTTAAGACTTTGGTCATAAGATAGTTTTAGCTGCTTATCTTTTAATACGATAACGCTATCTCTATTGTTTATAATCTTACCAGAAGTTGCAAGACTTTTTGTCAAAACCTTATTGATAGTATCACATTCATCGAGACTGTTTAAATCAATGGCAATCTTCTTAGCTATTGATTTTGGAATACACACTAAGCTATCATTGACCTTTGTTGTATCTTTCTGTGAGAATACTTTCAAGTTGATGAACAGAAGAGCTGTTAATAACAATATCTTTTTTACGCTTCTCATTTTTAATTCTTTTTAATTCAGCAATATTATTGTTTAAGTCTTGTTTGAGCAAATCATTGTAACCATTTAAGGCATCAATGTCTTTACAAAGCATATCAATGCTATCTTGTTTTATTTTGTTAAGGTTATTAAGAGAATCTATCTTATGAGTATCTTCTATTGTTTTTATAACTTCCTTAACCCCCTTTTTCTGTAATACAAGCACCAAAACAAGTGTGGCTATGATTAGTATTAAAATTGTATTTTTCATTCTACAAATGTAACGTATTTTTTTTATCTGCATTTGTAACAAACGAAGTCACTTTTGTTACAATACTATATTTACCACAATGAGTGCATTTGATTTGTTTTTCTTGTTCTTTCTCGGTAAAGTTAATCGTTATCTTTCTATCACACCCAGTACAAAGAAACCACTTTGATATTATATCCTTCATTAATCTATATTTAATTCTTGCTTTGCAGGAACACTTTTTACTATATATGTTTTTTCGTTATAACTTGCATAATTGAATTTGGCATTAGATTTTAGCATATTGTCTATTAGCTCCCAATCGTGACCATAATTAGAACTATGAGGTGGCATACATTTTAAAAAATCTGTTCTAACAATTATTTCGCTATGACCAATATGACCATTTTGTAAATTTGGTATTCTTGGTGCGTTATAAGGCTCTACATAACTATTATGATAAACAAAATCATAATCTGTGTTTTCTATGCCAGATAGATAGCTTTCAAAATGATTATTTTTTATTACATCGTCATTGGATAGGAATATAAAATATTTGCCATTGGCACGTTCAATATTTTGGTTTATAATAGCATATCCACAACCACCTTTATTTTCAAGGTTGTTTGATATGATTAGATGATTGCCATTTGTATTAGCATCTTTAATCATATCACCAAAAGTGTTGCTAAGTATAAAATCTTGCATTACAGAACAGCCATCTCCAACGACCAA
>JBMOHW010000416.1:0-1870 GCA_049317665.1 Terrimicrobiaceae bacterium | reverse complement strand
TTTGTTTTACGTTAGTTAATTACTTGATCTTGGCAATCTGTGATTTTGCCTTGTCATACAAAGCACCAGTAATTTGGATATATCCTAATTCTGGGAACTTCGTAGCACATTTATCTAGCAAATATGTGTGCCAAGCAGCTACGATCTTTTGCTTCTCAGGATCTTTCTTTGCAGCTTCTGGGTATACCAAACCATATGATGCAGTTCCAATTGGATATCCACCTGGGATTGCTTTTTGGTAAGGCGTAACTACGCTGCCGTTGGCTTCAATAGTTCCGCCACCAAGGAAGGCTGATGTTGCAGCAGCAGTTGGTGCCACAAACTCTTTTGCCCAGTTTTGCACTAGAGCAGTTCCTAACTTGTTGGATGTGAACCAAGCACTTTCAGCGTATCCAATTGCGCCAACCTTGCTCTTAACGCCAGCTGCAAGAAGTGCTGAACCACTTGCACCTTGGAAGTTAAAGTAGTTTGAAAGAGGAACTGGAGTCATGCTTGAGAATGTTCCAGAGGCTGTCTTTGGCCAAAGAGATGCATCCGGCCCAGCGTTAGCACCTTGTAGGAACTTACCAAACTGCTCTGATGTTCCAGAAGAGTCGGTGCGGTAGTAAACAGTGATTGGAAGATTTGGCAGTTTTGCGTTTGCCTCTACTGTGTTGTACTTAAGAATTTTTGGCTTTCCAGCTTTATCTAGAACTGGCACAGTCTGAGTGACATTCTTGCCGCCAACTTTTACTGTGACTTTCTTTGTTGCAAATACTGGCACCTTAACTTCGCCATCATTTACTGTTCTAATTCGCACGTCATTCCAGTTTTGAATCTCACCTGAAAAGATCTGAGCAATAACGGCTGGAGAAAGATAAATTGGAGTCTTAACTGTTGGTAGGTTGTAACCAATTGCAATTCCAGCTGCGTAAACTGGTGCGTACTCTAAGTGAGCTGAGAAACCTGATGTGTAAACAGCATCAGAGGCTGCGAAATCAACTAGATTGGCAGCGAAATCTGAACGACCTTTACCAGATCCACCTGCTGGGTAGTTAACAGTGTGACCGGTATCTTTTGTGAACTCTACTTTACATGCGTCGATAAGTGGTAAAGCAAATGATGCACCGCTGCCATTAATTGAGCCAGCAAATGCAGGTGAAGCTGAAAGAATTAACGAAGATGTTGCGACAACTGCGATCGCAACTTTTTTACTAAACTTCATGAAGCCTCCTAGTTAGGTGGATAAGTTCGCTAAAACTAACTATGCCTGGCTAACAGAAAGCCTGATTTTGGCAAACTTTGTATGGCAATTAAGTTAACAATTGGTGTACGAATTAACCAAATCTGCCAGAGACATAATCCTCTGTTCTCTTCTGTTTTGGATTAGTAAATATCTCTTCAGTGGTACCACTTTCAATTAATCGACCTGGGCCACCATCAGATAGGAAGAATCCGGTGTAATCAGAGACGCGAGCTGCCTGCTGCATATTGTGAGTAACAATTACGATGCTCATCGAAGCTGATAGTTCCCTGACAGTCTCTTCAATACGAAGTGTTGAGCCTGGGTCTAACGCAGAACATGGCTCATCCATCAGCAATACCTGTGGATTAACTGCAAGAGAGCGAGCAATACATAAGCGTTGTTGCTGACCGCCGGATAGTGCACCGCCATACTCATTTAGTCGATCCTTAACCTCATCCCATAAGCCTGCTCTTCTCAGACAACTCTCCAATAATTCATCGGCATTTTCTATTTTTATCTGAGCAAGTCTTAAACCAGATAAAACATTCTCTTTAATTGTCATGGATGGGAATGGGTTTGGCTTTTGAAAGACCATACCAACTCGTAATCTAATTTTTGTTACATCAACTCCTGGCTCATAAACAT
>JBMOHW010000415.1:0-1875 GCA_049317665.1 Terrimicrobiaceae bacterium | reverse complement strand
TTGGTGAGCGCTTAGGCGCATTAGCAGATGAGGCTATCAAGCAGACACAGGCTGGCACAGATATGTTTGGTGAAGTCCCCAAAAGACCGCTTTCTGAAATCTATGGTGTCTTAAAAGCTCCTATGGAGGAGCCAGGATTATTTGGTGAAATCACAGAAGAACCATCAAAGCCAGCCGAAAGAAAAGAATTTACGATTGATAAAACACCTTTAGAAATTCAAAATGAATTAAAAGGTAAATCAATTTCATATTTAGCCAAATGGTTAGTAGATAACGCACCTAATTCTTTTGCCAAAGAGATTGCACAAAAGATTAAGAATCGTGTAGATGAATACGTACGAATTGGCGTACCACTTGAATTTAAAGTATTTACTGGATCTGCCAGAAGAAAATCTTACATGGGAGTGTTAAAACCCAAGAACCTTGGTGGCGGAAAAATTGGTTATGAGATTAACTTAAATGGTACAGGACCAAACGGCGTTGCTGATGGCAAAACTGGAACAGACTATGAAACTGCTCTACATGAGATGCTTCATCTTGCAACATCTATTCAAATTAAAAGCAGTTTACAAACTCCTGAAGGTAAAGAACTAACAAAACTTCTTGATTTTATTAGGGAAAAAGTTACAGAAGATTACAACAACAATGTAGACCATCCTTTACTTAATACTTTAAAACAAAGAATTAAAGCTAAAAACTGGAATGCTGGTATTAACATTCTTAAGAATGAACGGGAACTTCTTGCTTGGGGTTTAAGCAATTCAGAGTTTCAAGACTACCTTTCAAAACTTAAGTATTCAGATAATAAATCTGCTTACGATAAATTTGTTGAACTGGTTAGAAAACTTCTTAATATTGATAAAGAATATGAAACCGCCATGGAAAGGCTGGTTAGCGTTAGCGGTAAGTTAATGGATGTTCCTATTGATGAAGTTGCTAAACAACTTAAGATTAGAGGCTGGACTTTAGGAAAAGAAGCTACTCAAATAGAAAAGAGAGAAATAGATCTTTCTAAACTTCCTCCAGGTAGATCACGTGAGCTTGCACAAGCTGCTGCCAAAGTTGCAGATGGCACAATGACTAGAGAAGAGTTTGAGGAGATGGTCAATAAGTATGCGCCTATTGCTCCTGTTCCAGCACCACGTCCACCTGCATCTACAGAAGCTATGCGTAATGCGTTGGCTACCAACCAAAAGGACAAGTTAAATCCTGAGATTGCTGACGGCACACCAGTTGGTTTGCGGATGGATATCAATGCCTTGCGTAAAGGCGCCAGCGTTGTGTCTATCCATCAAGGAAGTAACACTAGTAAGGTCGGTCAAGTTATTGGTTATGGCAGCGTTGCCGCAGCTACAGATGTGAAGTTCTCTAACAGAAACCAACAGGCTTTGCTCAAAGTTGCTACTGGCGAAGGCAAGTTACCAGCCCAGACCATGGAAGGGAAGTATAAGAACATCTCTCCAGAAGAGGCTTACAAGAGAGTTACTGAGTTACTAAATGACCCAGAATGGATTCAGGTAGGCGTAGATCCTACCCGTCATGGCTATTTCTATGACAGAGCCAACGCTATGCCAGTCAAGTCTGCCGATGAACTAATTCAAGTCGGAAACTTTGTATTGGCTAAGAATGCTGTTTATGATGAAAAAGAAAATTATTTATATAAACAAATTGAATCTGATTTAGAAACAGATGAAAAATCTATTGGTAAAACAACGGTTGCCAAAGCTAAGGAGATGTTACAAAAACGCAAGCCTATCCCCATGGGTGCGTTTGCGGATGTAGATCCAAATCTAGTTCAATTAGCCCAGCCAGTCTTTTATCCACAGCAGAAGACGATTATCGACCGCATAGAGGGATTACGGGATAACTTCTGGA
>JBMOHW010000414.1:0-1878 GCA_049317665.1 Terrimicrobiaceae bacterium | reverse complement strand
AATCTGCAATTAACACTGTAATTAAGAATGGAGTAAAAACTTCTGTTCTGCAAGAGAACGTTATTCGTCAAGCAGTGCAAATGGCTACTCCAGAACAGCCAGAATGGTTGCATGTTGCAGGCAGAGCTTACGCAGCGAATATGTGGGCTAACTATAAGTTGAAAGGCAAATCATTCTTAGATATTCTTAAATATAACGTAAAGAAGAAAGAATATTCTCCAGAACTACTGGAATATTACTCTGAGTCAGAGATTGAAGAGCTTGGTAAATATATTGATCATAACCGAGATTTGGCTCATTCTTACGCTTCACTGTTGACAGTCGATAAGAAGTATCTTGGTAAGTATGAATTGAATCAGCATATGCACATGGTAAATGCAATGCGATTTGGACAATTAGAGCCTAAAGAGTCACGAGTAGAACGAGTAAAAGAGTTCTATGATGTATTCAGTCTACGCAAACTCTCACCTGCCACACCGTTTATGAATAATTTACGCAAAGGAGGAAATGTTGCTTCGTGCTTTATCCTTACTATCGAAGATGACCTCGATTCCATTTTTGATAATGTAAAACGTATGGCAAAGATCAGTAAGAACGGCGGAGGAATTGGGGTATTCTTAGGCTATCTGAGAGCAAAAGGAAGTAGCGTTAGTGGTTATGAAGGTGCAGCAGGTGTAGTATCTCAATGGGTTAAGATTATCAATGATACAATGGTTGCTGTAAATCAAGGTGGTAAACGTGCAGGTGCAGCAACGGTGGCACTACCTATCTGGCATAATGATATTCAAGACTTTTTAGATATGCAAACTGAACATGGAGATTTACGCTTAAAGTCATTTGATGTCTTTCCGCAAGTAACAATCCCAGATTTGTTTATGGAACGCGATAAGAACGAACAACCATTTGTAACATTTTGTCCATTTGAAGTGAAAGAGAAGCTTGGTATTGATATCCGAGGTTTATACAATCAAGAGTTTGAACAAGCGTACAATAAGATTGAACAAGCATTTTATGCAGGTAAATTGAAAGTAGCGAAAGAGATTCCTAATGCTCGTCAGCTGACAAAACTTATTATGCGGAGTCAGTTTGATACAGGCTTACCTTATATTAGTTTTACAGATGAAATGAATCGTCGAAATCCAAATAAAGGACATAAAGGCTCTTACGGAATTGTCAGTGGTAATCTTTGTATGGAATCGTTTTCAAATGTAAAACCTGATGTATATGGACACGTATGTAATTTAGCATCAATTAATCTGGCTAATATTGAAGATTTGGATGAGTTGGCAAAAGTTACTCGGATTGCAACTCGAATTCTGGATTACGGGATTAGCTTAACTAATGCTCCAGACATAATCACGGCAGACCATAACACTGAATTTAGGACAATCGGCATTGGTATTATGGGATTGAACGATTATTTAGCTAAGAAGAAATTGAACTATCGCTCATTGAAAGCAATACGAGAATTAGCCGAAACGATTGAATACAATGCTGCTGTCGAATCTGTACAATTGGCTAAAGAGTTTGGTACTTTTGCAGCATTTAAAGACAGTACGTGGGCTAGTGGAGAACAAACAGAATACTTTGCGAGCAATAGCAAATCCCCTGATAAATGGTATAATCTTCAGGTAGAGATTGATAAGTTTGGTATTCGTAACTCTCAACTTACAAGCCCTGCACCTACAACAAGTACAAGTATTTATCAAGAAGCAAGTGCTACATTTCTTCCTGTATTTGAGAAGTTTTTCTCAGAACCCGATTGGGGTCCGAAGGCCGATTTGGGGCCGGTGTAGGGCCCAAAGGGTTCCAAACCGGCCCCAAGTCGACCCGAACGACCCCGACCGCTCATTCCTGCGACTGTTACGCGACGCCGAG
>JBMOHW010000413.1:0-1882 GCA_049317665.1 Terrimicrobiaceae bacterium | reverse complement strand
TAATTTTGACACCTTTGCCTGAAAAGGGTTTTTCAAATTCTTTTTCAAGATCTTCTTTTGAAAGAAGGTTCATTGTGGCAAAAGCATCGCCATATTCCATGCCAGTACCCCAATAGGCGCCTTGGTGTCTCACGTTGCCGTCTTTGTATTCATTCTTATCATCTGAACGATCTACCTCAGGACTATACCACATTGTTCGGGCAACCGAGCTCCATTTGGAACCCGGTGCACCTGTGACGAAGATATACTTAAATTTACGCTTACTCATTTTAAAAGCTCTGGTTTATAAATTGTTTCAAATCCAAATCCTTCATTGGTGATCTTAACCAATGTCTTGAGTTTCTTTTCGGTGATCTGTGTTTTTAGCTTGCCCATAGTCGTAGCCAAATCTTTGCCGACAAACCATTCATAGTCACCAATATCTGCTTCAAATGCTTTCTTTGCTTCAGGATCAGTAATCATGTATGCAACACCCTGACGCAGTTTCTCTGCATTAGGATTGCCTTTATTGACGAACAATGCTTTCTGCAGAACATCACGGTAGTTCTTCATCAAAGTATATGCTTCATAGAAATCACCTGATGGTTCGACTTTCCAACGTTCTTTATATGCTTCAGCAAATGTCTTTACACCTTTGAAGTTATGATCTTGAACAATCTTTCCTGTGTTGAAGTCATAGACCCCATGATTGAACCAATCAATTGCTTCGCCAAACTTTACTTTGTCTGATAAGAATTTTTGATGAGCGACATATGTCTCACGGATAGAATTCAATTCACCACGAAAGAAAGCAAGTCGTGCTTCTGATCCTGGCATACCTTTAACATAGATAACACGTTTCTTATAGCAATCTAGATATGCAGTCACGTCTTTCTGAGGACCACAGATCAACATAATGATTGCCATCATATCAGGATTGAGTCCTGAGTTATGAGCCATACGGATCTTATCTTTCTCAATATCAACTGTCTTGTTTCTTGTGACGATAGTATTGAGACTCATTGTTGCGATTGGTTCATAATCTGCATAGTTATAGTCGACTTTATCGACCAAGAAAGACTCTGCGTTTCCGCCATGTGCAACCATGATTGTCTTGTCATCAAACCGCAGCTCATTGTGAAACTTGTTGAATCCTGGAATATCATTGATGCCTGGGATATGCTCAACAATGAACTTCTCTTTCATTGCTTCAGACATGTGCTTTGCGAAGATCGCAGCCCATACAGACGTTCCTGCACCCGGACTCTGTGGAACAATCAATCTATAATCTGCCTTTGCTGTTCCAAAAGAAAAGACAAAAATAAGAAACAATAATACAAATCTCATGTGTAGTTCACCTCTGTTTTACTATAGAAAATACCATATATCATTGCAGCAGCAGTTACTAATAGCAATGATACACTCACTGGTCTCATTATAATATCAGACCAATCAAATAATGTCAAGTACTGATATAAAAGTTTTTCGATTCTATCACTCAATACAAAGCCTATGATGAAAGCAGCACGACTCATCTTGAAATATCTTAAAGAAAGTCCTAGCAATGTGCATAGAATTAATATTAAATAGTCTTCTGCATATCCTGTATACTGCACACAGCTCCATACAATTAGTGCAACAAGTGACCAGAACCAAATGTCAATTGGGATAAGAAATATCTTGACAATGTATCGAATAGTGATTATACTAATGATGTAGGTTAGAAATAAGGATGCTTGATATGAATATTGTAATGTGTCAAAGAACATTGTATCCTTTAACAAGGATGGTGTGCCGAGTTCTATGCCTACTAAGACAAACAAACTCATAATGACAACTTCGAAAGGTGCTGCAGGTATACCAAACAATACAGTCGGAATATAACCTGTTGCTTTCTGTGAGT
>JBMOHW010000412.1:0-1885 GCA_049317665.1 Terrimicrobiaceae bacterium | reverse complement strand
TGTGCATTTGATCTCTTCGCATCCCTGGGATGCGATCTATATTGATGGGAACCACGACTACGAGGTTGCCAAAAAGGATTGGAAGCATTGCGCCGCAAACGTGAAGATCGGCGGAATCATCGTCTTGGACGACTCCGGGTTGAGCACGAGTTTCCGACCTCCCGCGTTCGCAACTGCGGGGCATCCAGGCCCCTCAAAACTCGCCACAGAGATTGATCCCCGTGCGTTCAGGGAGATTCTGCAAGTCGGTCACAATCGCGTCTTCCAGCGCATTGCATGAAGATTGCCTTGCTGACCACGGATTCCCGCGAGCACTTCGGTGATTACACCAACCCAATCCCCTACTTCGGCACAGCCCCGCAAGGCCTTTTTTCCGGCTTCGGCGGAGCCGATGGTAAGTCGAAGATAGAAGATAGTAGTACAGCGGCAGGCATCGAGAGTCCAGAGTCGAGCCGCGAGACCATCCCTTCGACCCTCGACCCTCGTCACTCGACTCCCCGCCTTCTAGAAATCCACGTTATTTCTTGTGCGCAGCAACCCATGCAGTCGCCGCAGAAGTTGGCCCACAACATCTGGTTCCACTCTCTGCATGTGCCGAAATGGGGATGGTTGAAAACCGGATATCTCGGCTGCATCCTAGCCGTGAGAATGAAGCTCCGTGAAATCCAGCCGGATCTTGTTCATGCCCAGGGAACGGAACGGGACTGTGCGATTAGTGCGATTTGCACGCCCTATCCGAAACTCCTGACGATTCACGGAAACCTGAGGCTGATTAAAAAAACGGTCGGGATCCGTCCGTTCAGCGCACCTTGGCTCCAGTGTTTCATTGAAGGCTTCGTCATTCCAACATTCGATGGGGTCGTCTGCATCACGAATTACACCCGCGAGGCGGTCGAGCACGAGACGCCAAAAACCTGGGTCGTCCCGAATGCCGTCGATCCCGACTTTCTCGCCCTCGGGGAGAAACGCGGGATCGAAGATAGAAGATCGAAGATAGAAGATGAAAGCCGATCTCCGATCTCCGATCTCCCAACCCCGACTCCCGAATTTCCCTCCCCGTCACTCGCCGCCCGTCACTCGCCACCCACCACCGTCCCGGTGGTGCTGGTTGTCGCCAATGTCGATGCCCGAAAAAACCAGAACGCCTTTATCCGCGCCATCGAACCGCTGGCCGCCAACAGTGCTTTCGAAGTTCGATTCTTCGGCCGATGCGGTGATGACGAATACGGGCGGGAGTTCCAGTCTCTGGTGGCGGCCCGTCCGTGGTGCCATTACGGAGGGATGGTCAGCCGCGGGGCACTCCGCGACGAGTTTGTCCGTGCTTCATTCCTGGCGCTTCCGACCAATGAGGATAACTGCCCGATGGTGGTGCTCGAGGCCCAGGCCGCCGGAATCCCGGTGATGGCCTCCAATGTCGGCGGGGTTCCCGATCTCGTGGAGGACGGAGTCACCGGCTTGCTCACCGATCCGACTCGTCCCGAGACGATGCTTACGGCCCTTTCGAGGCTCCTCTCCGATTCCGAGCTAACTTCGTGTCTTGCGAGGAATGGGAGACGACAGGCGATCGAAAAGTTCCACCCCCGCGTGATTGCCGAACGCCATCTCGAGATTTATCGCGAGGTCCTTAGTGCCGAAAAAACCTAATTCCAAAAGCCTCTCGGCGTGAGCATAGGAAGATTTTTCAACCACTAATGGAACACTCATCTGGCCGGGCCAATGGCCCCGTCCGCCAATCTGTCAGAAGGGAAGAGGCACAGATCGCGAAGCGCTCCGGGCCAGTGGGCTCAGGGGATCTCGCAAGACGGTGTCAACGGACTCCTTACCGATCCTACTTAACTCGAATCCATGGCGAAGGCCATGGAGCGCCTGCTCGCGACGCCCAACC
>JBMOHW010000411.1:0-1886 GCA_049317665.1 Terrimicrobiaceae bacterium | reverse complement strand
AAGGACGATGGCTGGCGGCTTTTTGAGTTTTCTGATGTTCGTGCTTTTCGTGTCTTTCGTGGTTCCCTGTTCCTCGTAAGCAAAGAGGGGCTTTGCGTAGATTCGTTCGATTCACGGACGGGTTTGCCTCAAGAAACCGGCTGGCATTTTTCGGGATTCGAGATAGGGTCGAAGTCGATGAGTATCGCCCAAGTTTTGCGGGAGCTGCCGGGGTTCAGCGTTTCCGACCGCCAGTTGTTGATTCGCGAGGCGCTGGGACTGGATGAGCCCGGCCTGCCTGCCGAAGATGTCGAGCTTGTCGAGAGGCGCCTGGCGGCTTGGCGGCTTGATCCTTCCTCATCCGTCCCGCTCGATGAGATGAAGACCCGCTTGTTGGATCGATTTCCCAGATGAACTGGCGGGTTGAATTCCTCCCAGAGGTGGAGGAAGACGTCGCCGGGGCCGCGGCATGGTATGAGGAGCGTCAGGCGGGCTTGGGTGCTGATTTTATTGACGAGGTTGTTAGCGTTTGGGACGCGCTCTCGGAAAATCCGCTGCTGAATTCCCGCCGGCACCCTGTCAAAAACATTCGCTGGAGGTATCCGGCCAGATTCCCCTTCCGGATCATTTTTGAGGTCATTGAAACGGATCGTCTCGTGCTCGTCGCGGCGGTGCTTCATGCCGCGCGCCACGACCGGGAATGGCGACGGCGGTTTGCCAAGTGACCTCGCGGATTCTGTTCCCTCGATACATGATGGCTGGGAGTTCGCCTTGTCCCTGTTGGGGATTTCGCTCGATCTACCCGATGCCGGGCATCGTCCTCCTTAAACAAGCCAAGTGAATGCCTGACGTCTTCACAAAGGCAAAGCGCAGCGCGGTCATGTCCCGCATCCGCTCCTGCGGCAACAAGGCGACGGAGCTGGAGTTGGCAAAGATTTTTCGGGCGAACGGGATCACCGGCTGGCGGAGGTATCAGCCTGTTTTTGGCAAACCAGACTTCATCTTCCCGCGAGCAGCGGCTGGCGGTCTTTGTGGATGGGTGTTATTGGCATGGGTGTCCGCAGCACGCGACGAAGCCCCGGACCAACGCGGCGTTTTGGCGGAAGAAGTTCGCGGCGAACAAGGTGCGCGACCTGCTTGTCAACCGGACCCTTCGAAAGTCTGGCTGGCGGGTCGTCCGGATCTGGGAGCATGAATTGGAGCGGAAGCATGTGCAGAAGGCCATGCGCAAGCTGCGCTCTGTCGGGTTGCCTTCCCTGTGAGAAACGATTATTGGACAACCAAACTGCGCAAGCAGAACCCGAACATCAGCAAGGCGACGGCAAAGCGCGGCTCACCACCCTCGTCGCTGAACTCACCAACCCCTGAACCCCATGCCTACCATGAACGAAATTGCTCCGCCGCTCAACCATGTCTTCGTGGACTTTGAGAACGTGCACCAGATCGATGTCTCCGTGATCGGGACCAAGTCGGTGAACTTCACGCTTCTGCTCGGAGCAAAACAGACCAAAATCGATGCCGGACTCGTCGAAAAACTGATGGCGCATGCTGCCTCTGTGCAGCTTGTCCGTCTGGAGTCCTCCGGCAAGAACGCCCTCGACTTTGCACTCGCCTACTACCTGGGCCGGACGGTGAGCACCGAGCCTGAGGCCTACATTCATATCGTCTCCAAGGACACTGGGTTTGACCCGCTGGTCAAGCACCTGGAAAGCCGGCACATTCGCGCTCGCCGCCACGACAGTTTCGCCACGCTGACCTTCTCCGGCACCGCCAAGGCTCCAAATTTGGCATCGAAGCCAGAACCTGCGGGGCAGGATGAGCAGCTGAAGCGGGTGCGGGAGCACCTGCGGAAGAATGTTGCCAACCGTCCGAAAAAGAAGAAGACCCTGCTCAGCCACCTGAAATCC
>JBMOHW010000410.1:0-1891 GCA_049317665.1 Terrimicrobiaceae bacterium | reverse complement strand
AAGAATCCAAATTTATTATGCACAAATTGTGTAGCTATTACCAATTCTTCCTTATTGTTATAATCTTTTGGCATTCCTAAAAGCATTCTTGTTTTAGCAATATGTTCTAAGAAACTTTGCATAGGCAAATTAGATATTATTGTGCCTTTTGAAACGGCAATGGCAATATCTTTTTCATCTTGGCTTGTCGTAAATTCCAACAAGGACTTTTGCATCTGCGATTGTACTTGCAAATTTCGAGAAGCTGGTGGGGTCTGATTTTGTAATTCCATTTAAGTAATTTTCAAATTTAGTTTTGCAAAAAAGAGTAATAGGTCTTAAATAAACTTCTTCTTTAGTACCTATCCATTGTTCTGTTTTTTTATCTATGACTATTTTAAAATCAGATGTTGAATATCCATCTTTTATCCTTGCATAAATAAGTTCTTTGTTTTTACCTTTTGCTTGAAAGGTAGTTCCTGCTTTTTTATTTAGATAGTCTATAATGCTTTGTACTACCCTTAGTTTATTTTCGTCTTCTTTCTCTATTATTTCAAAATCTTGCCGAAGGAGCTGTATGCCAAATTCATATACTTCTTTAATTTCACTGACTTTAGGAAAAGCCAAAATTTGTTTCTCTAAAAAATCGCTATTATGAATTTCATCAACAAAGTTAGATAACCAATAAAACCATATTCGGCTATACAGCTTATCCTTTTTTTCGGCAATTCGTTTAAAAAATATTTCTGGAATGACGATATTTCGCATTATGCTATTATTTCATCTACTGTAACATCTAATGATGTTGCAATAACTCTTGCAGTTTCAAGTGTATAGTTTGTCTTTACGCCACATACAATTCTTGATAGGTTTGCTTTATCAAAATCTATATTGTGTTTTTCTTTTATTGTCCTAATCAAATCAGATTGTAGCATTTTTTTTTCTATTAGTAGTTGCTGGAGTTTTGTCATTTTTAAAATGTGATGTTTATGTTTAAGTTATCGAAATCTATGTGTATCGTTTCTGGCTGCATCATTTGATATGTGGCTATTCCAAACTTAGCTATATTACTATATAAGCATTTAATTTTCCACTTATCTGTAGTTGCTGCAAATGTTACTTTATGAGCCACTTTATAATCAACGTAATCGTGCTTATATGTAAATGAGCCTTTTACCTCTTTAGGTATTATTTGCACTTGGGCTTGATATTCTCTTTTATCAATATCAATATCCCATTCTACAAAAATATCCATTTCTGTATTGATTATTTCTCTCTTGGTTTTGTTAATAGAGCAAGTAGCTTCTAAAATTTTCGTAATCATTGGCTGCAAATATAATGTTGCTAACAAATACAACAATAACTAATAAGCATTAATTTTCCAGCAATCACAATTTGAACACATTTCATTTCTATTTTCTGTTGGGCAAAACTTTAAATCTACTTTTAGGTATATCATTTGTTTTACAATTTCGTAGTGATTATTTAAGTCGTGCCTTAGTTGAGTAGTTTGAGCCGTATAGAACTTTATTGATGTATTTTTTTGTTCTATTGCTTTTGCTTTCTTTTCTAAGGCTTTAATCTTAGCCTTTATGCTCTTTACTTGAGGTTTCATTATCTATTATTTCTTTGTCCAAATCAATAAAAATATCATCAATTTTCTCTTGTTTAATTGGCTTTTTTGAAATAAGAATTGGGTAACTTATTTCATAACACGCATCATCTAAAATATGCCTATTTAATGCTATGATAGCGTATGTTGCTGGAGATTTACCTAAATGCCTAATCAAGTCCTCTTCGCTTAATGCGTCATCCATATACAAAGCAATCATACTTCTATCAGTTGCTTTATCATCTTCGTAACATAATTCTGTAAAATTTTTCATTATTTATTAATTTTTAACATATTTAT
>JBMOHW010000409.1:0-1898 GCA_049317665.1 Terrimicrobiaceae bacterium | reverse complement strand
AAGACCCCTACTCGCTCTCGGGCCAAGTTGAACTCTTGAAGCGGTTGGTCGAAACTTACGCCAACAACCGCCCAGTGGTGTTGATTGGGCATTCTGCTGGTGCTCTGGTGGCAACCGAATTTGCTCTTCGATACCCCGAGGCTCTCACTTGTCTGGTGTTGGAGTCTCCTGCGATTTGGCGCAAACCACCGATTGCGGGTTGGCTCGGTCGTGCGCTTCGAGCCAAGAGACTTGAGAACCGAGCCCAGCGCCTGCTGGAGGGGCTCTCCAAGGCCGGTATGAAGATTCTGCGTGATAGCTTCTTCAACCCCGAGAAACTCAGTCAAGACGTAATCGACGGATACACGGCTCCTATGAACAACCCCGACTGGAAACTTGCCCTGTGGCGATTCATGACCGCATCGCAATCGAATGAGGTTCGCGGTAATCTCTGGAGGATCGAAATGCCCGTGATGGTGATCACCGGAGATCACGACAAGATTGTGAGGGTTGAGGATACCTTCAAGGTGGCCGAGCGAATTCTGTGCCACTCCATCTACCTGGTGCCAAACACCGGACACCTGGCCCACGAGGAAGACCCCAATGATTTCCTGAGAGTAGTAACCCGATTCATCAAGAAAAACTCTTAAACATTTAGTCCGTTTCTAAGAAATACCTCTGCCGATTGTGCTGTTGCAAAAGCCATGGACTTTTCTTCAAAACGAATTCTCGTAGTCGGCGCATCTGGTGTTCTGGGTGCCGAAATCACACGGATGCTCACCGCCAAAGGCGCACAGGTTCTCGCGACGGCCCGCACTCAAGACTCAGCTGCGAACATCCCTGCAGAGGCTGCAGTGCGGCTGATGGTTGATCTCACCAGCTCCGAAAGCATCTCGGTTCTCACCAGCTATCTGATAGCAAATGAAGACATCGACGGTGTGATTCTCGCCGCCGGTCGCGTTGGTTTCGGTTTTGCAGCTGACACCTCATCCACGGATGCCCGCGCACTAACGCAAATCAACTTCCACGGGCCGGCACAGCTGGTTACCGAACTACTGCCGGCACTCAAGGGCAAAGACGAGGCTTTCGTGGCCGCCATCACCGGAGTTGTAGCCGAGAAAACCTTTGCCGGCATGGCTGCCTACTGCGCGAGCAAGTCAGCGTTATCGGCGTGGTTGGGTGCTTTGGCCCTCGAGATTCGCCGCGACAAAATCACTGTGGTCGACGCCCGACCCGGTCACACCGAAACCGGCCTAGCCACTCGACCGTTGTTTGGCGCAGCACCTCAGATGCCAGAGGGCATGACGCCTGCGCAGGTAGCGGCGAGACTGATATCCGGCATCGAGGCTGGCGAGAAAGTTATCAGCAGCAGCGAGTTTTAGTCCGCTGAAAAAAGCCTAGACTTTTGCCATGACGATGACTGCTCAGTTCGAAGCGCTGGTGAGAGCCAGCATCCGTGGGGTTTCTAACACCTGGGTCACTGACCGGGGGCTGAGATTCAGCCGACTACCTGAATGGACTTATCAGCAGCACGGGCACGAGCCGGGTGTGGGCAAAATGGTTGAAAGACTGGCTGGCGTTCACCTCAATCTCCTTACCGCCGCCACGAAACTCACCGTGACCTACCGATCGGAACGCGACACCAACATCGCCGATGGCTGGATTTCTGGACCCTCGACGATAGCGGTAACGACCGAAGGCTTTGAGGCAAGCGTTTCGCACACCAACGGAGATTTGCGCCTGTGGAATGGCGAAGTTATGCAGGAGATTCAGTTCGGCGAGGATTCGTTGGTGTCGTTCGACCTTCCGCATGCCGAAGCGCCGCGACTGGTGCAGGTCTGGCTGCCTCAAAACTGCCCGATCGATCTAATCGATATCTCTGGCGATGCTGAACTCGTGGCCGCGCCCCACTCGGAGTT
>JBMOHW010000408.1:0-1901 GCA_049317665.1 Terrimicrobiaceae bacterium | reverse complement strand
ATTCACAAATTCCAATTTTACCTGCATCAACACCTTTGATAACAATGAACATATCTCCTTGCTTGCAATTCATTTCTTTCCTCCTTATTCAAACAAAGCAATTATACATGAAACAATAATCCATAGCAAGCTAATAAACATCAAGCAAGCAATGATTACTGCAAAGTAAGGAATCATAATCAATCCAAATACAATCAGAGCAATCACTGTCAGAGGGCGAAACACAAGAATCAACAAACTTAGAATTGCGATAATCAACAAAGCTGCTAACATATTATTCTCCCATCATAAATTCAATATAATCTTGCATATTCTGCATCTCTTGCACAAGCGTAGTTCCTAAAACATCAGGGAATTGTAAAGCTCCTTTAATGTGCATCAGGAATACAACCATAGAGTAGTGATTATTATATTCAGGAACATTCTGACAATTCCCTTCAAAACACATCTGACGTGAGGGAGGATGTTGTTCTGCTTCTTCAAATGTCATGTAGATTGTGTTGATTCTGCATACGAAGTCAATGAAGTCTTTATTGTCAAAGAAATAATGATCCATGAATGTGTCAATCATTTGCTTATCTGAATAAGGCTCCGTGTCATCCCATGTTGCTAATTGGCAATATGTGTCCACGAGAGTGTTGCAGATTGCTTTCAAGTGAATTCCTGCGATGTATTGGTTGTGTGTATCCTTCATTTCATTCTCCTATGTTGTGTTGATGTGAATGATTGTATTCATTCTTCTTGCGTATGTCAAGCATAAATTTATTATTGTTAGTCTATTGACATATAGACATAAATCTGATACAATTGCCAAGCTTGAATGTGTATTCTGCATATTCACATCCTCTAAGGAATCTATATGGAAGTCAACCCTGCATCAGCTTGGTCACTCAATAATAAAGAGGAAATATTAGCTACTCTCGGAGAAGGGGATGACGTGTCAGTGGGAACATTGATGGTTGACACAATCCCTGTTGATTCACAAGGTAGAGTGGTTATAAAGTTTCCTTCCCTTCAATCTCGTCTAGTTGATATTGGATTCTTCGATTATAACGATAGTCAAGCTTCAACAATCAACGTCTCCGCAAACACATGGACTAAGCTCACCAATGACGGATTAGGAGCTTATACAAACAAAGCTTATAAGAGTATATATCTTACAGACATCTGGAATACATCCACCAATCAATTCAATTGGACTGGAATGAAGCTAGGTGACACTGTAGATATTCGTGTTGAATTCTCTATAACCACTACATCTCCAAATCAGCTTATGAATATGTCAATTTATAATGCTGTTGGTGATGCTGCTGAATACTCTGTTGGTTTCACTCCTGAAGTTCAATACAAGAGTGTTGGTACAAGAGTTGTTAATGCTTTCACAAGTATTTATATGGGCGATAATCGAACTCTGAATAATCCATCTGAAATCAGGATTAAGAGTGATGCTGCTTGTACAGTGAAAGTTAGTGGTTGGTATGTAAGAACAATTTTAGTTGGTAAGCATTAATTTTTAAAGGAAAATATCATGGCTAATACAAGAGCGGATACAACAATCCCTCCTAATACGTGGGTAAATTTATATGGTGGTAGTAACCCTGCGGCGGGTACTGCTGTAGATGTGTGGAATAAAGGTAGTTGTGCTTTGCTGATTGCTATTTCAGCAAGTGCTCCTGTTAGTAATACAATGGGAGTTCCTTTACACGCAGGGTCTGCTGGTTATTTGAATGTTTCTGCTGGTGAGGCTGGGTTATGGGCTTATAATCCAAACGCTTTCAACGGTTATGTTTTGGTGCAGGAGTAATTATGCCTCTAAAACCAAGTAAAAATATAGGTAGTGGTAGTAGTGGCTCTACTACTCCGTACAATCCTTCTGCTAATGGTAACACAACCTTCTCTGA
>JBMOHW010000407.1:0-1904 GCA_049317665.1 Terrimicrobiaceae bacterium | reverse complement strand
CACGCCTCGGACGCGCCGGCTTCTCTGCAGGCCTCCGTCTCCACTTCCAGCGACACGCGTTCGGCAATGCCACCCTCGCCGAATTCCTCGCCTCACTAGAGGAGGGGAGTGGCGTATCACTCGCCGACTGGTCGGCACAGTGGCTGCGTACCAGCGGACCGAACCGCCTCAGTGCCGTGGTCACCCCAGGTACCAACGGCACTATCGACAACCTCACCGTCACCCAAGAGGTTGTCTCGGGCGACAACGTGCTGCGAGAACACCTGTTGCGCGTCGCTCTCCTCTACCCAGGCGACGGGCAGTCCGTCACGATTGAGCCGCACGAGGTGCTGGTGACGGGGGGGCGCACCGATGTGCCGAGCGTCGCTGGCCGCCCACTTCCGCTCGCGGTGATCCCGAACCATGACGACCTCGCCGTGGGCAAGCTTGGCCTCGACGAGGGAACGCTCCGTTTCGCCGAGACGCGAATGGAGGCCATCCCAGACGGGCTCCTGCGCCAGCTCACCTGGATGGCGATCTACGAGCTCGTGCGCGATGGTCGCTACCCGGCGGCACGCTACGCCCAGCTGCTGATCGACCGACTCCCCCATGAGGTTGACTCTTCAATTGTGCAGGGCGTTGTGGAGTCAACACTCGGAGGCCTCCTCCTTCGCTACCTCCCAGACGGGGAGCGCGAGCGCTGGGGGAGCCTCATCGTTGATGCGGCACGCACCCGCCTCGCCCGCGGTGGGAGCGAAGGGATGCGCATTGTCTGGTCGCGCATCATGGTCATGGCTTCTGTCACCCCGCGTGATGTTGAGGAGACCTGGCAGGTAGCGGTTGGTGAGACGCCGCTCGACGGCGTTGAGATTGATCAGGATCATCGCTGGTCGCTGCTCGTGCGCGCAGCCTCGTTTGGAGCACCGAACAGTGCGGAGCGCCTTGCGGCAGAGGCACAGCGCGATCCGAGTGACCGCGGCGAACGTTCGCTTCTTGCCGCCGAAGTGGCAACGCCAAACGTTGCCGCAAAGCGGGCGGCCTGGGCGCGCATACTGCGCTCTGATGGGTACGGCAGCGTGCGCAAGACGCTCGCCGCTGCGAGTGGATTCGCCTGGCCATGGCAGCATGAGCTGCTCGCCCCGTATGTTGCGCAGATCCCAACGGCACTCCTGGCACTCGGGTCAGCCGACGCTACGTATGCGCGCGATCTCGTCACACGAAGCGCCTCCCTCGGTCTCTGGGGATCACCAGCTTCCATGCTCACCGCTGTTGACGCACTCCTCGCCAACATTGCCGACCCAGCGCATGGCATCCCACCGGTTGATGCGGCGCGTCTGCGACGCTTCGCGCTGCTTGAGCGGGACGGCCTCATTCGTGTGTTGCGACAGCAGGGCCCCAGCGGCACGTGACCCCGTACCTCTCCGCCGCGACGAAAGCGGCAACGGCCCGACGCGCACTTCTCGTTCTGGCGCTCCTGGCGCTGATCAGCGCGGGAACGATCATGGGCTACTTCTCGGTGCTTGATCTCATCGCCATCAACCGGGCGACCGAGGAGGATGCAACACGTGCGTTTGCCACCGTGCGTACGGCAAACACGATTCTGCTCATTGCTATCCCAGTAGTCTGGTTCTTTCTGCTGCGTTGGCTGCGCGCAAGTCTGCGGAACGCTCACGGGCTGATGGCCGCGCATCCTGCAGTGGCGCTGTCTGACATCAACCGCGCCGTTGCCCTCGCCGCGCTCCCGGGGCCGCTCATTGGCGAGCCCGGCCGTCTCATGTCTAAGCACACGATAAGTCTCGCGGAGGCACACGGTGGTACGGGTGCGTCGCAGTTGAGCCCCAACAACGGCTCAGCGCGATGGGCTGGGCGCCTCTCCCTCCTCGTTGCGCCGCTCTGGGTTGGAGGGCTGATCAGCTCGCATGCAG
>JBMOHW010000406.1:0-1905 GCA_049317665.1 Terrimicrobiaceae bacterium | reverse complement strand
GTCTCCATTACGGTTTCGGCTTGGAATTTAACTAGGGCTTCCGATAAGAGGGGGTGATAGACACCACAGGCACCTTCCCAAGGTTCGGTGCGTTCCTCGATCTTCATTCCCAATAGCTCAATGCCGTCTGTATAGGTTTGCATCCATTCCTTACGGGCGCCAATATCGGAGTCAACATCGCCTAATAAGTCGCCAGCGATTTCATTTAATTCACCGTCACTAAGGTATTCGGCAAGGTTAGCGTCAAAGTCGTCTGCGCTTTCCTCTTTTGGTTCGATCTCAATCTCTAAGCCATCGATACCAATCTTGACGGATTCTGGATCTTCGATCTCGATCTCAATTGGTTCTTGCACAGCTGCTTCAAGACCTTTAGGTAATTCATAGAGTGATTTTTCAATAGACATATCGTTCCTTAGTAATAACTGACTGCTCGCTTAGACTTGAAGTACTTAATCTCGTCTTCCTCGTCTGTTTGTAATCGGATAAAACCGCCTTTTCTAAATCGTATTAACGCTTGTGTTGCGGAGTCTACCAAGTCGTCATGGTCTGAATTGGGAAATGCTGCCATTTCCTCAATCACTTCCTCAGCCCAGCGCTTTCTTGGCGCCCATACTTTTCCTGATGCAAAGATGTCTGCTACAGAGTTTACACGGGTGATCTTGTCATTACCACGGGTTGGCGTAAATTCTTGTACAGGGATACCCATTCTTCGTAGCTCAAAAACCAATGGAGCACCCGAAGCCTTAGCCTCTACTATAAACGCATCTGGCTCCCATTCCTTATACATTTCCATAGCTCGGATCTTTAATTCTGGGAACTCTAGCCGTTCTTTGAGGGCGTCTAAGAGAATAATATGCACATCCGTAGGATCTTCGTCTTTACAAAAAACTCCCCAAGTCGTGCATGCGGAATAGTCACTTCGTTCATTTTTTGTAAAGGCGGTATCCCAAGACTGGATAATAAAGTCACAAATTGGGGGATTATCTTTTTCCCAGACTTTCCACCATTCTCGTTTGACTAACGCACCTTCCTCAGCCGAAGGATCTTGTTGATACTGCGCTGACCATTTGGAGATGGGAAGTTCGTTTCTTAGTTTTTCTAATTCGTCTAAGCTCCAAAACTCAGGCCATAGAGGTTTTCCCGTGGGCATGATCGCTGGAAGATTAATGACTTCCCATTCATCCCCGTCACGCTCTACCATCGACTGGAGGACTCTACCCGTTAAGTCTCGTTTACCCCAGCGGGTCATTACGATTACGATTGAGCCTCCAGGTTGGAGACGCTGACGTGGACCAGAGGTAAACCACTCATGGACTTTGTCGTAAACCGAAGGATCGGATGCGGCTAAAGCTGCCTCTTGTTCCGAGTGGGGGTCATCAATAATGAGTAAATCTGCTCCTTTACCAGTAACGGTACCGCCCACACCAATAGCAAAATAATCACCGTTGGCGTTAGTAGCCCAACGACCAGCAGCCTTGGAATCAGTTCGCAAAGCGACATTTGGGAATATCTTGGCATAGGCTTCTCCATCGACTAAGTTTCTAACTTTACGTCCAAAGCCTACCGCTAGTTCGGCAGTATTGGAACACTGAATAACTTTCTTATGCGGATATCTGCCTAGAAACCATGCAGGGAGAAGATATGACGCAAACTCAGATTTAGTATGACGAGGAGGCATATTAATAATAAGGCGTCTAACTTTACCATCGGCAATCTCCTCAAATTTTTTAGCCATCAAAGCGTGGTGTCTACCCAATATAAACCCAGGCCACATCTGTTTAACAAACGCCATAAACGACTTTTCAGCCGTTTTTCGTATGACCGAGTTTTTATAATCCTCAGCCATGGCAAACAGGTTCTCCCGATCACCTTCTGGAAGGCTCTCTAAAAACCGTTGTAATTGAT
>JBMOHW010000405.1:0-1912 GCA_049317665.1 Terrimicrobiaceae bacterium | reverse complement strand
CACTGTTGAATGTTACCAATGCATGCACATCCTGTGTTAACACCTGACTTAAAGGCTGATTGATTACTCTATCTACACGTAATGCTGCACGTTCACGAACCACCACTGGACGATCTGTGTGTTTTTTAATTTCAGCCACAGTGTCTTGGATCCATTGTTGCTGATCAACACCATAATACTTGCAAGGTTTTTCATCCGGCGCTGCTACGATAATTTCTTGCCCGTATCGTCGAGTGTGGGGTTTGATACCTAGTAAATCCCATCTATTGCTAGGACGTGGACGGATGGTACGATGCTGCAAGTCATTGAGCACAATTCTGTGATATTGCTTGATGCCTTGATTGTTTTTTATACCTATGTTGTTTCCAACATATCCTGAATCCATATAGTAAAAATTGTTACCATCAGCTAGGCATTTTTTCATGATCTTGTGTTTGAGAATACCACGTAGTACCAGCTGATTATGGTCCACCTCTACATCATAATGATAGTCAAAATAATCACTATTTGTTGGTTGCATTTTTGCACTATGGGCCAGCATGTTTATGTACTCGTCCTTACCGCCCTTGCTGAGAAAGATCCAATTGCTCATGATAGTACCTCAATACTGCATTGTTGATGGTGGCTGCGATATAATGTACAAAAAGTACGTTGATGATTATTGATCCATTCGCCTAATGCTCGGAATTCACCTTGCGCCCAGAGATCATATTGGTCAAAATTATTCCAAGGATACATCTCATCGAACACTATCACAGTACCGGGAACAATACGATCATTCAACAAATTTAATACGTCTATTGTACTGCTGTACAGATCACAATCTATATGCAAAAAAGACACCGGACCGGGGTTGTGGGTCAACCAGGGAACTATAGACTGATTGAACCATCCAGGTATTAATTTTACATTTCTTTCCGCAAACTGATTTGTAACCAACAGCAGTTCCTCTTTGTCCAACGCAAATTTTCCAGTTGGATGTCTAGGACCAGATTGCGAACTTTTCATGAACCAAGGTTCAGGTAATCCTTCAAAACTATCAAACCCCCAAACAGTTTGATTGGAAAAGTAGTCAGAGATTATTTTTAGTGTGATTCCCTGATATACCCCAAATTCCATCACATGACCAGTTAGTTTGACTTTTTGTAGTGCATGATTTAAATGACTATGCCTCTGGGGACGTTTGCTTTTGTTATCGCAGCGAATGACTTGAGCTGCATGTAAACAATCTATACTGAAGTTTTTACTATCAACAATCATAATATGTTTCTCTGTTGACAGTATTCAGTGAAGATACGTTCCTGATGCCATTCATTTGAGAAATTGCCTTGATTGGCAAATTCATGAAAACACGGAGATCCCAGTGTGAAGTGAACTAATTTTGCTGATGGGTTATATTCGTATTCTACATCTAACCAATTCCATTCGGCGGGTAATTCTCCTATACGGGCATCATCAAGCCAGGTAAATCTATGCAGCTCAGCACCCGTGGAGCCTTCAATAAATTCTGGAGTTAGTTTGCGATTGGGAAAGCTATTGCAGTTCCACAGCATCACACTGCTCCAGTTTTTGCGTGGATAGTTTTCGTTTTTGCTGCCAAGGTACTTTTCAGTCATGCGTGTTTCATAATTGTGTTTGACAACTTGCACATCCATGCAACTGCTTCTCAATTCCCATAACTCAGCAATATCACCACGCACAATCATATCACCATCTATAAAAATAGCATGGCCACTGTAGTGCATCAAATACGGCACTAGGAAACGTGTGTATATAAAATGATTAGACCCGTCAGTGTGTGTTTCTGAATACTCTTTAAAAAGATTCAATGCCAATGGCACAATGGCCACAGGTCGACTACTGTTGCGTATGATTGAATTCACGCAGGTGTGATATGCAATAGCTTCTCTGG
>JBMOHW010000404.1:0-1935 GCA_049317665.1 Terrimicrobiaceae bacterium | reverse complement strand
GAAGGGTGCAGACAAATGATACCAAGTCGTCTGCCTCAATCTCTGGGTACATAAGTTGAACTACTGGAAGTTCATTTAGGTATTCGATAGTCCGTGTCTGTTGCCAAATCTTATTCTGTAGCTCGTCGTTCTCGGATAGAACGCGAACATCACGGTTAAGGCGAATAGGTGCCCTACCCTCCTTGTAGTTGGAATTCATAGCCTTACGCTTGCGGGAGCCGCCAGCACCATCCCAACAGATAACTACAAGGTCTGGTTTTGTCTCTTTGCAAAGCTTTTGTAGAATTTTAAGAAACCCAACAACTCCACCAATAGGCTGTCCGTTTGGTGAAAGAGTGGGATTTACAATATAGGCGCGGAAAAAAGCGTTGAGAGCATCAACGATTAGGATTCGATGCATTTAATATCTTCCTCATGTAGTATTACCATCTTATCATCAGACAGTAGGTGAAGTCTATACATATGTTCTGTTGTTTCTTCCAACACTATTGCTAATAGGTCATATCTCATAAACATTGGTTTTTGTAATGGGCCGTCTACAGACCAAGCACCATATACATTAGCTTTTACCAAATCACCTTTGTTGTGTTTCATTTTTCACAGCCGCACAACTATCGCAGAGAACATAGAACTTATACTTTTTTGCGTTATCTCTATCAATAGAACAACCGCAATCATGGCAAGAACGATTGGCCTTAAATTCTGCTTCTGAAATAAGACCATCAATCATTGCACTTATTTCTTTTGGTGTATCGTCTTCTGATTCGATATAAATACGAAGACCACCAAACTTTTCCTTTATCTGAACAACCTTGAACCATCCTTCAAAGTTCATAGCCCTTTCTAGAAATTGCTCAATAATAACGAGCCAACCTAGAGGAACTTCAAATCCATAAGACGTTCTTAGAATTGATTTATACTTTTCTTCAAGTTCATCATATTTTTCACGGGATGGTCTTGGCATTGTTAATCTCCTTGCGAATGTATTCGATACCAGCCATTACATATTCATGAGGAGAGATAAAATATTTATTATCTTCCATTCTCTTATGCATAGTCTTCATAATACCATCATACAACATTGCAAGGGCAACTTCAACCTCTGCAAGTGCTGGTTCATCTATTTTTCTCATTGAGGTACAACCATCGCGCTTATATATAACCCAACAGCCTTCCTTAGTTTCTTCCCAAGGATTGCGGTAATCGTTATTATACTTACTCATTGTAAATCCTCATGTGTTCAATGTGTCCATGTTCATTAGAATAAATAACACGCTTAATGCCGACAAACTGCATAGCAGCCTCACACATTGGGCAAGGCTTAGAATTGCGAAGGCAACCATCACGACCGACACGCACAACATAAATTGTGCCACCTTCGGTCACAGAGCGGTCAAGACCAAGAATGGCACCAATCTCCGCATGAACAGTCGCGTGTCCCCGCTGCTTCTTGCGAAAACGATTAGCCCAAGCCTTATACTTGTTCTTGTTACAAGAGGTGTTCATAACTGCACCAGCACGAACAAGCACGGCACCATGCTTATATTCCTTAAACTCGGTCTGCTGTGCGATACGTGCGGCAAGGTCAATAAAATTGCGCTGCTTCTTAGAAAGGTCGTTTACCGACTTCGGGTGAGGCTCCATAGGTGACTGTCTCCAGAACAGATATATAATAACACAGCCCATGAGGGGAGTCAACCCTCATGGGCATATGTTTTGTATTCTATCTTACTGTCTAGTGTCTACCGCAATGAGAGCGTCCATCGCGATGAACATGGCAGTTTTGTGGTTGCACATAAACTGGTGGTCTTGGTGCTGGTGCATAAGTCCAATATCCATTTATCCACATACCTTGTCTTGTATAATATCCCGATACCCAACGACGATATTGCGGTGCTGGTGGAACATAATATGTAGTTATAGCTGGTGTTGGCT
>JBMOHW010000403.1:0-1935 GCA_049317665.1 Terrimicrobiaceae bacterium | reverse complement strand
TGGATCGGGGTGTGCCATTCGATCAGCTTAAAAGCCATACGGGTAGCTTTGTTGTAAACCTAGTGAACTATGTTGGCGAGGTAACCGTACCCGTTGGAGAGCCAGTCGAGATATTCAATGGCGGTACAGGCTTCATGCTGATTAAGCGTTCCGTCTTTGATAAGCTAGGAGAATCAGTACCGAGCTACTCCAATGATGTGGTTGATCTGGGTGGCAAGATGCAACATTCTGAACCGATCAAAGAGTTCTTTACCACTTCCATTGAGCCAGGCACTAATCGTCTGCTCTCCGAGGATTACCACTTCTGCCGTATCTGGAGAGAATCAGGCGGTCAGGTCTTTGCAGCGCCATGGTGTCAGCTAGCACACATCGGCACTTATGCCTTTGAAGGTCAACTTACTCCATCGGAATAACCATGAAAATACATACAGTAGAAGGCAAGCAATTAGAGTTTAATGATGAGAACTTAGTGGCGGTGTACCAGGAGAAGTACCGTTTGTATGACCGTTTCTTACCACACTTAGCCAGTTACCTAGAGGGTACGGTGGTGGATGTCGGTGCGAACTGTGGTGCATTAGCGGTAGCCATGGGAGTTAAGAATCCAGCCCTAGAGTTTGTGTGCATTGAGCCAGAAGATAAGCACCTACAGCACTTGCATAAGAATGTGTTGCAAATCAGCAACAGAGTTCAGGTAGATCGGGCTAAGATTGGTACGCAATATAAATTACTAGACAAGGTAATCGAGCAGTTTGAGGTGAAGGATATTGGCTTACTCAAGATTGATGTGGATGGTTACGATTGGGATGTGATTGACAGTTACTCGTTTAGCCAAAAGCCACCCATCTACATTGAAGAAGATTTTAAGTTGCCCGATCAATACGCTAAATACCATGCAATGAATCAAAAGCTGTCAGAACTTGGATATAACAATATCTGGATGTTTGACAACTTTGGTTGCCTAATTGGATTTACAAAAGATTGGGATATGGTCAACACCTTAAACTCGTATGTTGATCGAATGAAGCACGGCAAATCCCAAGTAACTATGTATTACCTTGACTTACTTATTTGCCAAGACCAGGATGTTGATAATCTAGGTCAAGGCGTAATGAGCTATATCAGCGCTTAGTCTTGCGCTTGGCAGTCTTAGCTGAACGGACAAAGGCTTCCTTGGTTGGATAGCCTTTCTGTCCTGGCTCTTTAGGCGGTAAGCCTTTCTCTCTGCGCTTATTGATGTTGTAGTACAAACCTTTTTTTATCGGCATTTCCATCTCCTTAACGATGCTTTAGCCCTAGTCGCTGGTCCTTTAGCCTTACGCACAACTCCAGCCATACGAGCGCAGAATGATGCCTTACGCCCTTTGTCAGACTTGGTACGAGGGTTAGGTGCTGGTGCTTGGAGATTGCTGCCTGTAGCTCGGTTTAGCTTGGCTCGACCTTTTGCAGTCAAGCCAGCGCCAGCCTTTACAGATAGCTTCTCTCCACGCCCAACAGACAGACTAGGATTCTTTTTAGCCATTAACGCTTCATCTTGCGACCAGAAGCCTTCTTCATAGCATCACGCTTCATAGCTGCATCGGAGTACATACGACCAGCAGCAGCTTCACGCTCGCCACCTTCCATCTCCATTTGACGGGCAGACTTGTTGCGATCCGCATTTGGTTGCATTACTTTTTTGTTTTCCATTATCGAGTTCCTTTTCTCATTTGACGGGGTTTGGGTTTTCCAGCAGTACGCAACGCAATCGCAATCGCTTGCGGTTGTGGGCGACCTTCTTTGACCATTTTGCTAATGTTAGCGGATACGGTCTTTTCACTACTACCTTTTTTAAGCGGCATATTGGCGTGTTCCTTGTTTATCAATGATGAGGGCTTGCTGTCTAGGCTTGTCCTCTGGGTTGTTAGGGATCGAGATATGTGTCCAACGGTCAAACTC
>JBMOHW010000402.1:0-1937 GCA_049317665.1 Terrimicrobiaceae bacterium | reverse complement strand
GTGATTTGTGTACCCGACAACCCTTTAGCCTCAAGAGCCGCCTGAGTTGCAGGTCCAAATGCACCATCTGACTTAATTCCCAAACATCCTTGAACTTTACTAATTGTACTATTTTTACAGAATTTATTAATTGGGAATGTATCGGGACAAGAGGTATATTGACTTTTTCGGGGTACTGGTACTGGTGTTGGTTTCTTTTCATCTGTATTTTTCTCATCTTCTTTTTTTCCTTCTTCTTTAGGTACTTTTGACATAATATTATAAATTGGACTCCAAATATATTTATTCCAATCATTTCCGCTAAAATCACCCTGTAAATCACCATATAAATCACCATATTTTTCTCTATATACTTGTTCTAGTTTACAAATATCCGCAGGTATTTTCATCATTTCAAAACCTGCCTTTACTGCATCTTCATCTGTACTTGGTAATCCAAGTGTTGTATCATTGACACCATCATTTATTTTATCAGCCGCAGCTGAGAAATCTACATCCGTACTTGGTTCTGATTGTTTCAAAAGAGTTGGGCATGAACTAAATAATCCTTTAACTTTTTGTGCGGGGTTATTAAATCTATCCCCATAATTCCACCAAGCCCAAGCAGCGGCTATTGCAGGAATTGCCATTACTAAACCTTCATTAATTGGTTTTTTATTTTCTTTAACCACTTCCACATTTTCTGTGAGTGTCTTTGATGAGTCATATTTCATCATAAGCTTCATTCTTTCTAAAGCTTCTTGAGGGTTATGTTTTGGTTGTACCATAAAAAGTTTTTTTATATAAATATATTGATTTGTTAATTTGTTTTACCAAATTTGATTTGCGACGCCTCTTTTTACTCCAGTATCCCACTTTTCTCCCGCTTTTCCTAACATATTTGCGGGTCCTCTTGCGGGTCCACCCACTACATCGGCCCATTTTGGCATTGCCTTTCCGCTTCCTCCAGATGGTGCGGATGAACCACCTGCAGATGTTTCCTGTTCAGTAAATTCTTCTTTATCTACTGATTTAGTATTATTTTTATAAAATTTGATTAAAAAATCTACGTCTAAATTCATAACTTATAAATATCAGTAAAATTCGGATTTTGGAACTGAATTTGGGTTTATTGTATAATATTCATTTAAGAATGAAATTAGAGTGTCCTCATCTAATTCAATCTCTTCACTAATTTCTTCATCTTCATAATCATCATCAAAAAAATCAAATGATTCTGTCACCAATTCATACCCATATTCTTCGGCTAATGTATAATCAATTTGGTCGTTTCTTAAAACATCTTCATTATCATCTATTGTTCTGAAACTTACTTCTAATATATTTGAATCTGTATTAAGGAAGTAAGATATTATTTCTTTAATTTCCATATGGTTTGTTTTATAAAGAAATATCACAAAATATATGAAAATCTATATTTTAATAAAAAAACCCTCAAAAACTGAGGGTTAATTTTTTAATTGTATTTGTTCATTCTGTTGAACATCTCATTAATTTTATTTTTTTGAACTATAAGAGATTCTCTTAACTCTTCATCTATTTCTTCCCAATCAATATCTTCAACATCTCCCATTCCTCTTTTCATTCTTTTAGGTGCAGTGTCTTTCTCACCATAATCTTCTAAATCATCAAATTCATCACTGTAATCTGTAAAATCATCATAATCATTTGTATCATAAAAACCTTCTTCCATCTCTTCATTTTGATGATAAGGCCCTTTTGCTTGTAGTGGTCCGTCTGATTTAAAATCAAATGCCGGGTCAACTTTTGAGTATAATGGACTAGGTCCTGAAATTTCATCTAATTCTTCTTCAAATGCCGATGTCATTGTTTCATAAATAGGTTCGTCATCCTCACTCATTGCCAATGCTAAATTTGGGTCCTTTGTGTCTAAAGCCAATGCAATATCTTCATCATTTACACCCTCAACGTAGTCA
>JBMOHW010000401.1:0-1941 GCA_049317665.1 Terrimicrobiaceae bacterium | reverse complement strand
GTTAGAACCTCACTCTTAATTCATGTTCGTACTCGAACCCATTGATTACAAAATTTGCGTCTGACGATGTGACCGTCATACCCAAATACTTACCCCATTGTTTTGCGTCTGTTTTGTATAGGGTATATCCCGCGCCACCGTACCAACTGATTGTCGCTGAACTATTGTTAGTCCAAGGTATTGGATTACTCAGATTATTAAGCCAAGTGACTAATTCTCCAAGTGTTACAGGCAAGCTAGAACCTTCTTCCGAATCTACTGTGACCGTAATCTCAGCAGCATTAGTCAAAGTAGCCTCAATGCCGACCTTCAGAGCTTGCTTAGTTCTGATTGGGTCTTTCATTGGGTTTAGGGAAGTCTGCACATAACTATTTATAGAAGAAGTCGTATTCGCATACAAACGAACACAAGATGTCCCGTCTGTCCCGTAGAGATTAATCCTGCCACCCAAGGGTGCAGAAGTGATGTAAGCCAATGTGTTACTAGCGCTAGTAAAAAACCATTTTTTCTCAAAAAATATAGCTTGGATATACCGACTAGCACTAGACGTTCCCAACCCACCCGTATATTTGAAGTTGAAGGCAGCGCACAGAATGTTGTTCAACAACACCTGACCCGCATACACAGGAGCAGTAAAGTCTATGTTAGGGAAAACCCCATCTAGGCTATCTGAGATTTTGCTGGTTGTAGAACCCACTAAGGCATATACGCCATAGTCATTCATAAACAGAACAGACCTAAAGTAGGGGTAAATAGCGTATGGCAGCTTAGAACCTACCGAGGCGCTAACGTTGGTATTAGTAAACAGCGTTGTGCCAGCATTAGTCACCCGAACATCCGAGAAGACATTGATGGACTCATCTCCAAAGAGGTAGAGGAAGTTGTTTGCTGACAACAGTTGAGTAATGTTGCCGTGTAGGGTTGCATCAGTTAAAACAACTTGACCCGCAGAAACGCTTATAAAGTCGCTATATGACCCCGCAGCAGAATAGCTGACCGTGCGCCCATTGGCTATCCAAACACGCCCTGAAAACGACTGTATGCCAACTACTGGCTCAGTATTAATGATTGCCTTGGCTGTCGCATTAGAACCGCCACCGCCCGTAATAGTCACCGTGATATTAGAAGAGTTGGTGTATCCACTACCGACATTGGTCATCACGGCTTGGGTAACAATGCCACCAGCAACAATGCCTTGAGCCGTAGCATTTGAGCCACCGCCACCACTAATCGTCACACTCAAGTTAGATGCGTTGGTATATCCAGTTCCACCGCCTGTAACCAAGACTGAAACCGTACCAGTAGCAAAGGTAGTAATACCAGCTACCGCATTAGCACCAGAACCACCACCACCTACAAAGGTGACTGTTGGAGAAGCGTTATAGCCCGTTCCTGCCTCTGTAATCGTAATAGAGGACACCGCATTAGCCGTAATAGTTGCCGTAGCCGTAGCTTGTACACCATTAGCGTTGTTGGGGGATGAGATGATGACTGCTGGAGAAGAGGTATAGCCTGTTCCCGCTTGAACAATTCCAATCTGTCCAACAGCTCCAACAAAGACTAGGCTTGTGCCGTCCCAAGTAAAATAGCCTTTGGCGGGGTCGGAAATCAAAACACGTTCATTTTTCCATTGGGATACGTTAATTCCTGAAGAACTAAAAGTTCCCGCAGGAGCAATTGTGCCTTTGACATTTGTGTCTAAGCGCACAAACTCAGCAGAGCCATCTGTCTCAAACCCAAGAAGATAATCAGTTAAACCAATATTGGCTGAACAAAATGTTGTAACTAAGCTAGTAAAGGTTACGTTACCAACATTGGAGTACGTTGGAGTAATTTTGATATTGCCATAGCCAATAGGCATAGCGTTCTCAAGCCAAGAAAACTCGTCATCTCCAATAGCCGTTCTGTTCGCCTTGGTGTTTACACCCTTGAACTGTTTGA
>JBMOHW010000400.1:0-1941 GCA_049317665.1 Terrimicrobiaceae bacterium | reverse complement strand
CATTGAGAGAGACCTGGATCATACGAACAATCATTTCACGGTCGATTTCGGCCTGTAGCTCATACGACATAGCGTTGGTGAGCTCAGTATCGATATCGATACCGTTCATGTTCTTAAGATCTTGCTCGAGTTCGACAGACCAGCGAGCAGCTAACCTACGGGTACCGGCTTCAACGGCTGTCTTCTCGAAGGAAACTTCGATCTGTGGGATTTTGCCCGTCAATTCGAAGTTAGCGAGAACTTGAGCGACACCCTGATCTACTCCGATGGAGGGGAAGAGGTTGCCGTAAGCAGCGTTAGAACCAGAAAGCTTAGCACTGGATGTACCAGTGTAGCGTGTATCAAGATATTGGTAACCCAATTCTTGACCCGCGGCAGCAGCCTGGGGATTGGAGAGAGCAGCACCGGCATTTGTACCGGAACCGTCAACACCATCATTACCCAGCTGATTTGCGAGATACTTGTAACGTAGAGCAAAGGCTAGACCAACTGGTCCACCCATTGGCTGTACGCCTACAATTTCATTGGTGATTAACTCGGGGAACGTTCTACGAATCATTGGAATGAGAATCTTGGGAAGACGAGCATCACCTGTGGCATACCAATCACCCTGGGGGTAGGCATTACCAAAAGCGCCGCCTTGACCACCCATACCAGCGGGGCTATAAGCACCACCGAATACGGATCCTGTACCACCAGCGACGTTCGCCTCGTTGATGCACCAAGCTTCTTGGTTTTCCAAGAGCATGGCTGTGTTCAAGCGAGTATGATCATCGTTAATGGCCTTGACGTTATCGGAAGTATAGTCCAGAACTGGCTTCCACTTCTCGAGCAACGCCTTTGCGCGACTCTCATCAATGTAAGACTGTGTAGGTCTAATTGATTTCATAGTTATATGTTCTCCTTATATTTCGACCTGCAGAATTTCTGCAATATATATCAGGCAATTGCCTCAACCAAAATTAGTATTTGGAAAGTTCAGAAAGATAAGGATTCATATGAGTTACCGACTCTTCAACTACCGGTTGAGCGCTCTCTTCTACAGGGCGATCTACCTTGGTTGCGGCGGACTCATTAATAGCCTCATCCTTGATGTTTTGAAGCCGTTCTTTTTCAGTCTTATCAAAAAGACTTAATGCGTAATCAATATTCTCAGTAATAAATGAGGAACCCTTCCCCTTCATTACCTTGGCAATATAATCACGTTTGCGTGCATTTAAACCTACTGTCTTCTTTTCGAGAGTAAGTTCAGCATCGCGAGCAGCTAGCTGTGCTTTAGCAGCAGCGAGCTCTTTCGTAACGGCTTCAAGCTTCTGAGAAGCTTCATCGATTTGACGCTTTCCATCAACAATGGCTTCACGAACACTTTCTTTCGCGAGGGCGGCATCAACACCCAAAATTGAACGAATTTGACCAAGAATTTCTAGAGCTTTCCTATTTGTAACTGCATCCTTAATATCATTAGCGGGAATAGTTTCTTCTAGGTAGCTCTCTAGGTACGCACTAATATTATTAATTGTATCATCCTTAAACTTAGCAGCCTCTTTCTTAAGAGCCTCTGTATATTTCTCTACTATTGCCTTAAGCTTCTCACCATGATTTGTGTCTATAGCTTCAACAACCTTCTGAAGCTTTAGAGTATGATCTGCGTCAATTGCCTCGAGAAGATGTTCTAACTTTTTGCTATAATCTTCATCCTGCTCCGTCAATGCTTTTGTTACATGTAATTGAACTTTATCATTGACAGCAGTGGTAAAAGCGTTTTCAATCTCATTTAATACGTCTTCTGTCAGAAGATCTTGTGTTGCTTCTTTAAGGATAGTTTTGATGTCTTTCATAAATTAGAATAGTTTAACTCCCTTATAGGTAGAAATGCGAGCTTGTAATTTAGACTCCATAATCTTCTTTAAATATTTATGGGCCTCGGCATAATTTTTTTCA
>JBMOHW010000399.1:0-1949 GCA_049317665.1 Terrimicrobiaceae bacterium | reverse complement strand
TCCGGCTCGAATCGGATCAGGTGGCGGAATTTGATCGTCGGCATGCCGGCGTAGCGGAAGTTGCGGACCTGGCGGACGCTGCATCCGACGTATCGGGCCACGTCATCGGCGGTCCAGAGGGAGTCGGACGGGGGTTGTGCGATTGGGTCGGATTGTGGCGCGGCGGGCAATTTGGAGTTCATACAGGGCAGGCGATGTCAACCCACGACACCCCTTAGAACGAGGAAGTTGACATGTTGAAAGAATGAACATATATTTTCAACATCATGAATCGGGAAACTGTCTATGGGAAAACCTCGGATCTGGTCCTTGGGCGTGTCCGGACGGCGAAGCGTCAATGGGGAGGAGCATTCACCCCATCAGATTTCGCCGATATCGGAGACCTGCGTTCGGTCGGGATGGTTTTGAGCCGTCTGGTAAAAAAAGGCACGATCCGGCGAGTTCGACGGGGCATCTATGAATTGCCGAAGCCTCATCCCGTGCTGGGCACCGTCGGGGCCGGTCCCGACGCCGTGCTTTCGGCCATCGCGCGCCGCGATGGATTGGCACTTCTGCCATCCGGTGCCGAATCTGCGAATTCGCTGGGACTGAGCACCCAGGTGCCAGCCCGAGCCAGCTACGGGGTTTCTGGTCGCTCACGAGTTGTTCCACTCGGAGGGAGCGGCAGCGCCCGCCTGCAGCGTCGCTCCTCGAAGATGGTTGCCCTAGCGGGACGGGCAAGCGGGAGGGTGGCCGAAGCGCTGAGGAGCCTCGGGAAGAAGCAGATAAATCCAGACAAAATCCGCCAACTTCAGCGGGCACTCCCGGCGGAGGCCAAGAGGGAGTTGCTTGAGGATTTGCGCTATGTGCCGGCGTGGATGCGGCCGGTATTCTTGGAGGTTGCAAAGAAATGAGTGAGCGAACAGTCATTGGCCTGAGCGACCCGGACCGCCGGGCATTGTTTCTCGAAGCCCAGAAGAGCACAGGCATGGTGGCCGAAATGATCGAAAAGGATTTCTGGGTATGCTGGATACTGCGGCATCTTTTTGAGCTGCCAGGAGCGAAAAATCATTTCATTTTCAAGGGAGGCACGTCGCTCTCGAAAGTGTGGCGGGCCATCCAAAGGTTTTCTGAGGACATAGACATTTCACTGAGCCGGGAATGGCTTGGGTTCTCTGGCGAACGGGATCCCGAACAAGCGAAAGGAAAACAGCGCAAGCGTTTACTCGATCAGCTTTCAGAGGCATGCGCCGCGCGGTTGCAGGGGGAAGTCACGCCGTCGCTACGCAGACTGATGCAAGAGCAAATCGGAGAGCGTTGGTCGCTGGAGGCAGATCCGAACGATGCGCAGACACTCTTGTTTTCCTATCCGACAGTCTTTGAAACGACGGCCGCTCCCTACGTTCGCCGCATGGTGAAAATCGAGTGTGGAGCGCGTTCTGACCGTTGGCCAGTCAGCGATGGGCGTGTGACCTCCTATGTCGCAGAGGCGTTTCCTGATAAACTGATCGATGCAGGAGTCGATGTCCCGGTGCTCTCCATCGAGAGAACGTTTTGGGAGAAGGCCTCAATCCTGCACGCAGAAGCACACCGGCCGTTGGAAAAAGCGATTCCCGACCGGTATTCCAGGCACTATGCAGACGTTGCCGCTTTGGCCAAAACCGAAAGCGGAAATGGTGCGCTTCAACGCGACGACCTGCGAGCCCGCGTCGTCGCGCACAAGCAGGTATTTTTTTCGGCAATATGGGCTCACACCGAAACGGCCGTTCCAGGGACTTTTCGGATTATGCCACAAAAGGAGCGCGCCGAAGTTCTTGCCCGCGACTACTCTGAAATGCGCGACATGTTTTTCCAGGAACCGCCGCCCTGGAACGAAATTCTCGATGTGCTGGCGGACCTTGAAAGGCGGATCAACTCCGCCTCCCGTGCCACGTAACCAGAAGATTCCCGTGCCATGCAACCTTCAGGGA
>JBMOHW010000398.1:0-1956 GCA_049317665.1 Terrimicrobiaceae bacterium | reverse complement strand
AATATCACTCCACCTCAGCAAGCATTAAATTGGATTCCAGATCTGTATTCTAGTGCCGAAGAAATCAAAGCACTTGGACATCGCATCGTATATATGTTGCATGATTCTATTGGACATTTAGGTATATTTGTTTCAAGCAAAATTGCAGGCCGTGAGCATGAAGCTATTACAGATACGGTACGTGCAATTGAAGCCCTCTCTCCAGGGCTTTATGAAATGATTCTTGAGGATGATGCAGAGCGCGTACACATTCGCTTTGAGCCAAGAAGTATTGACGATATTCTACATTTAGATCACAACCGCGATGAAGAGCCATTATTCGCTGAGGTGGCGCGCATGTCAAAAATTAACTCTGAGACTTATCAGAGAGTGGGGCGTCCATTAGTAAAGGCTTTAACGACAGATGAATCAGCTCAGATGATGCGTAATTTGCACCCACTGCGCACGCAGCGATTGGTATTCTCGGATAAAAACCCTTTCATGCCGATGCTCGATTCCCTGAGCAATCAAGCAAGTCAAGATAGGGTCAAACTCAATCCATCAAATCCATTCCTCATTGCTGAAAAAATTGGTGCAGAGATTTTTGAAATGCAGCTGAACCTTTATCGTGATGTACGAGATGCCTGGGCAGAGAGTTGCTTTTTTGCAATGTATACCTCACCAATCTCAAGAGCGGTTTTCCATCCGACTGCGGAAGAACACCCTCTTCATTCTGAGATTGACGTCATGAAAATGCCAGAAATTCAAGCAGCCTTGGCTAACATTGAGCAAGGTGGCTTAGCTGAAGCTTGCGTACGTATGTTGCATCTTTTGAATAAAGCCCGCGGTTATGTGAGACGCACCCGTCTTGAGCGTGAGCTACAGGTACTAAAACGCCAAGATTTATTTCCAGATTTAAGTGATCAGGACATTAAAAAAATCCTGCATCAACAATCTTTGATTGTAGATTTTGACCAAGTCGATGCAATAGCTACTTTGCCTTTACTGCTCAAAACTCCTGAGAGTCGTCGGGCAGCCTTAGATTTAGTGATGGAGATTGCCGGCCCGAGAGAAAAAATGCATGCCGCCGCTTTGAAAGAATATGCGCAATTTGAATTACTCCTGTCATGAATACCTCAGTCCATGATTTACATAATCATCTTTGGTCTGAACTTCAGGTAGGAGATGAGGCATCAATAAACCACACAGTCACAGCAAGAGATTTGTATCTTTTTGCGCATGCTTCGGGAAATTTAAATCCTAACCATATGCCGCATCAAGATGTGGCTCAAGAAGAAGGCGAAGAGACTGCAGCTGGTGTGGTGGCTCCATCGATGTGGATAGGCGCATTAGTATCCAGTGTTTTAGGTAATATCTTACCTGGTCCCGGAACCTCTTACCGCAATCAAAGCTTTGATTTTGTCGGTCATGCACAAATTGGAGATCAGCTTAAGATCCATGTCAAACTCATCGAAAAGTTAGAGTCACCAATAGTCGTATTTACGACTGAGGTAAGTACTAGCAAGGGCGAGATAATTGCAACTGGAATTGCAGAGGTCGATGCACCACTGGAAAAAATTTCTCTCTCGTCAGACCAATTGCCTGGTTTGCTCTTAGAGGAACATAATCATTTTGAGCGCATCATTAAAGCAGCTCAAAATCTTTCCCCTATGCCAACAGCAGTGGTTTGCCCTGATGATGCTAAATCACTAGGCGGGGCCCTGATGGCTATGCGTTCAGGACTCATTTTGCCAATTTTGCTTGGTTCACGCGAGGCTATTGAGGCGGCTGCGAATGAAGCTAATGAAGATATTAGTCAAATCGAAATCATGGATATTGTCGATCACAAACAAGCTGCTGCAGCTGCAGTCGCCCTAGTTCATCAGAACAGAGTCAAAGCGATTATGAAAGGCAATGTGCACTCAGATGAATTGCTCTCGCAAGTGGTCAAGAAAGATGGTGGTTTACGTGGCGCAC
>JBMOHW010000397.1:0-1956 GCA_049317665.1 Terrimicrobiaceae bacterium | reverse complement strand
CTTTACCAGAATATCGTTAAGAGTGACGTCGGCCATTAGACGCTCGCAGGTCGGACAAACTCGACGGAAAACCCAGTGCGGTTGTTCGTTGCCGCACCGCCCGAGTCTTGCTGGAGATACATACGGATAACATCCGACGCGGCGAGTTTCACAACGCCCGAAAACTTAGCAAGTTCAATCGTCGAGGAATTGCTGAGGATACCGGCTGCCGCATTCGTTCCGTTTTTTGTCGCATAAACGTAACGGTAGGTTCCGGCGGTGGATGACCAGCCAACACGATCCGCGTAAGCGGTAATTCTGTAGAAGCCCGCCGTGGGCACGGTAATCGCGGCTGGCGTCGAAGTCGAGTCAAGCGTCATTCCCATATTCGAGAACGTGTTGAAAGTAATGTTTGTAAACGTGGCATTTGCAATACTGAGGGACGTGTTGTCGCGAACACCGTGGAACGCTACTGAACCAGAAAGTGGGTACCAGTTCGCGCTCGCAGCGCCTCCGGGGTTCGTAGAAGAATTGTAGGCGTCGAACCATTGCCAATACGTGTTCGAGTCCGTGAGATAGGTTGTCATGCCCTGAGAGGGCGAAGTAATGGCAGCAGCACGCGCGGCGGATGAGGCAAACGTCATCACCGCCTGATCCTGCAAATAGCCCTGCACCTGAGCGGCGGTGAGAACCGCGCCAGCCGAAAAAGCCTTGTAACCGAGTCCGGCCATTATGTCTCCTAAACGTAGCTTCTAGTATCTTCGCCTGCGATGGAATATGTGAGCGTACAACTTTCCGGTGTTGCGTCAATGTCTATGCCGATAATTGACGCCGTTTGAGTAATTGCGGTTCCAATGTTGTTTGGAATCCATGTGACCTTGCAAAAATCAGCCAACTCTGTCTGGAAAAGGGCATCTAATCCTGTGTAACTTATATCGTTTACCACTTTGTTTACGTCTTTGATTCGTGAATCGTCAAGAGACAACGTAAGTTGTGAAACCCGGTAACGCGGGTTTGCATAATTTGTAATGTAGAAGTTTGCGAGCGAGGTCATTTGCGTGAGATTCGACGTAAGAACCGGATAACTCTCGGAGGCGATTCGGTAAGTCTGTTGCGAAGTTGTATCTTGCGCCGTGACAGTTCCCGCCGCACTGGTAATCGTTACGTTGTTTACAAGTTCCTCGGCACCATATTGCACTTCGAGTGCCTGAATTGGAAAAGCGGCGGTTCCGGGTGAACTAGAAAACTCTAAAAATGGAGTGCTTGAATAAACAACGATACTGTTCCAGTCCCTAAAAGCAAAACTTCCCTCACAAGCTATATAAAGATATGCGGCTTCAGAATCTGCAATATTCTGCAAATAATCCAATGCGTTTCCCGAGTAACTTGCGGTTCCCATCGTGAATGTGCCGGGTTGAATGCTGGTATTTTCTTGTGGCCATGCTACGCCAGAAGAATTAAGAACACGACGTATACGATCGCCCGACAATTCCGCCGTAGGCCCCGTCAAAGTGACATTCTGGTTTGCCAGGATAGTAAACGCATCCGAACATTGTGCCGTTGTAGTTGATTCTCCAGAAACATCGTACGAGAGGTTCCAATCATCCACCCAGCCTACAAACTTTCTATAGTTGATTAAACTGACAGGATTAGTTATCGAAAAGATGATGCGCCTTCGCGGAACAATCGAGCCATAATACGGCGAGCTCGTATATTTTGGGTCAAACACACGAGAACGGTTGTCGAAAACGACGGTCATTTGCCCGGCGGTAAACTTGCCTTGTAGCGTCGATTTTCCACGTCGAGTTCTTACTGAGCGCACATACTGAGTCACGTCTTGGAGAAGATAGCCGAGCACGCCGGTATCAAGCACGTCAGTATCGAGAATGAAACCCGTGTTTGTTTCTAGCTCGACTTTGTATGTGTACTGAGCCATTACGCCCCCACGAACACAGGGCCAGAAACGCGCTCATACTT
>JBMOHW010000396.1:0-1957 GCA_049317665.1 Terrimicrobiaceae bacterium | reverse complement strand
CCACCCCCACCTGCATGTGAGCTATATGAGCCATTGCCTCCTCCTCCTCCATTACCACCCAGCACATTGTTTGTACCTCTGGATCCAGTTCCTCCAGTTGCAAAAGGGCTACTATCTACTGAACCAGCTCCGCCGCCACATCCACCTGTTCTGCCATTTGTGTATGTTAAATTGCTCTGCCAATATGTGCCCCCACCTCCACCTCCTGCTACTGAGTAAATGTCAAATTGTGATAAACCGCCATCTCCTCCCACTGTGTTAGTAAATCTTGTTGTCCCCCCTGCAATGCCTCCTGTGCCCACATTCACAGTTTTATTTCCTGCAGTCACTGGGATACTCTTGCTGTAGTAAACACCGCCTGCACCACCTCCCCCGGCAAGCTCACCACCACCTCCTCCTCCTCCTGCAACAATCAACACTTCCACAGTGGGGTTGTTACTGGCTGTAGTGATATTTAAAGACGTTGTTCCAACTGTGGTAAATGTGTGAAGTTTATATCTAACACCTCTTTCAGTAATAAACGATTCAGTTCCACCGGTTGCAACAATTACAGGTTTTCCTGCAGCAGTAATTGAAGCAACTGTGGTTTTATAAGTCGTGCTGCCATCTGATATAGGTAATACCTGTGACCCTAATAATACTGGAACACTGTTTAATCCAGATATAGTTACATCAGCCATTTAAGTATTTAATTAAAGTAGCTGCCAGCCTTGCGATTCTAGATCTTTTACACCATCTACTTCTTCCTTCTGTTCTCCTTGTATTAAAATAGGTAGCGGTGGTAGACCTTCAGTGCTGTTCTTTTCATTATTGTAAATTGAAGCGGGATTAATAAAGTACTTTATACCATAATCTAAAGATTTTAATTTTAAAGGCTTTTTATTATTATCATATTCAACAACTTCAAAATATTTTTCGACTAAATCATTTTCTAATATCATTAATCCCCACATTAAGCTCATTACTCTATCATCCCAACTATCTGCGCCTTGTTTTGCAGCCCAGGTTCCATTAGGATAACGAACGAACCCTTTTAACTCTTGTAATGTTTTTAAATCTCTAATTTTTAGAACTTTTAATTCTGACATCCAATAACGCATATTAATAACACCTTTATATTTGGTATTAGTATGCGCTTGTACCCCGACTTTATTAAATGAAACGGGACCAGCTTTAATTCCATATGAAACAATATTTTCATAGCCTATAGTATTTTTAAGTTGGTCAACAACTTGTGCACCGCAATTATTTCTTTCTATCATTGCTAATGGCGATCCCCAATGTTTTAAAATTTCATGAAGCTTGGTAGTAAAATTATACGGGCTTATTACGCGGTCATGGTAAATTGCGACTTGTTTTATTTCTCTCAAATCTGTAATATCTAAAACTTGCACCACGCTTGCAGCTTCACCCACACCCTCGCTTATATCAACCCCAACAACGTAAATTTTATCCTGTGAGGGTTCTTCCCACATCAAATATTTTCCTTCCTCGAAAACAAAATTTGGTTCAGTACATTCTGATTTCATTTCTTCAAAAAGTTTTTCATCAAGCGCGCGTTCACCTGTCTGTAAAAATACATTTCCAAATTCTTGATCAAAAACTTCTCTACTTCCTAAAGTGCGGATAGTGTTATCTTTCCATGCTTCATCACGACCGGGAAATTCCCACCAATCAACTTTTTCAGCTTTCCAATCATTCTTACCTTCTATGGCACCAGAATAAAGTTCGTGAAAAAGATTACCGGTACCGTTTGGTGTTGAAGCAACAAATATTTTAGATTTTTTGGATGATGAAATAATTGGATATACTGAACTCCAAAACTGCTCTACAAGGTGGTTGTCAATAAATGCCAACTCGTCCAAGATAAGAACATTACAGCTATCACCTCGCCCGGCGTCACTACTTGTTGTCGAAATACCAATACTGGAACCGTTTCCTAATGCCATTGATGTTT
>JBMOHW010000395.1:0-1961 GCA_049317665.1 Terrimicrobiaceae bacterium | reverse complement strand
CGGCGAAGAGGAGGAAGCAGAAAGCTGAAAGCTGAAAGTTGAAAGCTGAAGGATGAAAGGGATTTGGTGGTGGATGTGGCGTTTGGCATGTTTTTTGGTTTTTGTTTTTCCCGGTTTCCCTCCGCTCAAACGTCACGACCCGGAACGAGGCTGCCGAGACATCCATCAAAGAAAATTTGCGGTGTCGACAACGAATTTTTGAAATTTTTGAGACAATGGCGGTTTTGCGATTTTGCCTGTGAAATTCGCTAAACGCTTGGCTGGAAACAACGGATGCATCTTTGTGAGATTTTTAAAAAATCCGGCATTTTTGTCGAAATGGCCTGCAGCGGACGTCATTCGGAAAAGGTATGTCTCGTTGACATCTTTTTGCTCGGGAAATCAATCTCCGCGGCTCGCCCGTCGGCTTGACATGTGCTCAATTTGAGCCCACTCAGGCTCGTCTGTCAGCCACCGGCAAAACAGAACTTCTCTGCGCCCGGAGCCAGAGCACTGAAACTTCCCCTCTAAGGATTTTCAAGACTGCGGATCGGAAAATACCGGATCATCAATCGCCATCGCCCAGAATCCCAGACCCTCATCGCTGAGTTCCTCGATTCCCGGGCCACTATTTGCGAGTCTTTCCAGCCAGGCTCGTGAGAACTCACGAGGAGGAGGACGGCGCTCTGACGGTTTGGGTGCGCCCCCGGAATGGGGCCATGCGGAGGCGTTGAGGTCATGCGTTTGCCCAGCTGATCGGGTTTGCCATCGCGAGGGACCTGTGACTACTCTGTCTACAGCGTGGATAAAAAAAAATTCGCAAGCGAGTGGCGAAGGCTGGGAAAGTTTCCGGATCTGTCCGAGCACGACCGGATCCTGTTCGCAATGAGCCTAAGCGCGACGCCGGACGAGCGGTGGCAAAGGCACGAGAACTTCCTCCGCTCGCACGGCTTGTTCAGGCACTCCGACAGGAAGGAATTTCCTTTCAAATAGCCGGCATGTCGGCGGCGATTCTCCAAGGCGTCCCAGCAACAACGCTCGACACGGATATCTGGGTCGCCCTACCCGAGCGGCGGTTCGTTCGCCTGACAGCCATCGTTATCAAACTGGGCGGCACCATGCTCGCACCGACCGTGGCGGCGCTTACAGATGATTCGCTCGTGAACTTCCTGCCAAGGATCGACGGTTTGCAGGATTTCGCCAAAGAATTGCCACGTGCGCGTAAAATGCGGTGGCTGGGATTTTTGATTCCGGTTCTACCGTTGGAATCTTTATTGAAAAGCAAGGAAGCTATCCGGCGCCCGAAGGATATCGCGCACATTCCTCTGCTCCGCGAAGTGATTCGGCTTCGGAAGAATCCGAAGCGATGAGATTTTTGAGTCCGCAGTTGTCACGCGCTTCGAACCTTGTTACGAAGTTTGAATAATCTATGGCCATCGCTGTTCCACGACCGAAGTTGACATTTTCCGAGAGGCTTTATCTGCCGGCGATTGCTGCCGGGCTTTTCATCACGATCAAGCACTTGGTGAACAGGCTGACGGGAAAAACACAGGTGACAATGCAGTATCCCGAGCAGAAATGGGACGAGAGCCTGCCTGAGTGGTATCGCGGGGCGCCGACACTGGTGAAAGACGAGTTCGGGCGTGAGCGGTGCGTGGCCTGCCAGCTCTGTGAGTTCATTTGTCCGCCACGCGCGATTACGATCAAGCCCGAGCAAATCCCCGCCGATGAGCGCTGGGGCAAGGTCGAGAAGCGTCCCGAGGAATTCGACATCGACATGATCCGCTGTATTTACTGCGGGCTCTGCGAGGAGGTTTGCCCGGAGCAGGCGATTTTCCTGCGGAAGGATTACTCGATCACTGGTTATAGCCGCGCCGAAATGAAGCACGACAAAGCCAAGCTCTATGAGCTCGGCGGGGTGATGAACGGATTGGTGAACAAGTGGAACGAAAAAAAGTAGCCGGACGCGAAACCGGCTGGTA
>JBMOHW010000394.1:0-1964 GCA_049317665.1 Terrimicrobiaceae bacterium | reverse complement strand
CTTTTTTGTTCTGGGTATTGTTATAATCCAGCATGATGCTCACAAACTCGATCTGTTTTTCCAGTTCCGGGCTGATGCTTTTCTTGCTTTCCGTTTTCTTTTCCATCCGGGGTTTTTCCTCTTTTTCTTTTTTTTCCAGGCCACGTGCTTCTGCTTCAGGAGAGGAGGCCATGACCGCCGCACCCACGGCCAGCGGAGTGGTTTTTTTCAATAATTCCTTGCCAAACTTTTTGATACCCTCCAATCCCTCGTTCTGCAGTATGGCTTCGATCTGTTCAGGATTGGATCCGGCTTGCAACAGAAAATTTTTCCATGCCTGTTTCTGCAGTTGTTCCATCATCAGCACATTGTCTTTGTTCATAATGAAATTTACTTGCTGAGATTTTTTTTCAAATAATTAAAACCGTATTCCACACCTTTCCAAAAGGTGGCTACTCCGCTGTACTGATTGAACTTGGCTGCATCATCTTTGCTTTGATTCATCAATGCTTCATTGTCTTTGATCAATTTTTGCACCGAAGGAAGCTGAACATCTATGATCTTGAGAGCACGACTGTCGGGAGGGTTGGTTTCCGTTTCAGCATCTTCCTCCACATCCTTGATGATTTTTTCCTTTTCTCCTCGTTGTATGGTTTTATAAAGCTTGGCTTCATAACTGTTTTTGGGCGCCATTTTTGTTTTGCCCACCGGAACCACTGGTTGCATTTTAGATTGAGAAATTACTTTCTCACGGGAAGACAGATTTTTATAAACAGGCCTGCTTTGACCTGTCTGGGTGGATGGAATGGGCAAAGCTTGATTTACCGGATTCGGGGCGGTGGTTTGTTCTTGAATCAGATGTTGGGCCAATGTGTTGAAATCCATAAAATATATTTACTTTTTTATTGACAAATGATTGGTCAGGGGTAGAACAAAAGGCGGAGGGATGTAGAGCCGGAGGAGATCTCCGGACAGGGTGCAACTACCTTCTGTTACCCTTGTTGATCACCCTCCAATTATTTTCAAAATCAACGGTCATCTCCGCTTCCGCTTATCATTTGCCGCTCCATCCGGTCCATCAGCTTTTTGACATTTTCCTCTGCCACATGCTGAAGATCCAGACCCAGTTCTTCACAACACTGGCTCAGATACCAAAGCACATCACCCAGTTCTTTGCCCAGATTTTCATGATCATCCATGGTCAAAACGCCGTTTTCATCCCGCATGTTTTTCTTGATTTTACTGCAAATTTCCCCCACTTCGCTGGCCAAACCAAACACGGCATAATGCAATCCTTCCCGTTCTCCCTGATCAGGGTAGATGGCAAATTGTTTGCTTTTGTTTTGATATTGTTCAAAATTCATGGTTTCTCCTTTTTTTATCTTGTGTTGGTAGCGTTCGGTTCCGTCCGGAAGTTTGTCCAAAAATTCAAGACGATCCATGTCCACAATGTTGCGATCCAGCAATATGGCATTTTGTGTTCCGCTGTCAACGATCAACACGTTGGAGGACATGATGTTTATTTTACGTCCAAACAACAACTTTTTGCTTCGTGGCCGGTAAGTTCCTTGATGCAACGGTACACCTTGGCATTCAAATTTCCAAACCCCACCGGAATATGTTCATATTTGCTGATATCCAAAACCAATCGGGTGGGCAGTTGCTTGGTTGCTCCGTAATACTTTATGTTTTTTACCGTCACCGTTTTCAATTCTTTATGTTATTTACTTTTTGAATTTTGATTTTTTAACTTTTTTATAATATCTTTTATTCGACTGCCAAGAGAAGGTTTGGGCACGGACTTTTTATGAAAAGGTCGGTACAAACTGCGCAGCATAAACTTTTCCTCGTGACTTTGCGGCAGCAGTAAAGATCCTCTAAACTTCATTTTTTCTTTTTCTTCAATGTTTTTTTAAAGTTTTGTATGCCCTGCATCAAACTATGATTCAGCCCGATATTGATAATTTGATCCTGTGTAATAACGC
>JBMOHW010000393.1:0-1966 GCA_049317665.1 Terrimicrobiaceae bacterium | reverse complement strand
TGGTTCTGACTTTGTGAAGGTGAGTAACACTTCTGGCTCGGGCACATTTACAAACTTGACAGTGACGGGCAACTTGACCGTTAACTCTCTGACCGCTACGCGAGTGCCATACGCAAGCACCAGCGGTTTGCTGGTTGACTCTGCCAACATGACGTTCAACGGCACTACGCTGACTGCTGGCGGTTTAACCACAACTGGCGCAACCTCTACTGGAACTTTATCCGCAAGCGGTGTAGCAACATTCTCCGCTGGCACAGTTTCACTACCAGCAATTACCACAACAGGCGACACCAACACAGGTATTTTCTTCCCTGCCGCTGATACCATTGCTTTTACTGAAGGCGGTGCTGAGGCCATGCGTCTGGACTCTAGTGGTAATGTAGGTATTGGTACTACAAGCCCTGCGGCTAGACTAGATGTTTCTGGCGGCTCAATTCGTGTAAACGAGGATGGTATTGGAACAAAAATCATAACCATCCGTTCTAATTACGCAGGGCTTGCCCCAGCCATTAACGTCACCACAACTGACCCTCTGTTGTTTTTGACTGCCAACACAGAACGTGCCCGTATAGACTCAAGCGGTAATTTTGGTATTGGTACAAGTTCTCCAACCCAACCGCTAACTGTTAATGGGCAAATGCTTTCTCTTGCCTCATCAGGAGCTTCATTTAAAAACATCACCCCCACAACTGGCAATAACTTTATGTGGTTGGGCAATACTGGTAACAACTTCTATGTAGGTAAAGAGAGTTCTGCTGGAGGAACATTATTTGTTGGCAGTTCTGCTTATGCTGGTGTTATCGGTAATGATGGAGCTTACTCATTGCAGTTTGCTACTAACAACAATGTCAGAGCCACCATAGACTCCTCAGGCAATCTAGGCTTGGGAGTTACTCCTAGTGCTTGGTCTTGGCCTAATGGCTCAACAGGCGCTTTGCAACTTCAACAAGGTGCGGCTTTATCTGCTTACAACGCAACAACTTACCTGTCAAACAACTGGTATTACAACGCTGGCGAAAAATACATTGCCAATGGTTTTGCCACTCGCTACGAACAAACAACTGGAAAGCACGTTTGGTACTACGCTGGAAACAATACATCTGGGGCAGGAGCTACTGTATCTTGGACTCAGGCAATGACTCTGACAGCGGCTGGTAACTTGGGTGTTGGCAGTTCAAGTCCCGGTTCAAAACTGGATGTTATTGGCGCTAATACCGATGGAGTTGTTGCATCATTCGCAGGTGACGCAACATACGGCTCTTTGATGCAGTTCAATCAGCCCGGTGTTTCAAACAGGCGTTGGGGCATCCCTGCGGGCGCAGATGCTTTTATTTGGACAGGATTTAACTCAGGCGCATATTCTGAGCAAATGCGTTTGGATGCAAGCGGTAACTTGCTGGTGGGTCAGACATCATTAAATCAAACTGTTGTTGGTTTTTCAGTTACGCCCTCTGGAATTATTAGCACAGCTTTGGCGGCTTCAACAAGTGCTCAAAACACATACCATGTATATTCAACAGGTGCAGGAGCGTATCGTTTCTATGTTGGACTAGGTGGAACTGTCAATGCCACTAATACAACTATTACAGCAATTTCTGACCAACGCTTAAAAGAAAACATCCGTGATTTGGATGATGGACTTAATGTTGTGATGGCTTTAAAACCCCGTAAGTTTGATTGGAAAGAAGGCAAAGGCGCAAACATTAAGAATGCTCGTGGCTTTATTGCTCAAGAGTTTGAACAAGTTTTGCCTGACATGATTGAGGAGTGGCTTGACCCCGCCCCAGAAGGTGAAGAGCCTTACAAAGCTGTTAATGCCAATTTAATTCCTACGCTCATCAAAGCCATCCAAGAACAACAAGCAATCATTGAATCTCTCAAGGCTCGTTTAGATGCCGCAAATCTTTAATCACTGAAAGGTAAATCATGGCTAATACATACACATGGACAGTTACAGCAATGGACT
>JBMOHW010000392.1:0-1972 GCA_049317665.1 Terrimicrobiaceae bacterium | reverse complement strand
TGCTTCCTCAGCGCCGACCTCCCGTCCCCAGAGCTCCGAGTAATCCTTACTGAATTCATCCCAGGAAAAGAGGAGGATGTGCGTCACGTGACGAGCCTCAAGCTTTTGCCGGGCGGCTTCCTCCGTGGGAGCCGAGAAGATCTCCGCCGCGGCCTTCAAGCCGTGCATGTTCTCCCAATAAAGTGTGCCAATCATCGGACAGCCCCCGTAGTAAGCCAGATCCGTCGATGTTGTCGGACCTGAGAGAATGACCGGCATCCGACTCGGATCCGCTCGCAGGATGCGCTGAACAACATCTCTCGCGATGACATTCGGGAGGATGTCTTTCGGGATCCTGTCCGTCTGCGAGCCCCCACGGATCGGGCCACTCAAAACAAGATAAGGGAGAAGCAGAACCGCAACGGCCGTGAGGATCGACACGACGGCCGTCTGCCAGCGCGGAAGGAGCGGCACAGCCCGCGTGAGAAACAACGCTGCGATCAGGGTTGCCGCGAGGCTCCAGAGACACATCGAGATTCCCATCCATCGGGTTTGTTTGAGGCCGAGGGCGAGCATGACCAGCGCGGGCATCAGAATAATCGCTAGACCACCCAACCAATAGACCGGAATGCTCCGGCGCCATCCCAGGAAGACGAGAGCGCAGACCACGAGTGTCGGCAGGATGAGCGCCTGCACCAAAAAAATCCCCATGGCGGGACCGCTGATCGCCTCAAAGAACGGCTGAAACTCGCCAATGTGTTCGTTGTGCAGCGCGAGTAGGAACTTGTCGGAAACCCAGAAAACGTCTGAACTTTTCAGGGCAATTACAGCGACGGGAAGGGCGACGGCCAAGACGGCCAGTGCCACGACCACCATGTCGAGCGGGTTGCGCTTGACGAACGGTTCGCCACGGAGCGCAGTCACCACCCTCGCCAAGATCTCGCTCCCGCCCAGCCAGGCCAGCGCGTAGAGCGGATGATTGACCTCAAGCCTCCATCCCATGTGGGCCGGAAAATACTCCAAAAGATAAAAGAAGAGAGACCCCAGACAACCTGCCCGGCCCCAAATCCGCCAGAGATTCGGATCGTAGGGAATTGTCTTGTTCCGGGCCGCGATAAAGCCTGTCAGCACCGCTCCGAGGCCCGTGCCAACGAGAATCGGAATCGCGGTCGCCGAGCTGACCCAAAGCGCGGCGGACGACAAGATTCCAGAAGCCATAAACCACTTGCGGGCTGACTCACCCGATGGCCAGTCCTTCGGCAGTGGAGAAATCTCCGATTTGCTTCGACCTTTGGTTTTGGGAGGCGCGAAAAATCCTGCCCCGCCGGCCGCCAGGCAGAGAACTCCCGTCGTCGCAAACCAACCGACCAACCCATGGTGGTCGCACGTTCCGGTGCGGAACAGGTCGAAAATCGGCGCACACGTTGCGAAAAAAAGAACACCCAACCCAGCCGTCGCCCAACCGAACCGATACCCAAGGATTGCCGCATAAACGGCGAGCAGCAGAAAGAGGAGAATGGGCCCCGCAAACATTGCAGCGATCGGCACGCAGTCGAGCAACGGAGTCACCGTAAAGACATGGAGAGCTCGGGAGATTGCCGAAAGAAACCAAACCATACTCGAGCTCCAATGGACTTCGCGCCCTTCCGGGCTGTTGTCGTGAGTCGTCCGGCGGACCCTCCACGAGTGGTCTTGTAAGGCCTGCTCCGTGTGAATCACCCACCATTTTCCATCAATCCCCGAGACCGGGAGGATTGTCTTCCGTTCCCGGGCTCCCGGCGGAATGGGAGCCATGCCGATTTCGAGTTCGGATAGCGCGAGGTTCGTCGCCCTCCCGAGTCTCGACGAGGTTGTCACCGCATCGGTTACGACGAAGAGAATAACCAATCCCGAACACACGAGAAAGACGAGGTTCTCCCACCGACGGGACAAATGCGCCGCGTTTCCGGACGCCGGATTCAAACGGGCCATGAAAAGATCCTCTCAGGGAGCA
>JBMOHW010000391.1:0-1974 GCA_049317665.1 Terrimicrobiaceae bacterium | reverse complement strand
TGGCGCACAATCTCGGCGCAGATCACCGACTTGCCCGCGGCGGTCGGTAATACCAACAGCGGTATGTCATCGCTTGCCTGGTGCTTGGTCCACCAGGCAAACAGGTTTTCTACCGATCTGGACTGATAGTCACGAAGGATCATTTTCCCTGGCCTTAATCATGTCGTCAGCAATAGCATACGCACTTTTAACCGCTGTTTTGCGGTCACCGTTGGAGAGCAAACCAGTTAAGGCTGCAGCGGCCAAGTAGTCCCGCAGAGTAATCTCTTGGATGGGTGGCGGGGTGTTCATACAAATTTTCCTAAATGTTGTTTGCGCAGGTTTATGCACTGCTCGTCAACCAGCATTGACTTGTCGGCGCAGGCATAGATTTCTTGGCTGGCAATATGGTCTGGGTTCTTTGCCGGGTTGCCGTTGACAAAGCGCTTCTTGTCGGCCATCTCATACACAACCCCGTCGCCATCCATGTCCACCGGGTGGGCGGTCTTGGCAAGCAATATAGGTATGTACCTGTGGTCATCGCAGCCGGTGCGCTGCTTGGATGTTGGCAAGTCTTGGCCGTGCGCGGAACACGTCCAGCGGCCATGGCCATCGAGCTCGGGCGTGGCGTGGGCGCATGACCTGCAGCTCATCTTTGGCACGTCAGTGCCGTGGCAAATGCTGTGGTAGTCGCAGAACTTGCACTCATACCAGGTCGGGTCGGTGCTGATCCCCACCGGCGGCTCGGTGGCCGTGATGATTGTCAGCGCCTTGTCAATGATGGCCTGGACCTCAACGGCGTCATACTCAATGCGCTCGGTGTAAATGTCGTCGTTGTCCTTGTTGACCACGATATAGATGGCGCGTTGGCACCCATCATCTTGGAATTCTGCAATAGACCAGTGCATATATGATTGCATCTGCGCCCAGTGCTCGGGCTTGGCTTTTTTTACGCCAGATTTTTGCATCTCTCTGAAATACTTGTCCGACGCCGTCTTGATCTCCAATATGTGCGGCGACTTTGGCGCCTGGGGCAGGCCGGTCACGATCCCATCACAGTTGCCCTGGAAGTGGTGCCCAGTTGCCGGCTCACTCCAACCAAACTGCTTGCCGGTGCTGGGGTTTGCGTCATAGACCGTGCAGCCAATGCCCTTAAGATCGGCGTAGACCCTTGGCTCTTGCAGGTGGCCGGACTGAAAGACCCGGTACAGACGGCCAGAAAACTCTGCCGGCTTAGACCAGCGGAAAGAGTACCAGTGCTGGCGCAAGCAGGGCTTGCCAATGGCACTGGCGCCAAGGTAAGGGCGCTGGGACTCGGCGCCATACTTTGCCTTGTAATGGGCAAAGATGGCGTCGGCCACAGGGTCCACAACAGCTTGTGGGACTGCGGCCATGGTTTACTTCCTAGCCCAGGCGGGGGTCTTGGATGCCGCGGGGAGAGCGGCGGGGGCTGCAGCTTCAGCGGGGGCGGGCACAAACGTTGGAGCAGCTCCATTAGCGGACTCATAACCCTTGATGTTGTTGCTTGCCTGGTATTGGCCCTGGGCCTCGCGCACGGTCACTTTGATCTTGACCGGCTTAAAGTGCAGAGCTGCAGTGTCTTCCAACTTAATCACGTTGACCGCATGGCAAAGGGCTGATAGCTGGCTTTGCGCAATGCGCTGGGTTTCCTCGTTAGTGTGCTGGATGTTGAGGTTTTCCCAGACTTTGCGATTTTTGTACTGGCCGTCCAAGATTTCAAAGGTCATCTTTAAACCAGTGCCATTGCCGGACTTCAATGGGCCGACATCAGACTCGGTGCAATGAGCCAGATAAACGCCGGCAGGGATTGGGCCGGTGGGTGCTTGGGGTACGACGGTGGATGCGTCAAAAGAAAAATGTGCCATTTTGTGTTTCCTAAAGGTTGATAGTTGGATTGAAGATCAGGACTGCGCTGCGGTCAACGAGACCTGGAATGCAGCCCAATCAAGCTGCAGATTAGTAAGGCCAAAGCGG
>JBMOHW010000390.1:0-1974 GCA_049317665.1 Terrimicrobiaceae bacterium | reverse complement strand
CTGTTACAGCAATTTGGCAAGGTGGATCTGCTCCAACAGCTGGAAATGCTTCATCTACAGATGTGTACACATACACAGCATTAAAAACAGCAGCATCAACTTACGTAGTATTAGCATCGATAACGCAATTTAAATAAGGAGAAGAAAGAATGCCTTTACAATCAACACGCGGAGCAGCTTCTGCAAAAGGATTTGGACTCGGAGGAGGTTCTTTAAAACTTGAAGTAGATTATTTAGTAATAGCAGGCGGTGGAGGTGGGGCTAACGCAAATTCTGCTGGAACATCATGCTCTGCAGGTGGAGGTGGGGGTGGTGGATATAGGACTTCATTTCCAGGTGGAACAAAAATAATTTTAGCACCAGGCACACCTTATTCAATAACTGTTGGAGCTGGGGGTGGACCTTCTGCAAATGGAAACCCCTCTATATTTTCAACAATCACATCAACAGCTGGAGGATCAGGAGGAGCAGCAGGTTACCCTGCACCTGCAACACCAGGTTCACCTGGTGGATCAGGCGGAGGCGCAGGAGGAAACCCTAATACTGATGGTACATCTGGTGGAGCAGGTAATTCACCACCAACAAGTCCGTCACAAGGATTTCCTGGTTTTGGTGGTTCAAATTATGTAGGCCTTTCATCTGGAGGGGGTGGAGCTGGATCGGGTGGACCAATTTCAACTAATTCCATAATAGGTGGATTAGGAGCATCAAGTTCAATTTCAGGATCTTCGGTTGATTACGCTGGAGGAGCTGGAGGAGGTTCAGTTGGATGGGCAGGCTACGAAGGTGGAGGAGGAGGTGGAAATCCGTCACCAAGTGGTTATGGATATGGAGCAGGTAACGGAGCAGGACATCCAAATATTCCTGGAGGTGCAGGAACAGCTAATACAGGAGGAGGCGGCGGTGGAGGAGGAAGAATCCAAAATCCTGGCGGAGGCGGAACTACAGGGGCGAATGGTGGATCTGGTGTAGTTATTTTAAGAGCTCCAGCAATAGTAGGTGGAAAACTTTCTGTAAGTCCTGGTACCAATACAAAAACAACTGCCCCAAATGGAGATACTGTATGTAATTTTACAGTTCCTGGAACTTTAACAACATCATAAAATGGCACATTTTGCAGAATTAGATATTAATAATAAAGTTATAAGAGTACTAACTGCTTGTAATCAAGATATTGCTAATAATGGTGGTGAATTATCAGAACAAGCTGCTTTACATTTTCAATCTTTAAATAAATTTAGTGAAAACGGTGTAAAATGGGTTCAAACTTCTTATAATAATAATTTCAGAAAACAATATGCTATAATCAATCATACGTTTGATTTTATAAAAAATAAATTTATCGCACCACAACCTTTTGCATCTTGGTCACTTGATGCTAATGACGACTGGCAAGCACCCATTGTATTTCCTACAATTACAACCTATGGGGCACCTTATGAAAATGAAAATGGAATAATGGTAAGTCCAGAATATGGAATTACTTGGAATGAAATTGGACAAAAATGGATAGGTAAAGATAAAGAAAATAACGAATTTGAATGGATTCCTTCATCTTCCTCTTGGATTTCTACAGGAAATTAGTATTTACTTTTATTAAAAAATTTAATATAAACTATGTAGAATGAATCTACAGAATTATTATTACTATTTTCAAAACGCATTAACCCCTAGATTTTGTGATGAATTAGTTAAATATGGAATTTCGCAACAAGAACAATTAGCTCTTACAGGTGGTCAAACTGAAAAAATTAATAAAGGTAAAGATTTATCTAAAGAAGATTTAAAAGATTTAAAAAAGAAAAGAGATTCAAATATTGTATGGTTAAACGATCGTTGGATCTATAAAGAAATTCAACCATTCATACATCAAGCAAATAAATTAGCTAATTGGAATTTTGATTGGGATTTTTCAGAGCCTTGTCAATTTACAAAATATAAATTAAATCAATTTTATGATTGGCATTGTGATTC
>JBMOHW010000389.1:0-1978 GCA_049317665.1 Terrimicrobiaceae bacterium | reverse complement strand
CGCCTGAACCAGCGTTAACGATGTCATTGCCGTCGCCAGCGCTGATGCTGTCAGCACCGCCGCCGCCAGTCAAAGAGTCATTACCTGAACCACCAACGATGGTGTCATTTCCCAAACCGCCGTTGATGTAGTCAATGTAAGAGCCACCTGTGATACTGTCGCCCTTAGAGCCACCAGTCAAGGTGTTGACGACGTCAGTAGTAGCAACACCAACACCAGCGCCACCAGTGATTGTCATCGCAACGTTGGAGTCAGTTGCATCAACAGTGATCTTAGGGCCTGTGTTTGCAGATGCATTAACAGTTTTCAATGCTACTTCGCCATCCAATGTTGTCACGATCAAGCCGCGTGAGCCAGTGATTGTCAAAGTTGTAGCGTCTGCAACTGTCAAAGCAGTGATGGTGTGGTTCAAACCAGAAGAGCCCGTACCAGCAGAGTTGATGGTGATGGTCTCTTCATCAAGCATCGTCACTGCAGCATGCGTTGTTGCTGCAGTACCAGTCAAATCAACAGTCAACGCGTCTGCAGTTGTGTCAGCAGCACGGTCCAAAGTCAAAGAACCTGAAGACAAAGTTGACTTTGTCACGCCTGCGTTAACTTCGTTGTAAGTACCAGCGCCAGTTGTTTCAGTGAACGTGTTATTTGGGAAAGCAGTCAATTCAACAGTGCCGCTGCTAGCATTGATTTTCTCAAAGTTTGTAACTTTTGCACCAGCTTGTGTTGTTGCTGTGCTTGAGTAAGTAGCAGTACCAACCAGGGTGTCTGTACCAGCGCCGCCGTCAATAGTCACGTACTGTGTAATTGCGCTTGGTGTGAATGAGTCGTTTGCTGAACCACCAGTGATTGACATGTTGCCAGATGGGGCATTTGTAATGACTGCTGTGATTGCACCAGTAGCTGCGGAAGCGTCATAAACACCTGTTTGAGTTGCAGCAGTTGCACCAGCCAAGCTAGCGTTCAAACGACCTGCAACAGAGCCAGTTACAACAACTTTTTCCAAGTCTGTGCTGGAAACTGTCAACTCAGAAGAGTTAGTGGAGCTGCCTGTAGCCGAAGTGCTCAATACAACGTTCAAAGTTTCAATGCCTTGATAGTCAAACGTTGTGTCTGCTGTAGAAGCTGCACCGATGAGTGTCAAGGTTGTGCTATCCGCTTCGCCTGCTACTAATGTGCTTGTACTTGTAACTGTCAAGTTCTTGCTAGAAGAAGCCATCTCAGCAGCAACAATGGCTGGGGCCAAATCAACTGTCGTAGCACCGGTACCAGCAGTGACCTTCACATTTGTCAGGCCTGACATCAAAGATGCGCCAAAAGTGTAAGCAGCAGCAGTGTTGTTAATGATTGAAAGAACTTCAACGCCAGAGGATGAAACTGACACAGAAGGCGTCGTTGCACCAGCTGAAGCGACAAGGTACAGAGTGTCTGTACCTGCACCACCAACAACTGAATCACCTGATGTCAATGTGGCTTCAGTTGCGTCAACTGCATTGAATGTGTCGTTTCCAGCACCACCAGTAAAGTCAGAACCTGTGTCCAGACCAGTAGTGAGCGTGAAAGTGCCGTTTGTGATGGCAACTGCGTCAGCAGTAGCGTAAGAGCCACCAGCAGCGCCAGCTGTTTGTGACTTAACCAAGCCAGCAGCAACTTTCGCGTTGAAAGAGGTTGCGTAGGTGCCGTATGTTGCGTCAGCTGTCAGGTTGGCGTAGTCATTCAAGATAGAAACGATCTTGGCACCTTTGGCAGCGGTTGTAGAACCAGCAGCTGTCAATTGAGCAGACAACCAGTTATCCAAACCAGTAATGCTTGTCAAACCGAGGTTTGTGAGCATGGTTGTTGCAATTTGCAAATCTGTCTTGCCGGCAAAGTCGTTAGACAAGAAAGAAGCTGCCAATGTGGCAGGTGCTGTGGTGTTAACTTCTTCGTAAGAAGCGTTGCTCAGGTACTCGCCGTACAGAGCGCTCGTAACGCGCGTGATGAT
>JBMOHW010000388.1:0-1980 GCA_049317665.1 Terrimicrobiaceae bacterium | reverse complement strand
GCAAATGGCGACACGATGCCAGGAGACTTTGCCGGATCGGAATCCGAGAGATTGATTCGACCACTGACCCACCGCATGAGTGTTCGCGCGGTGTTCGGACCGGCCCGATTCAGGCCAACAATCGCATCGGACGCGAGTAGCTCTACGGTTCCCGTGCTGGACGGGAAGAGATTCGACGCCCCAACAATATTCACGTTTCCGGCAAACGCGGTGCTCCGCAACGTCGGAGGTGAAATTGTCAGGACGGTGCCAAAGGTCGGAGTCGAGACCTGAGCTTCACCCAGCCGAATCCACGGCTGAGTCTGAGATCCGCGGGCCGCGTTGTTCGTCGGGGTAAAAAGATTCTGTGTGCTGAGCCATCCCTGGAGAGAATTCGACGGAGCCGTGCTGTTCGGCAGCACGCTTGAGAGCCGGTGGGTCACGCTTCCGCCATAGGATGCCACGTTCACCTCGGCATCCGGGGAGAAGGTTTGGAAATACGTCTTGTACCAGAATTTGTTATTCAACCCGATCGGTAACAGGAAAGCGTTAGATACGGGACCGAGAAGGACATTCCCTCTCGCCGCCACGTCAAACCGGCCCGATCCCAGGAAGAGCGTGGTTGGGAGCCATGTCAGGGAATCGCGAATTGTCACCCCGGGATTGCGAGCCGAATTGGTCGTAACTTGATTGCCGGCGAACAAAGTCCCTGTTCCGCGCTCCACATAGTAAACACCGCCATCGATGTTATTGTCAGCGCGGACGTAAAGATCGCCGCCTCCGTATTGCAAGAGCCGCGAAGCATCGGGCGCAAGACGTTCGGCACCGTTCAAGCCAGGCATCCGGGCGTTGGTCGGGACAAAGGCTTCGGCATTAACAATATCGCGCCCCGCAATCATCCGAACATCGCCTCCACCGAGTGCCCCGATCCCCTCGAAGAAATTGCTGTAGTCGATCCACCACGTTGTGGATGCGGAGGGATCGGTAATTGTCGTTGTAGCGGCATCAACACCACCAATACCGAATTTCCCTGTCGTCGAGTCAACATAGCCACGGCGGTAGAGCCAGTTTGAGGGGAGCTGGCGGGAGGAGTCGTTAACCTCACGTCCGCTGACTTGGGTGATCCGGCGGATATCCCTCTGGGTGCGAATGACAATGTTTCCACCCGCCATCGCCCACTGCGCGGGATAAGGCTGCTGGACGGCACCCAGATCTGGTTGGTCGGGGCTTTCACCCGAAATCTGTTCGACAAGCGGGACGGAGAAGTCGCCTGGTGCGAAAACTTTTGTCGCATCGGGAATCCGGACGCCGGCCGTGTAGATCGTCGCGAACTGATTGCGGAGTTGGACGTCCCGAGCGGCGGCAATGGAGATATCACCGGTTCCGGTGCGCACCACTTGAAAGCGGCTGGAACTGCCGTTAGGCGAGATGGCTAAGGCAGTCGTTGCACTCTCCCCACTGCCTCCGAGGTTGCCGGTGTAGAAATTGCCGATTTTCAGCGATCCTGTGTCGGCGATTGTCAGTTCGGTGGCGGGCCGGACCTTCATGAAGTCCGCCGCCGCGATTTCTGCACCCGCGACAAGTCGATAGCTCCACGATTGCGAGTTTGTCGGCAGAAGAGGATTAATGGGCATCAGGGTCGCGAGCCAAAGCTTTTGACCATCGCTAAGTCCGGCGTTCGTCTGAGTCACGGTATTCCCAGCAAAGCCGTCGCTCAGGGCGTTCAGGATCGAGAGGTTTCCGAAGGCACGAATGGTCAGGATACCCGGTGTGAGCGAGCTTCCGTAGCGGAATCCCGCCAGATCCCAGTCATTAGCCGGATCTGAGCCTGTCGTGCCGAGGGTCACGTTGCCCGTGCGATTGATGATCTCCGCCCCGGGAGCGAGAACAAATGCGGAGTTAAGCCCCGCATTGTTGGCCAGCAGACGGTTCAGCATGGCGGTGTATCCCGCAGTTGTGACGCCGGCCGCTCCGAGAAACAATTGCGCGTTGTTAAAAATG
>JBMOHW010000387.1:0-1980 GCA_049317665.1 Terrimicrobiaceae bacterium | reverse complement strand
ACGATGTCAGCCAGCTTACCTTTTTTGGCAGGCACAGCCGACGGCTTCGCAGACTCCTTACGGGCTTCTGGTTCAGCATCTTCCTCAGCTTCAACAGGCTTGGCTTTCGCTTTTGCCTTGGCCGCGATCGGCTCGTATGCTGGGGCGTCTTCTTCCTTGGTCAACTCACCCATGGGGCGCTTGCCTTCGATCTTCAAAGGGGCAGGGGCAGACTTTACACCATCAGAAGCGGCGACAGTCATAACAACTGCACGCTTGGCGTCATCGCTTTCGCCTTGAGCCTTGACGATCTCGTACTCTTCTGGAGTCAACCAACGATTGGGCGCGAAGTGCAACTTGGGCGCTTCTGCTTTCGTATCGAACTTCATACGAGTCACAACCATCTCAGGGCTGATGGGAGGGTTTTGCATGGCCAAGTTGCGAGCGAAGGCTTGCAATGGGCGCTTATCTCCGTCTTCCTTACCAAACACCGAAGTGGCTGGCAAAGTCAACTGCAATACTGCACCTTCAATGTTGTTCTCGAGCACCACAGCCAAGCGTTGTTGGTAGCGGCAGGCGCGGCTGTTGCCTTGACCTGAACCTGCGATATTCTGAGGGCATGACATGCAAGACGTCGCTTGCTTGTTCTCAGCGGATGCGTCTGGGCGATCACCATCGTTGCTCCAGCAGTCAGGGCCAGTGATGTTATCACCGTCATAAGACTTAGCGTAGAAGATACGGCTGACCTTGGGGGCAGCCTTGACGATGACGACATCCAAGAAGCGTTCGTCGATAGCGGCAATCTCCTTGCCACCGGCCAGCAAACGGAACACACCACCTTTGATGGAGATGCGCTGTGTGCTGTTGCCTACGCCACCGCCCGTCAGGGCTTTGGCTGTCTCAGATAACTCGTGGTTGCGTACGAATGAGGGAACATTGGAAGGGTTAAATAGTGCGATATTTGTCATGATAAATTTACTTGGTTGGTTTAGTTACGCGAATCTCAAACTCCGTTACAGAGTTCAAGCCCGGCGGGAGAGAGCCCGGGTTCTCTTCGAGGTACCGTGCCATGTTGGTTTGCGCGATGCGTTTCTCCAGCAAGTCCACGACTTCATGCTCAAGAATAAACTTCTTGAATGAGTCCCAGTCCTGCGTGTTGTAACGCGTCTTGGTCACCATTGACACAGTTCCAAAGGAAGTCTGCACGGACTTAACGCCCATGGACTTCATTTGGTCTTTCATCGCAAAGCGGATTTCATCTTGCTGACCTTTAAGAGTTTCCATTTCGGTGTCGTACTCTTGAGTCAAGCGGTCGATACGCTCCTTGATTTTGCGATAGATTTTTGCGAGCCTGTCCAGCGGTACTGGCTCTTGGGTTTCTTCAGACATTGTGCTTTCTCCTGTGTTTGTTTTGTCTAAGGTTTGACAGTTTACATAATTTTTAACTCAATACAACCCCCTTTCATGAATTTATTTCTGTGTCGAACATCTCAGTAAGTAAAGAGTTATCACTTACCTTGTCTTGTAATGCTTTAAACATCTTCTTCTCAATCGGGCTACCCTGAATGTGTATCACAGTAACTTTGTCGGAATCTTGACCTTTGCGGTCGGCTCGTGCTATGCACTGCACGTATTGCTCCACGCTCATGAGTGGCCCATAAAAAACCACGGTGTCAGCGGCAGTTAGGGTAATCCCGTGTGCGGTAGCTTGCGGTTGCATCACCAACACGCGAGGCTCCGACTCGTTTTGGAATCGCCTGATGATGTCTGCGCGTTTGGGTGGGGTCACACTGCCGTGGATGCACTCGTTTGGTATGCCTCGGTTTGAGAGGTGCGTGTGTATCGTGTCGATGATGCTTCGGAACAGCGCAAAGATGATGACCTTGCGCGTTGTCTCTTCTAAGATTTCTTCTAGCACACCAAGGCGGGGCGCTGAATCAAACTCCACAACTTCCTTGTCATCGGTATAGGCTGCACCACAACTTATCTGTAAGAGTTTGG
>JBMOHW010000386.1:0-1983 GCA_049317665.1 Terrimicrobiaceae bacterium | reverse complement strand
TTGATCGGCATTGGTTCCACCTGTTGGTTTTAAAGCAATGGCACTACCACTAAGTCCGCCGTCCGGAATGTTGGTTTCATAAACAATGCCACCTTGTGGTAATACCAAGTTACCAGTGTTGATAACCAAACCACTACTGTCTACTGTGGCAATCACATTGGCCTGCGCAGTGTTGCCCACAAACATCTTGATGGTGCCGTTGGTACTGCCTAAAATCAAGTTGCCAGGTCCAGATCCGCCTGGACCAGTTGCATCAGCACCTACCACATACAGATAAGCATCGTTGGCCGTAGAAGTATCGCCAAAGAATGCTGAGTCTGAATGATTGTTGCCTGTGATACCCAAGTCAACAAAATAAGTGGTATCCGTGCCGTTGTTGGCGGTGAGTATGTAGTCGGCACTGGCCAAGGTACCGTTGTTGATGTTCTGGAAGTTGATCTGGCTGTAGCTGTTGCTGTTGGCACCAAACTGTGCCACCACATTGCTGCCCAACGGCACAAAATTCGCACTGCCAGCATAAAGAGCATCATTGCCAGTTACAGTATTGCCTTGTAAATAGCCACCGCCACCCGACATAATGAGATTGCCGTTGTAGATATCCACGTTGCCGGTGGGTGCGATTCGCATGTTTACTTGCGGCGATACATTGCCATAACCCTGTGTCCAGAAACTGATCTGACTGGGCGTGTTGCCAGGCGAGTACGTGTCAAACGCTTCAATGGTTATCTGTGCTGACACAGCGGCATAAGCAGTTCCGTCATAGCCAGAGCCTTTGAGGCTGGTCAAACGATCACCAGCTTGGACGGCTGCGGCACTGTTGATATTTCCCCGGGCAAATTTTCCAGTGTACACCGCTCCCAAGGTTGATGAGTTTCCAATGGTGTCAATTTCGATTCTATTGTTGGAGCCTGCTGTATCCGACGTCAGCAACAACAAAGGCCCTATAGCGGCACCCTGAATCACAACAATACCGGTCCCGTCGGGATGTAGAACAATGTTACCACCGGTTCCGGTTGCAGTTCTAATTGCACCGTTGGGAGGTATAGTGGCATTGCCGGTTATACCACTAAACTGCCAGATATTACCGGCAACGCTTATGGATATGGCATTGCCAGATCCAACTACATTGCCCACAATAATATTGCCTGCAGTGACGTTGCCTGTGGAGCTTATGGTGTTTGATCCAAAGCTGGCCAAGAATGTGGCCACGTTGGCATTGCCGTATGTGGCTGGCAATCCAGTGAGTTGACTGCCGTTGCCAATAAAATAATTGCCAGTGACATTTCCTGTAGCACTTACAATACCACCTGTCAACACGTTACCACTGGTAACGTTACCAGTGGTTGAGATTGTGGTATTTGAATTGTTTTGTAGCACAGCATTGCCGTTGACTGTGAGCACATTGCCTGCACTTAAACTAATAGGCACGTTGTTCATGAAGATGGTAGCATTGCTCACATACAAATCATTCCATTGATTTGTGGCATTGCCCAAGCTGTAAACAGCATTGCCATTTGGAATAATGTTGCCAGCCCAGCCTGATTCACCGTAGGCTACGACATTGCTATTGCCATAAGTTGCGGGCAACCCAGTTAGTTGACTACCGTTACCAAAGAAATATGGTGCGGTAATATTACCAACTGAACTGAGCCCAATGTTTGTGGTCCAGACGTTGCTGGTAGAATTGTATAACAGTGTGGCAATGTTGTCATTGGCACCCACTGTGATGCCTGAGCCATTGGCAGCATTAGCAGTACCTGCTGTGTTGGCCAACTGTATGGTTTTGGTATCTGTGACAATGTTACCAATTTGTATGGTATTACCCGTAACTGTAAGGTTGCCGTTAACTGTTAAATTTACTAGTGATACTGTTCCACTAACGTCAAGATACTGTGAATACACTGTGTTCCAGCGTCGATCACTGGCACCCAAATTCCTGATATTGGCCGAGTTTGGAACAACATGCACGTTGCTTTGCACCAC
>JBMOHW010000385.1:0-1990 GCA_049317665.1 Terrimicrobiaceae bacterium | reverse complement strand
CAGCCGGACTGAGCGTGTCGACATAAGTCTGGTGGTTGAACCATGGCGTCGGCCGGGGCGTTTCGAGATAAACAAACCAGTTCGCGCCGGGTTCGCCTTCGTTCAGGCGCCGGTAAGATCCCAGGCATCCGTCGACAAACTCAATGTGATACCGGGCCACAAGCACTCCATTTTCGAAGCGGCCGGTGAACATCTCGTCTCCGACCTGGGCATCAGTCTCGCCCCGGTATGGCGTGGCGGTTACGAGAAGATGCTTCGCCCGGTGCTGCAGGTCGCGTGTCACCAGACCGCCGGCAAAACCGGACGGCCAGCGGTCTTCATCGTATAACCACGCCAGCATTCCATCCGCCTTTGCCTTTTCAACACAAGCGCGGACATGCCCCATGAATTCGTCGCCCAAGTAGGGCGTGGCAAGTCCCGTCCGGCAGTGAATGTGGAAACCGCCCATCCCCATCGCTTTCAAAGCTTCGAGTTGGGCGAAGAGTCGGTCGCGGTCCAGTCTGGCATTCCAACTCCAGAACGGCGCACCCCGGTATTCCGCACTGGGCTTGCGGAAGAGTTGCGGATCGAGTGTCGTGGTGTTGTTTTTTGGATAGAGCATAAACTTTTGGGTTAGTGTTCGCGTGGCTCCAGAAGCGTTCCGCCGTTTGATTGGATCACGGCCCGATACCAATAAGCCGAATCCTTCGGGATGCGCCGCTGCGTTGGATAGTCGGTATAGACCAGTCCAACGCGGATCGCGTCGCCTTTCGCCCACTCGAAGTTGTCCGCGAAGCACCATTGCAGATAACCCTTCACCGGCACGCCATCGGCGATGGCGCGCCGCAACTCGATCAGGTGACGCTGGAGATAATCGATGCGCTGGGGATCGTGGACTTTGCCGTCGAGGGAGATCACATCGGCATTCTGGTGCCCGTTTTCGGTGATGACGATGGGCACCTTGTAGCGCTCGTGCAGGAATCGCGGCCCCCAGTAGAGCGCCGTTGGGGTGACGGGCCAGAAATCCTGGGTGGTTTTCGGATAGCCCGGCGGATGCGGAACGGCTTCCGGTTCACCATCGGCACCCGCCTTGAACGGAAAACCATAGTAGATATTGGCCCCGAAGAAATCGACCGGCTCCGAGATGGTTTCCATATCGCCGGGGTGGATCTCCGGCACGATGGCACCGAAAAAAGCGAGCCCGTCCTGCGGATAGTGTCCGAGAAAAATCGGGTCCGACCACCACGCGTTCAGAAAGGCGGTCCGTTCGGTTGTCCGGAACATGGCCTTGCGCGCCGCCTCGATATCCTCAGGCGATTCCGTAACGGGAATACCGGGTGCAGCCACCATGGCAATGCCGATGAATGGCGCTGTCTTGGCGTTCGCGCGGATGGCCCGCACGGCCTTGCCATGGGCCAGAAGCGTGTGGTGCGTGGCGAGAAGCACTTCATCAAACCGAAGCCGGTCACCCGGCGCGTGTTCGCCTTTCTCCAAGCCAAGCCCGATGAAACATTGCGGCTCATTGTGCGTCATCCATCGGGTGACGCGGTCTGAGAGCCGGAGGGTGACCGCCGATGCGTATTCAGCGAACCAGTCCGCGCTGTCCCGGTTCAGCCAGCCGCCTTTGTGATAAAGAGCGAGCGGGTAATCCCAATGAAAGAGCGTGATCCAGGGCTCGATGCCAGCCTCAAGAAGCGCGTCCACCAGATTGCTATAGAAATCCATCCCTTTCGAATTCACCCGACCCGTGCCCTCGGGCATGACCCGCGGCCAGGAGATCGAGAACCGGTAGGCCTTGATCCCGAGATCCTTCATCAGCCGGACATCCTCTTTCCAGCGATGATAATGATCGCAAGCCACATCGCCGTTCTGACCCATCCAGATGGCACCTGGTTTGCGGCAGAACATATCCCACACCGATGGCCCCTTGCCGTCTTCACAAGGTGCGCCTTCGATTTGGTACGCGGCCGAGGCAACGCCCCAAGTAAAATCGTTGGGAAACGACATGCGG
>JBMOHW010000384.1:0-1992 GCA_049317665.1 Terrimicrobiaceae bacterium | reverse complement strand
GTGTCGGCGAAATTCCAAAAGGATTTTTTCAAGCCGAGATATTTGTGGCGCAAAAGCCAGGCCAAGCTTTCCCGTTTCCGGCATTCCGTCTCCAATTGGCCGTTTCGTTCCTGAAGGCTGAGAACGCAATATTCGAGCGGGAAAAGCCCTCTTCTCGAATCGTAAGTGTGGGTCGGATCCTTACAGAGCAACCTGGACCTTAAATCCATGATCGAGGAGTCGAGCGCCGCCATGGCGGAGCGATTCTCCGAGTCAACCACCCACTTGTCTGAGTAGTCCAGAAACTGCTGGAAACTTGTGAATTCCTCCAGCCCCCCTTCCGGATCCAACAGCGCCTCCAGATTCGCACACCGTCGGGAGGTCGGAATGCCATCCAAAAAATAGCATTCAGTCGTGGAGGCATAGAGCGCCGCAAGGCAGTTGCCGATCTCGGCGGGATCGCAATGCCCGATTTTTCTCAGCGTGGGAACATAGCTTTTCAGTTGGCTGTAAACCCACTGGGAATTGGCATCCCCCCGCTTGTGGCTCGTGTTCGCCCGATGCCACCGATAGCAGGTCAGCGGCTCCGGAATCACGGCAAATTTTGCCCCGGCACCAATCAGGCGCACATGAAAATCCCAATCGCAGACGTTGTTCAGACCGTCGCAGGGAACGGCGTTTGCCTGATCACAGAGCTCCTTCGAGTAAATCGCGGTCGGGATACAGAAGTAGTGCTTCCAGCGCCAGTTCTCCGGGTTTGTAAAATCGATGGCTTGGTTGATGAAACCAATGATCCAGCTCGATTCCGGTGGCGTATTCCCATCATCATCAATTTCCCGGATGTAAGTCCCCACCGCGTTGACACCGGGATTCTCCCGCAGATACCGGACCTGCCGTTCCAGTTTTGTCGGTGTGAAAAGATCGTCCGCGGGGAGGATCGCAAAATACTCGCCCCGGCACTCCTTGTATCCCAGCGCCCAGGCCTCGACAGGACCGCGGTTGATTTCAATCCGGAATGGCCGGATTCTTGGGTCGCTGTAACGAGCGATGACCTCCTGTGTGTTGTCTGTTGAACCATTATCAACGACGAGAAGTTCCCAATTTTCGTAGGTCTGCGCGAGAACCCCATCGATACAGGCCCCCAGGAACCTGGCGTAGTTGTAGGCCGGAACAACGATGGAGATCAACGGATCGGTTGGGGATGACATGGATGAATTCTTGCTCAAATTGGTTTGATCAGAAGGCCCTGCCCGGTCGGGACTGTCAGAACGACGCAGCCCATTTGCAGCGCAAAATCGTCGATGGCGCGCTTTTGCTGCCGGCATGCGACCCATGCGTAGTCGTCAAAAACCACGACGGCACCAGGGACCAGGCGTTTCCAGAAAAACTCCAGCGCCGCCCGTTCGGGATGTGCTGAATTCAAATCGATGTGCAGATAGGCAACTTTCTCCGGGGCGCGGAGTTGGAGGGATTGGGGAATGGAACCTTTGACAATAACAACATTTGGGAATCGCGCGAAGCGTGAGGTAACCTCCTCGAAGCAGGACGAGTAGATAGCGTTGGTTTGCCTGAGTTCCAATTCGGAGCTGAGGGTTTCATCCAGCCCCTCAAAGGTATCGTATAGATAAAAGTATCTTCCCGGGCTGTTCTTCAAGCCGAGATAGTCGATTACCAGCATCGCGGTGCCTCCTTTGTTCACGCCGCACTCGACAAAATCGCCCGGCAATCGAGAGGCGTGCTGCGCCACCCAGCACAGAACATGCGCCCGCCAGTGGATATCAGCCTGGCCCCAAGGCCCTGCCCAGCTCCCAACGGATTTGGCCGCGACATAGGCCTCGGCAAACCTCGGAACATCAGCGAACCCGGTGTTGTGCTGGGAAATCAGGCCGTCTTGGTTATAGGTAACCTGATCGAAGGGAATGTGATAGGTTTTTCCAAACCCGATTAGCCGGGGTTCGGGATAGCCTTTGCGCCGCTCAGAGGCTCTCCGAATGTAGCCATTGCACCTGATGG
>JBMOHW010000383.1:0-1998 GCA_049317665.1 Terrimicrobiaceae bacterium | reverse complement strand
AGCACAAGTAAGTACCATTTCACCAACTTATGATGGCAATGCAATTGCTGCAACAGTTTGTAATGAGTATACTGTTACTGCAACTACAGGAGGAATAACAACAACTTATGGTGATTGGTATTTACCTTCAAAAGAAGAGTTAAATTTATTATGGTCAAACAGACTTATTACATTCCCAGGTTTAGATAACGGAGGTTTTGCCCTTGCCTACTATTGGAGTTCTACGGAGGACAACTCCAACTTCAAGGCGTGGGTCCAAACTTTCGTAAATGGCAATCAGTTCGACGCCAATAAGAACGGAACATGGCATGTTCGTGCCATTAGGGCTTTTTAACAATTTAATTATTTCAGAACTTAAAAAACCAAAACCACTCTCCAAAACGAGGGTGGTTTTTTATGCTCCATTTGAGCAAATTCTACGGGAATTTCCCAAGAAAAAGGGTGTGAGGCAACGATTATTTAGTATTTCATACCTTCTTAATTAATTGATTGTCAGTGTCATATAAAACGTTACAGAGTAATCATAAAAATAAAAACTAAAATTTTGTGATTGTTTATTTATTATATTTGAATTTTTTTTAAGAATGAAACTTTATTTTATTTTTTTTGTTTTTTATGAAATTTTTTTCCTGTATCATTTTACTTATTTATTCTAATTTCTCATTCTCACAAGGAGGTTGTATAGGTGGGACAGTTACAACACTTTCGCCAACTGTTAACTATGGAAATAATACAACTTTAACTTTAAATGTGCCAACTGGAAGTTTTCAATGGCAATATTCTTCTGATAATTCTAATTGGCAAAATGTTTCAGGTGGTTCAGTAAGTAACATAAACAATACTGCGACTTCTACAACCGCTAGTTTTTCATATACAGGCGCCTCACAAACTTTTGAAGTTCCAACTGGTGTTACTTCAATCACTGCTGATGGGTTAGGTGCTGCTGGAGGCTCTGGATATTCGGTTTATAACTTCTTAGGTGGTAATGGTGGAAAATTAATTGCAGATTTATCAACAACGCCTGGGGAAATTTTAAATATTTATGTTGGAGGTAAAGGGAGTAATGGTGGCTCAAATGGAGTTTTCCCTGGTGGAGATTCAAAAGGGGGGTATAATGGTGGAGGAGATGGTGGTTTAGGTGCAGGTGGAGGTGGAGGAGCAACTGATATAAGAAGAGGTGCGACAGATTTAACAAATAGAATTTTTATAGTTGGCGGTGGAGGTGGAGCAGGTATTCAAAGACGAGAATCTGAACCTGGGGGAAGTGGTGGAGCTGGTGGTGGATTAGTTGCACAAGATGGTTTTAGAAGTAATTATGGTGGTGGAATGCTAGGAGGTGGTGGCGGAACTCAATCACAAGGAGGTACATCAGGAGCACCAAATAATTTAAATCCTGGTGTTCTTGGAATTGGTGGAATTGGTGATGGCAATGGGACAAATACTTATAGATCAGGTGGTGGAGGCGGTGGAGGTTTTTTTGGAGGAGGAGGAGGACATGATGGTAATGATCGAGGTTATAGCACTTCTGGAGGAGGTGGTGGCGGAGGCTCTTCATATAGCTCTGGAACTATAAAAACAAATACACAAGGATATTCCTCAGCAACTGGAGATGGTTCTTTAGTTTTAAGTTATACAATTCCAGCTTCAGTTACTTCAAGCTATACAACAAGTCTTACAAGTCCAACATATTTTAGAGCAGTTGTTACTGATGGTGCTTGTGTAGCATATAGTACAAGTTCATTCATTTCAGTTAATCCAAATTTAATTATTACAAGTCCAATTGCAACATTAACTTCCTGTTTAGGTACTGCATCATCTAATACTACATTTGGTGTTACATGATCAAATTTAACAGCAAGTGTTACAATTACTGCACCTTCAAATTTTGAAATTTCAACAAGTTCTGGAGGAACCTATTCATCCAGCTTAACCTTGACTAATACCAGTACTGTAAGCCAAACATTGTATGTAAGATTGAATTCATTAGCAACTGTAGGT
>JBMOHW010000382.1:0-1998 GCA_049317665.1 Terrimicrobiaceae bacterium | reverse complement strand
GGTATATCGGGACCTGAAAAGGGATTCAGGATTTGAGGGATTCAGGGGTTCGCAGAAAAAGGGGTTCAGGGATTCAGGGATTAAGAATAAAGCAGTTGTAAAATTTCGATTCAAATTCCAGGCCCTTGCGATCTGTGCGGCCTTGATGACCTTTGCGACGACGAGCTGGGGGCAGACATCGACACAAAACTTTGGGACAACTCCAGCGACCTATGCTTCCCAAACTGGTTCTACGGGCATTATCCCCAACCCAAATTCCGGCACTACGTATGCACGAGCTGGTGCTGCAGCGGCAGCCGCACCCATTGTTGTGACAACTAGTACTCCCAATCCTCTCGGAACTGCTGGTGCTTACTTGAGGGCTGTCGCCTCCACCTCAACCTCCGTTTCTAAGGCATCGCCGATTGCTGGTTATACTGGGGGAAAAGAGTTTTACACCTCTTTTAAAGTCCTTTTTGGTGATTCCTCTGGGGCTAATACTGCTACTACCGGCTCGTGGACTTTTTATCAAGGTGCAGGGGGTACTTTTACAGACAACCAAGCAGTCAGTAATACGCAGGCTGCCGTCAGTCTGCGGTTCACTTACGGAAGCTCTGGGGCTGTGGCGCTAGCTTACGCGAATGTGAGTGGAAATTATGTAAGCACCGGTTTGACCAGCACCTCGCTCTCCCAAGGCACGGTTTACACTGTCGAGGTAGTTAAATTTAACGGAGCGTCGGGCAGTACCAAGAGCTATAGCTACAATGGATCATCAAAGGCATTAACCGCTGGGAATTTCGACTTGTATATCAATGGGACTCAGATCGCGAGCAACTTGGCCAGCAGTGGCCTGTCACTCGATACTTCTATCAACTCAACAACCTTCACTGGAATTTCCAGCACGGGCAATGCGGCTAATCTGTTTGTCGACGACTTCGTGGTCTACAACGCGGTTCCGGCAACTATTGGGGCGGCGCCGACGGCACCCACCCTTACCGCTGCTACTCTTGGAAGTGCCATGTCCACAACGGTAGGTACGGCTTCCACAGGTGTTTCTTTCACGGCGGCGGGAGCCAACCTTAACACAGACATCACCGTAACCCCGCAAACTGGATATGAGGTCTCTACGACAAGTGCCAGTGCCGGGTTCGGTTCTTCCGCCATCAATGTTGCGAACAGTACTACAGTCTGGGTTCGATTTACCGCCTCTATGGCCCTAGGCACATACAACAGCGCAACAGCCGTTGTTCTTACCGGAGGCGGTGCTTCCAGTAGCGCGAACGTCACCACCTCGGGCTCGGGTAACAATGTCTCGCCGACCAACGATCTTTCTTCTGTACCAACCTCTGTAACTGTAAACGGATCCGCGGCCAATGGAACGACTGCGGCGGCCACTTACTCCACAATTACCAGCGATGCTAACAGCAAAACTGATGTGTGGTTTAGTCTCACGGCGACAGAGGGTGGCACGGTCACTTTAACCACAACTTCCACCACATCTCAGGACTTGGATATCCAAGCATGGGCCGGACCGGCGGCGCCAACTTCGACCACAGGCCAATCGGTTCTCGATGGAGCTGATAGCGGAAACACCTCAGAAGTGGCGACCTTTACCGCAGTGGCGGGAACCACTTACTTTGTTCGCGTCCTTCAGTTTAGCGGCACTGCTGGTAGTTTTACGATCACGGCGACCATGCCGTTGTCGCCTTCCAACCAGGCCACGAGCTTTACTTCTTCCAGCATTACCTCCTCCTCGGCCACGGTTGGGTGGACTCGCGGTAATGGTACTGCCGGTGTCCTTGTTGTTGCCCGAGCCATCGGAGCGGTTAACGCGGATCCGATAAACGGAACCACTTATACCGCCAATGCTGCCTTTGGCAGCGGCAACCAGATCGGGACAGGTAATTACGTAGTCTATAAGGGGACGGGCACTTCGGTGAGCGTCACCGGGTTGTCTCCCAGCACGGCCTACCATTTTGCTGTTTACGAATACAATGCGACGGGGTTGATGCACAACAT
>JBMOHW010000381.1:0-2006 GCA_049317665.1 Terrimicrobiaceae bacterium | reverse complement strand
ACGCCTACCTGATGGTACTGTATTCCCAGTCCCAAAACCGCTCACTCCTTCAAGGGGCTTCGATGGCGGTGTCCGTTTTGACAAAAATACGTTTTATACCAATCTCCTGGCTGAGAGAAGCCGCTCTGTGCATCTTCGAGTGGGTCGACGCGGTGTCGATATACGCATTCTTGACAAGTTATGTGTTTACACACTGTCCAGACGTGACTATATCTATAAATTAAAAAGAAGAGTGACAGTACACATATGATTCTTCCTAGGACGCCAGCTCAGTTACTGTACGTAAGTAAGCTCATTGACCCGAGGAAACCTATCGTAGTCGCGTCCGGCCCGGCTGGTTGTGGGAAGACGCTCTTCGCGTGTCAGGCTGCTGCGAAACAGCTCATACTGAACAAAGTCGAAAAGATTATCATCACAAGGCCAGCCGTGAGTGCCGATGAGGAACTGGGTTTTTTACCAGGAAAGCTCGAGAAGAAGATGGAGCCCTGGGTCAAGCCCATGTTTGAAATATTCGAAAAGGAGCGGCTTCAAAAGTATGTGGAGATAGTCCCGCTCGCATACATGCGCGGACGCACTTTCAAGAAGAGCTTCATAATAGCCGACGAAATGCAAAACAGCACTCCCAATCAGATGAAGATGACTCTCACCAGGTTGGGTGACTACTCTAAAATGGTCGTCACGGGTGACCTCGACCAGAGCGATGTTTCATACAAGGGGAACGGTCTATACGACTTGTTTGAAAAACTTTCCGACAGGGAACTCGAGTACATTGACAGCATAGAGTTTACGAACGAGGACATTCAGAGACACCCGGCCGTCAGCGAAGTTTTGAGTATTTATTAATCTAGAAGTACAGTACATGAGCGTCGAAGAGTACATGCAGAGTATAGACGAACAGCTGAAAACCATTTCGAAGAGACTGGAAATGATTGAAAATCAAATAGGTACAGTTGAAAAAGATTGTTCAAAGATGAGTGAACACGTTGACTTTGTCGACAAGGTGTATTCTAAAGTTCGTTACGCATTTGGTCTCCCAGGAATAAAAAAGTTATACATCAAGGAATCTCCTTCGCCTCCTCTGTAAACTGTAGTGCATCTTTAAAACTAGGTACACGTTCACGAGCGACAGCAACACAACTATGGAAATGAAGAGTATATGGAGTTCGACGTTCTGAGTTTCGTTCAAAGAACCAAACACTACCTGGAGAGTTATGGGTTCCATGTTTACATGGGCGATGCTAGCTTTAAAAAGAAATACTTGCACTAAGTAATGGACCTCGTGAGCACAGCTTGTATGACTGGATTTGCAGGGGACGCAGCTCTCCAGTCAGGAATCGAACAGTTTCAGATGGGAGGACCCACCGGATGGGGTCTCAAGGAGTACTTTGCGCAACACGGTCGCGTCGAGTCTCTTTTCATAGCAGGCGGGATGATGTCTCTTTTCTTTGTCGTGTACGTGTACGTTCTGAAACTCCCCCTCGAGTACAAGTACCTTGCAATGTACGGTGTCGTGCTCGATTTCATTTTCAGGAAACTAGAACTTTTCCCGAGTCTCAAAGGGTACTATGAGTACTTTGGGTACGGAGGGTCGGCGCTTTGGGGCGCTATTCCAGCCGTGATACCCCTGTTCTTATATAAAGCTTACGATGTCTAATACACAAATGTGCGGAATACTGTGCGTGCTCGGCGATGTGCCTGTCAGTCTCGGCACCCTCTCGCACAGAGGGCCCGACGACGCAAAGGCGGAAAAACTAGGAAACTGTTTCATGGAGTTTTCGAGGCTCGCAATCAACGACACGTCATCGGCTGGCATGCAGCCGTTCAAGAAGAATGGAAAGATGCTCGTGTGCAACGGGGAGATTTATAACCACGCCCAGTTTTCTCACAGCGCAAACGATTGCGAGTGTCTGATTCCGCTGATTGAAAAGTTTGGTGTACTCGAGACTTCGAAGATGTTGGTCGGGGAGTTTGCACTGTGTTACACGGATGGCAATAGCGTGCAAGTA